>NZ_JBIVNJ010000018.1:0-145551 GCF_044753585.1 Streptomyces sp. NPDC088354 | reverse complement strand
CGAACGCGCTCAACGCCTCCGACAAGTCGGCGTGCATGAAGGTCAACCCGTACTACAACTGGTAGGACGCACGGGCCGGGCCCCGCGGGGCCCGGCCGCCGGCGCTACGCGTCGGAGTCGGCGGTCGCCCGCACCGCCGGGCGGCGGCTGGCGATGACCCTGCGGGCGAGCGAGCGCGGGCTGGTCAGGAAACCGAAGCCCCACGACATGTGCATGGTGGCCAGCGCCACCGGGACCTGGGCCCGCGCCGCGAGGGACAGCCCCTTGCCGGCGGGCAGCGAACCCAGCGCGATGGCGGCCAGGTAGCCACCGGGGACCACGAAGCCCAGCGGGGTGACGGCCACGCCGACGACGACGCCCGCCGCGATCGCCAGGACCGCGCCCGGGGCGGCCAGGTACCGCAGATTGACCGAGCCCTGGTGGTAGCGGGTGACGACGCGGCGCCACCGGCCGTAGTCCTTGTACTGCTTGGCCAGCGCCCGCACGCTCGGCCGCGGCCGGTAGGAGACGCGCAGTTCGGGCGAGAACCAGATCAGGCCGCCGGCCTCGCGGATGCGGTAGTTCAGCTCCCAGTCCTGGGCGCGGATGAACTCCTCGTTGTAGCCGCCCTGCTGCTCCAGCACCTCGCGGCGGAAGACGCCCAGGTAGACGGTGTCCGCGGGGGCCGCCTGGCCGCCGGTGTGGAAGGCCGCGTTGCCCACGCCGATCCGGGACGTCATGGCGGCGGCGACGGCGCGCTCCCAGTCGTTCTCGCCCTCGGCGTGCATGATGCCGCCGACGTTCGCGGCGCCGGTCTCCTCCAGCAGCCGCACGGCGGTCTCGATGTAGTCCGGGGAGAGCATGCCGTGCCCGTCGACGCGGACCACGACAGGATGCCGGGAGGCCTTGATGGCGGCGTTCAGGGCGGCGGGGGTGCGGCCCGTGGGGTTGGGCACGGTGTGCACCCTGGGGTCCTCGCGCACGAGCTCGGCGGCGATCTCGTCGGTGCGGTCCGTCGAGGGGCCGAGGGCGATGACGACCTCCAGCTCACCCGCGTAGTCCTGCTCCAGGATGTGCCGGACGGAAGCGCGCAGATGGCGCTCCTCGTCGAGCACGGGCATGATCACGGAGACGGCGGGCGGCAGGTGGGGGGTCGCAGCGTTCACAGCCGCACACGTTACCGCGAACGGATGACAGCGGTGTGCAGGTGCGGGCGAGGCTCATACCGTAGGACGGTATGACTGCTTAACGTGCCTTTATGACCGCCGCTCGCCGCCGCCAGCCGGCGCCCGCCGTCCGCCGGACCCCGGTGCGCCGCGGGATGCGCGTCCTCGGCGCGCTCTCGCTGGGCATCCTGACCGCCAGCGGGATCGGGCACGCCGTCGTCGCCCACATGGACAGCCGCCTCGCGCACGTGGACGCCCTCGGGGGCCCCAGGGAGCGCGCCGCCTCCACCAAGGGCACCAACTTCCTGATCGTCGGCACCGACCTGCGCCGCGGCCTGACCGCGGCCCAGCGCACCCGCTGGCATCTGGGGGGCCGGCCCTGCAACTGCGCGGACACGATGATGCTCGCGCACGTCTCCCGGGACGGCCGCAGGATCAGCGTGGTCGGCCTGCCGCGCGACACCTACGCCGAGCTCCCCCGCCCCGGCAGGCTGAAGTGGGCGTACGGCGACGGCGGCCCCGCGCTGACCGTCAGCGCCGTCGAGAAGCTGACCGGGCTGCCGGTCCACCACTACGCCGAGATCGACTTCGGGCGCTTCATGAAGGCGGTCGACCTGGTCGGCGGCGTCGACGTGTGCACCACCCGTCCGCTGAAGGACGGCTGGACCGGACTCTCGCTGCCCGCCGGCACCGTCCGCATGAACGGCGGGGCCGCGCTGCAGTACGTCCGCTCCGGCTACGGTCAGGACGCCATGGACCTGACGCGCATGGGCCGGCAGCAGCGCTTCCTGGCGGCCCTGGTGCGCCGGGTGACCGAGACCGGTCTGCTGCGCAACCCGGTCAAGCTCGAACAGGTCGCCGGGGCCGCGCTCGGCTCCGTGCGCACCGACCGGCAGACCACGCCGGACGATCTGATCTCTCTGCTCACCGGGCTGCGCGGCGGCTTCGGGGTGGGGTCGCTGGAGTTCGCGACCGTACCGGTGGAACCGACGCCCTTCCGGGTCCAGGGGGTCGGCACGACCGTGCGCTGGTCCGCCAAGGGCGCCGAGCGGCTCTTCGACGCCCTCCGCGAGGACCGGTCGCTCATCGGCCCGGCCGTCACCCCCGCGAGCGGCACGCCGGCGCCCTCGCGCAGCCCCGAGCAGGTCGACGTGCCGCCCGGCTCGATCCGCGTCCAGGTCAACAACGGCACGTCCGTGACCGGCCTCGGCGCCCGCGTCGACAAGGACCTGCGGGGTGCCGGTTTCCGGACCACGGGGATGCCCGGCAACACCACGCGGCACGACGCGGAGTACACGGTGATCCACTACGACCCCGGCTGGGACCGCTCCGCGGCCGCCCTCGGCACCGCGCTCCCCTACGCGGGCCTGCGGGCCGTGCCCGGGCTCGGGCCGGTGCTGCGGGTGATCGTGGGCGCCGACTACCGCGGCGTCACCCCGGTGCGGGCCGGGGAGCCCGCCCCGGCGCCCCAGCCGCAGCCGCAGCCGGTGGACATCAAGCCGGTGCGGGGCGACCGCATGCTGTGCGACTGACCGCGGTCAGTCGTCCAGGCCCTCGGCGGCCCGCTTCTCGCGCAGTTCCATGATCGCGCGGCGGCGGGCCAGCCGGTGCGTGCGCCGGATCTGGGCCTCCTGGTTGCGGCGGCGGTCGCGGTCGGTCTCCAGGAGCAGCTGCGGCACCGAGCGCGGCTTGCCCTCGGCGTCGACGGCGACGAAGACCAGGTAGGCGCTGGCCACCTGGGTGCCCGGCCCGGACTCGTTCCAGCGCTCGGCGACCACCCGCACGCCGACCTCCATGGAGGACCGGCCGGTCCAGTTGACCTGCGCCTGCACCTTGAGCAGGTCACCGACCCGCACCGGCTCCAGGAAGGCCATCTCGTCCATGGCGCCGGTCACCGCCGGGCCCTCGGAGTGGCGGCCGGCGACGGCCCCCGCCGCGTCGTCCACGAGCTTCATGACCACACCGCCGTGCACGGTGCCCAGGAGATTGGTGTCGTGGTGGGTCATGATGTGCGCCAGCGTGATCCGCGAGGCGGACGTCGGCTTGGCCGCGACGGGGTGCGGAGCGGGCTCTTCGAACATGGGCTCCACCCTAAGCACTGCCGCACGGCGCTCACCGCCCGGCACACCTTGCCCGGGACCAGGGCCGGGCGGATGCTGGCAAAGGGGGGTGTTCCTGCGAAATCCGCGATCCGAGCGTGACCCAGAGGTGAGCGCCATGGAGAAGACCTGGACGATCAAGCTGACCCTGGAGGAGGACGGCAACCGCACCGCCTGCACCGCGTCGCTGGCCGGCGACGGCGCCCCGGGAGTCGTGGGGCACGGGTACTCGCGCCGCAATCCGAGCGACGAGCCGGACCTGCGCATCGGCGAGGACGTGGCCGCGTCCCGGGCCTGTTCCAACCTGGCGCACGAACTGCTGGAGCAGGCCGCCGGGATGATCGAGACGCGTACCGACCTGCCCACCCACCTCACGGGATGAGGCGGCGCGGGCGCGTTGGGTCACGGAGAAGCGGCAGTCCTGTGACCTTTGCATCAGCTCTGCTGCAGAAGCGGAACCGACCTCCTGCTGGGCCCGCCGAACGGGCACACTGCCGTACATGAACGCATGGCCCGACGGCTGGTCCGACAACAACAGGAACCAGCGGCAGCAGCAGACGCCCGAGCCCCCGCTGCCCCCCGAGCTCTCCCCGCGCCGCGCGGCGACGGGCTCCGGCAGCGTTCCGCGCCAGCAGGGCTACGGCAGCCCGGCTCCCGCGCCCGCTCACGGGGGCGGCGGTTACGGCGGCGGATACGGGAACGGCGGTGACGGGGGCTCCTACGGGCCGCCCACGACCACCGGCCGGCCCCCGCGGCCGGGCAGCCGGGCGCGCCGGGTCAAGGTGACCCTGCTGGCGCTGGTGGTCGTCGTGCTGGCCTGGTCGATCGGCACCTACATATGGGCCGACGGCAAGGTGCGCCGCGAGGTCGACCTCGGCACGGTGATCGACCGCCCCGATACCGGCAAGGGCACCAACTACCTGATCGTGGGCTCCGACAGCCGCGAGGGCCTGTCCGGCGACCAGAAGAAGCAGCTGCACACCGGCTCCGCCGCGGGCAAGCGCACGGACTCCATGATGATCCTGCACGTCGGCGACAACGGGAACTCGCTGATCTCGCTCCCCCGTGACTCCTACGTCACGATCCCGAGCTTCAAGGGCTCCGAGTCGGGCAAGACGTTCAAGTCCCCCGGCCAGAACAAGCTGAACGCCGCCTACTCGATCGACGGCCCGACACTGCTGGTGCGCACCGTCGAGTACAACACCGGCCTGCACATCGACCACTACGCGGAGATCGGCTTCGCCGGCTTCGCGAACATCGTGGACGCGGTCGGCGGCGTCGACCTGGACATCCCGCGCAACATCGACGACAAGAACTCCGGTCTGCACATCAAGAAGGGCCCCCAGACCCTCAACGGCGACGAGGCGCTCGCCTTCGTCCGCCAGCGCTACCAGGAGGCGGAGGGCGACCTCGGCCGGACCAAGAACCAGCAGAAGTTCCTGGCCGCCCTCGCGTCCCAGACCGCGACGCCGGGCACGGTGCTCAACCCCTTCAAGCTCTACCCGGTGATGGGCGCGGGCCTGGACACCCTGGTCGTCGACAAGGACATGAGCCTGTGGAACCTGGTCTCGATGTTCTGGGCGATGAAGGGCGTCAACGGCGGTGACGGCCTGTCGATGAACATGCCGACCGCCGGCTCGATCAACACCAGCGCGGGCAGCTCGCTCAAGTGGGACATGCCGAAGGTGAAGCAGCTGATCTCCGAGCTGAAGAACGACGAGAAGGTCACCGTCACCCCCGACTCGTGAGCCGGGGGTGACGACAAAGGGCCGGGAAGCGGACGCTTCCCGGCCCTCACGGCGTACTGGCGCCGAGCCGGTCCAGGGAGTTGTTCGCGACGTAGTCGGCCATCGTGTCGTTGCGCATGGCCTCCCACAGCTGGGAGGTGCCGCTCTCGTCGAGCAGGACGACCGACTGGCCCTTGATCATGTCGAGCCCGCCGACCGGCGCGTTCATGAAGACCATGTCGGCCGCCCGAACCCCGCGCATGCTCCACATCAGGTCGCGCAGGTCACCGCCGGAGAGCCGGTCGTCGACGCTGACCACCCCGGTGACCTGGTCCAGCAGCTCCTTGGCCTTGAGCGGATTGCTCATCGTGGACCGGGTGAGCGTCTTGGCGATCACCGCGCGCAGGAACGCCTGCTGGCGGTGGGTGCGGTCCAGGTCGCCGCGGGGCAGGTGGTAACGCTCGCGCACGTAGGTCAGGGCCTGGTCGCCGTTCATGTGCCGGCCCGCGAGGTCGACGCCGCCGATGGCGTCGGTCAGGGTGCGGAAGCCGCTCCAGTCGATGACGGCGAGGTGGTCGACCTTGACGTCGGTCAGCCGCTGCACGGTGTCGATCAGCAGCGGCGGCCCTCCCCAGGAGAAGGCGGCGTTGAGCTTGGCCTTGCCGTTGCCGGGGACGGTGACCCAGCTGTCGCGGGGCAGCGAGACCACGTACGCGTGCCGGTGGTCGGCGGGCAGGTGGACCAGCATCATCGTGTCGCTGCGCTGGGCGCCGCGCTTCCACTCGGGCGCCTGCGCGTTCTCGCCGGTGGTGGGCAGGTCGGAGCGGGCGTCGACGCCCACCAGGAGGAACGTTTCACCGCCCTTGGCGGGGGCCGGCTGCTCGCTCTCGGGCACATTGGTCGGGAAGGCGTTCGGAATCCGGCTCACCTTGCCGGTGTAGTGGTCCACCGCCCACCACAGCGTCCCCGCCACCGCGAGCACGCCCGCCACCAGCAGCGTCAGCGCCCCCAGCAGCACCCGGCGGGCGCGCCGCCGCCGCTTGCGCCGGCGCGCGGCCTCGTCCCCCGGCGTTTCCTCAGCGGTCGTGTCCTTGTGACCGACCTGATCCGTCGTCGTCACGCCCCACCCCCACACTGTGCACCCGCTCCCCACGCGTGCGTAGGGGGCATTGTGGCGCGCGAAGGCCGTCCATGGCCATGCCCACGGCGTCCGTCCCGTCACACGGACACCACGGAGCGGCCCGATCCACCGCACCGGGCGGACGGGATGACGTCATCCCCCGCGGTTATGCTCGGCAGCACAGACCGGCCACCACCAGGGGAGGGAGCCTCCATGGCCCTCAAGCTCACCGTGATCGGCACCGGCTACCTGGGCGCCACGCACGCCGCCGCGATGGCGGAGCTGGGCTTCGAGGTGCTGGGGCTGGACATCGACCCCGCCAAGATCGAGATGCTGTCGACGGGCCGGGTCCCCATGTACGAGCCCGGTCTGGAGGAGCTCCTCGGCCGCCATGTCGCGGGTCTGCCCGGCGCCAGCGGCCGGCTGCGCTTCACCACCTCCTGGGAGGAGGTCGCCGCCTTCGGCGACGTCCACTTCGTCTGCGTCAACACCCCGCAGAAGCACGGCGAGTACGCCTGCGACATGAGCCACGTCGACTCCGCCTTCGACCTGCTCGCCCCGCACCTGACCCGGCCCGCCCTGGTCGTCGGCAAGTCCACGGTGCCGGTCGGCAGCGCGGCGCGGCTGGCCGGGAGGCTCGCCGAGCTCGCCCCGGCAGGCGACCAGGCGGAGCTGGCATGGAACCCGGAGTTCCTGCGCGAGGGCTTCGCCGTCGAGGACACCCTGCACCCCGACCGGATCGTGGTCGGCGTCGCCTCCGAGCACGCCGAGAAGCTGCTGCGCGAGATCTACGCGACCCCGGTCTCCGAGGGCACGCCGTTCGTCGTCGCGGACTACCCGACCGCCGAGCTGGTGAAGACGGCGGCCAACGCCTTCCTCGCCACCAAGATCTCCTTCATCAACGCCATGGCCGAGGTCAGCGAGGCCGCCGGTGGCGACGTCATGAAGCTCGCGGAGGCCATCGGCCACGACGACCGGATCGGCAAGAAGTTCCTCCGGGCCGGCATCGGCTTCGGCGGCGGCTGCCTGCCCAAGGACATCCGGGCCTTCATGGCCCGCGCCGGCGAACTCGGCGCCGACCAGGCCCTGACGTTCCTGCGCGAGGTCGACTCGATCAACATGCGGCGCCGGTCCCACATGGTCGAACTGGCCCGCGAGGCCTGCGGCAGCGGCGGCTTCCTCGGCAAGCGCGTGGCGGTGCTCGGCGCGGCCTTCAAACCGGACTCCGACGACGTGCGGGACTCCCCCGCGCTCAACGTCGCCGGCCAGATCCACCTCCAGGGCGGCCAGGTCACCGTCTACGACCCCAAGGCGATGGACAACGCCCGCAGGCTCTTCCCCACGCTCGGCTACGCCTCCAGCGCCCTGGAGGCCGTACGTGGCGCCCAGGTCGTGCTGCACCTGACGGAGTGGCGGGAGTTCCGCGAGCTCGACACGGCGGCCCTGGGGGCCGTGGCGGGGCAGCGGCACATCATCGACGGCCGCAATGCGCTGCGCGCGGCGGTGTGGCGGGACGCGGGGTGGACGTTCCGGGCGATGGGGCGCCCCAACGCGTAGCCCTGCGAGCGGCACGCCGGTGCGGGGGTTGCTGTGCGGGCAGGTTTTCTCCCCGCCCGCCCTCCCCCAGCCTTCGGCCGGGGGAGGGCGGGCGTTCTGGACTGTGGAGCATATGTGGGTGCATGCCCCGGGGTGATCAACAGATCGTGCCCGAGGCACCGAAATGTGCTGTCCAGAATGGCCGGCCCCGGAGGCCCCGACCCCGGCCCAAGAACCACGCGCGCCGGGGTGCCCTGACTTCACAGGGCTGGGGGCACCCCCGGCCGAAGGTTGGGGGAGGGAGGGCGGGCGGGGAAAGACCCGCGCACACAAGCGTCAGTGGACGTCGCCCATGAGGGCGACGACCCGCTTGCGGTACGCGACGAACGCCGCCCCCGCCGCCAGCGCGACACCGCCCTGGATCGCGAACGACGTCTCCGACAGGAACGCGTCCCCGATGACCAGCTGCAGGATCGCCGCCACGCAGTCGCCCGCCGTCACGGCGAGGAACCACAGGCCCATCATCTGGCTGGCGTACTTGACCGGCGCCAGCTTGGTCGTGACCGACAGGCCCACCGGGGACAGGCAGAGCTCGGCGGCGGTCTGGATGAGGTAGACCACGGCCAGCCACAGCGGGGTGACCCTGACGTCGCCCGAGGCGGCGGCCTGGGCCAGCATCATCACGACGAACGAGGCGCCGATGCCGACGAGGCCGAGCGCGAACTTCACGGTCGTGCTGGGGTTCTTCCGGCCCAGCTTCACCCACAGCAGGGCGAAGACCGGCGCCAGGGCCATCACGAACAGCGGGTTCAGGGACTGGAACCAGCTCTCGGGGAAGTGGAAGCCCCACAGCTTCGACGAGGTGTGGTCGGAGGCGAAGACGGTCAGCGTCGAGCCGGACTGGTCGTAGATCATCCAGAACAGGGCGGCCACGACGAAGAACCAGATGTAGCCGGTCACCTTGGTCTTCTCGTCCGAGGTGAGCTCCTGGTCGCGGCGGATGCGCGTGAAGTAGTACGTCGGCAGCGCCAGGCCCAGCAGGGAGAGCGGCCACAGCACCCAGTTGATGGTGAAGTGGCCGGTGAAGGTGACCACGCCGTAGAAGACGACCGCGGCGGCCAGCCACAGCAGCGCCTTCTTCATCATCCCGGCGCGCTCGGCGGCGTCCAGCGGCGTGGGGACCACGCTGGAGACCGGCGCGAGGTGCTTGGTGCCCAGGAGGAACTGGGCGAGGCCGAGTCCCATGCCGACGCCGGCGAGGGCGAAGCCCAGGTGCCAGTCGACGTTCTGGCCGACGGTGCCGATGACCAGCGGCGCGAGGAAGGCACCGAGGTTGATGCCGATGTAGAAGATCGTGAAGCCGCCGTCGCGGCGCGGGTCGTTCCGGTCCGGGTAGAGCTGGCCCACCATCGTGGAGATGTTGGACTTCAGCAGGCCGGAGCCGACCGCGATGAAGACCAGGCCGACGAAGAACGAGGCCGGGACCGGTACCGCCAGCAGGAAGTGGCCGATCATGATGATCGTGCCGCCGATGGCGACCGTGCGGCGCGGGCCCCACAGGCGGTCGGCGAACCAGCCGCCGGGCATGGCCAGCAGGTACACGGTGGCGGTGTAGACGCTGTAGATGGCGCCGGCGGTGGCGGCCTTCAGGCCGAGGCCGCCGTCCGCGACCGAGGCCGTCAGGTAGAGGACGAGCAATGCCCTCATGCCGTAGTAGCTGAAGCGCTCCCACGTCTCGGTCATGAAAAGTGTGGCCAGACCTCGAGGGTGGCCGAGGAAATTGCCGCCGGATCCGTGGTTCCGCGCGGCGAGGCCCTCAGTCAGGCTGGACGCCATGGTCTTTCCTTGCTGCTCGGGACGCGCTGCGCGAGCGGAGCGCGCCCGGTGGGGGGTGACCGGCACCGGCGCGCGCGAACGCGCGCCGGGATCCACGGCCGCCGCCTTCACAGGCGCCGGCCCCGGCCGACAGGTCATTGACTGATGCTGGTGGGGACCAGCCCCGTCACAGAAGGGCCCCATGGCGCCGAAGTGAACACCAAAGGTCCCTTAGGGGAACTGTTACGGGCTTTTCGTTACTTTATGCCAGCCTCACATGTGTTATATGGGCCGACTTGAGACGCTCCTCACAGCACGTGCGGCCCGCCCGGCGTGCGGTTTCTCCGGGCGGACTACCATCAGCGCATGACCCGCGTACTGCTCGCCGAGGACGACGCATCCATCTCGGAACCGCTCGCACGCGCGCTGCGCCGCGAAGGGTACGAGGTCGAGGTGCGTGAGGACGGACCGGCGGCGCTCGAAGCCGCCCTGCTCGGCTCCTTCGATCTGTTGGTGCTCGACCTGGGGCTGCCCGGAATGGACGGGCTCGAGGTGTGCAGGAGGCTGCGCACCGAAGGCCACGGATTCCCGGTGCTGGTGCTGACCGCCCGGGCCGACGAGGTGGACACGGTGGTCGGCCTCGACGCCGGCGCCGACGACTATGTGACCAAGCCCTTCCGGCTGGCCGAGCTGCTGGCCCGGGTGCGGGCCCTGCTGCGGCGCGGCACGGCCGAGGCCCAGCATCCCTCGACCCAGGGGGTGCGGATCGACGTCGAGTCGCACCGCGCCTGGATGGGCGACGAGGAATTGCAGCTCACGGCGAAGGAGTTCGACCTCCTGCGCGTACTGGTGCGGGACGCCGGGCGGGTGGTCACCCGTGAGCAGCTGATGCGCGAGGTGTGGGACACCACGTGGTGGTCCTCCACCAAGACGCTCGACATGCACATCTCGTGGCTGCGCAAGAAGCTCGGCGACGACGCGGCCGCCCCGCGGTACATCTCCACGGTCCGCGGCGTGGGCTTCCGGTTCGAGAAGAACTGACAAGAGCTGAGACGCTTCCACCATGCGCCGCCGTCTCATCCAGTCCACGCTCGCCGTGGTGCTCGTCGTCATCGCCGTCTTCGGCGTCTCCCTGGTGATCGTGGAGACCCGGACGATCGAGAACAGCGCCAGGGAGAGCGTGGACTCCGAGGCGGTCCGGCTGATCGGCATCGTCGAGAGCCGGATCATCGGCGACGAGCGGATCAGCCGCGAGGTGCTGTCCCAGCAGATCACGCCGGACCGCTACGCGCTGGTCAGGATCCCGGGCGAGTCCCCGATCGCCATCGGCACGCCACCGACGGGCAAGGTGATCTCCTCGCAGCAGAAGGGCGAGCACGGCGAGACCGTGGTCGTCCAGGAGTCGCGCAGCAAGGTCAGCCGGGAGATCGGCCGCACGCTGCTGATCATCCTCGCCGTGGCGCTGCTGGCGGTGCTGGCCGCGGTGGTGCTGGCGGTGCGGCAGGCGCGCCGGCTCGGCAGTCCGCTGACCGACCTGGCCGAGACCGCGGAACGGCTCGGCTCGGGCGATCCGCGGCCCCGGCACCGCCGCTACGGGGTGCCGGAGCTGGACCGGGTCGCCGACGTGCTGGACCGCAGCGCCGAGCGGATCGCCCGCATGCTGACCGCCGAGCGGCGACTGGCCGCGGACGCCTCCCACCAGCTGCGCACCCCGCTGACCGCGCTGTCGATGCGGCTGGAGGAGATCATCGCCACCGCGGACGACCAGGAGACGGTCAAGGAGGAGGCGACGATCGCGCTCGGCCAGGTCGAGCGGCTCACCGACGTCGTGCAGCGGCTGCTCACCAACGCGCGGGACCCGCGGACCGGTTCCGCGGTGGTCTTCGACATCGACGACGTGATCAAGCAGCAGGTGGAGGAGTGGCGCCCGGCCTACCGCAGCGCGGGGCGGGTCATCACCTCGGGTTCCGACCGGATGCGCGCGGTGGGCACACCGGGCGCGGTCGCGCAGGTGCTGGCCACCCTGCTGGAGAACGGGCTGATGCACGGCGCGGGCACGGTGGCCATCTCCACCCGCGTCACCGGCAACCAGGTGGTGGTCGAGGTGACGGACGAGGGCCAGGGCGTGCCGCCGGAACTGGGGGCCCGGGTCTTCGAGCGGACCGTCAGCGGGCGCAACTCCACGGGCATCGGTCTCGCGGTCGCACGGGACCTGGCCGAGGCGGACGGCGGCCGTCTGGAACTGCTGCAGCAGCGCCCGCCGGTCTTCGCGCTGTTCCTGGCCCGCCAGGAACCGCCGGTGTGACGTCCGGGCCGGCCGCTACCCGGCGCGGCCCAGCGGGGCGCCGGGGACCTCGTCGGCGGCCTCGTTCTCCGCACTGACCAGGAACGATGCCGCCTGCCGCACGGACCCGTGGCTCGGCAGCGCCTTGAAGACCCAGCTGCGGTAGGACCAGAACCGGAAGAGGGTCGCGACCCCGATGCCGAGGAACTTGAAGACGTTGCTCTGCAGCGGGCTGTCCCAGCCGAAGCCGTACGTCGCCATGTAGAGCAGGCCGTTCTCGATCACCAGGCCGATCGCGCTGAAGAGCAGGAACAGCCCCAGCTCGCGGGTGCGGCCGCTCTTGTCCCGGTCGCGGTAGGTGAAGTAGCGGAAGCCGACGTAGTTGAAGACGATGGCCACGACGGTCGCGATGACGCTGGCGCGCACCACCTGGAGGTCCGTGAGGTGCCGGACGAGGTTGAAGACGCCGATGTTGACCAGCACGCCCGCGGCACCGACGGCGCCGAACTTCGCGACCTCCCGCGCTATCCCGCGCAGGCGGTCGGTGAGCACCGCCGGCCGGGCGCTGTGCCCCGTCACTTCGCCCATGAGATCGCCCGGGTCCCGTCTGTCTTCGGTCAGAGGCCTTCATGCTAGCCGGGGGGCCACCGGGACAGGGGTCGGGGCGTCATTCGCACCCGGATATCCTGGTGACTGTGACATTCCCGGTAGTCGGCATGATCGGCGGCGGCCAGCTCGCCCGTATGACCCACGAGGCGGGCATCCCGCTCGGCATCAGATTCAAGCTCCTCAGTGACACGCCTGTGGACTCCGCGGCCCTGGTGGCGGGGGAGGTCGTGGTGGGCGACTACCGCGACCTCGAGACGCTGCGCGCGTTCGCGGCCGGCTGCGACGTGATCACCTTCGACCACGAGCACGTGCCCACCGAGCACCTGCGGGTCCTGGAGGCCGACGGCATCGCCGTCCGCCCCGGGCCGGAGGCCCTGGTGCACGCCCAGGACAAGGGCGTCATGCGGGCGAGGCTGGACGCCATCGGCGTGCCGTGCCCGCGGCACCGCATCGTGGCCGACCCGGCCGATGTGACGCGCTTCGCCGAGGAGGGCTCCGGTTACCCGGTGGTCCTCAAGACCGTGCGCGGCGGCTACGACGGCAAGGGTGTGTGGGTGGTCCGGGACGAGGCGGGGGCCGCCGAGCCGTTCCGGGCCGGTGTGCAGGTGCTCGCGGAGGAGAAGGTCGACTTCGCGCGGGAGCTGGCGGCCAATGTCGTACGGTCCCCGCACGGGCAGGCGGTCGCCTACCCGGTGGTGGAGTCGATCCAGGTCGACGGCGTGTGCGACACCGTGATCGCGCCCGCGCCCGACCTGCCCGAGCCGCTGTCGGCGCAGGCCCAGCAGCTGGCGCTGACCATCGCCAAGGAGCTGGGCGTCGTCGGTCACCTGGCCGTGGAGCTGTTCGAGACCCGGGACGGCCGGATCCTCGTCAACGAGCTGGCCATGCGCCCGCACAACAGCGGCCACTGGACCCAGGACGGCGCCGTGACCTCGCAGTTCGCCAACCACCTGCGGGCGGTGCTGGACCTGCCGCTCGGCGATCCGCGCCCGCGGCAGCCGTGGACGGTGATGGCCAACGTCCTCGGCGGCGACTACCCCGACATGTACCAGGGCTATCTGCACTGCATGGCCCGGGACCCGCAGCTGAAGATCCACATGTACGGCAAGGACGTGAAGCCCGGCCGCAAGGTCGGCCACGTCAACACCTACGGCGCCGACCTGGCCGACGTGCGCGAGCGCGCCCGGCACGCCGCCGACTACCTGCGAGGGACGATCACCGAATGAGCAGCCCCTTGATCGGCATCGTGATGGGTTCCGACTCCGACTGGCCGGTCATGGAGGCCGCGGCCCAGGCGCTGGACGAGTTCGAGGTCCGGTACGAGGTCGACGTCGTCTCCGCGCACCGCATGCCGCGCGAGATGGTCGCGTACGGCGAGCAGGCCGCCGGGCGCGGCCTCAAGGCGATCATCGCGGGCGCCGGGGGCGCCGCGCACCTGCCGGGGATGCTGGCCTCGGTGACGCCGCTGCCGGTGATCGGTGTGCCGGTGCCGCTGAAGTACCTGGACGGCATGGACTCGCTGCTGTCCATCGTGCAGATGCCGGCCGGCGTGCCGGTGGCCACGGTCTCGGTGGCCGGCGCGCGCAACGCGGGCCTGCTGGCGGTGCGGATGCTCGCCGCGCACGACGGTGAACTGCTGGAGCGGATGCGGCACTTCCAGGAGGAGCTGAACCAGCAGGCGACCGAGAAGGGCAAGCGTCTGCGTGCCAAGGTGGAGGGGTCGGCCGGCTTCGGTTTCGGAGGTAAGTAGTCAGATGAGCCACATGGGTCACGCGGACGCCGAACTGCTCGCGCGGGCGCGGGAACTGCTCACCGCCCATCCGGTCGTGGACGGGCACAACGACCTCCCCTGGCGTCTGCGCGAGCAGGTGCGCTACGACCTCGACCGGCGGGACATCGCCGCCGACCAGTCGGCGCACCTGCACACCGACATCCCCCGGCTGCGGGCCGGGCGGGTCGGCGCCCAGTTCTGGTCGGTGTACGTGCGCAGCAGCCTCACCGGCGGGGACGCCGTCGCCGCCGTGCTGGAACAGATCGACTGCGTACGCCGCCTGATCGAGCGCCACCCCGGCGACCTGCGGGCCGCGTTCACCGCCGACGACATGGAGTCCGCCCGCGCCGAAGGACGCATCGCCTCGCTGATGGGCGCCGAGGGCGGGCACTCCATCGCCAACTCCCTCGGTGTGCTGCGCACGTTGTACGCGCTGGGCGTGCGCTACATGACGCTGACCCACAACGACACCATCGACTGGGCGGACTCGGCCACCGACGAGCCCCGGCACGGCGGCCTGACCCGCTTCGGCGAGGAGGTGGTCCGCGAGATGAACCGCCTGGGCATGCTCGTCGACCTCTCGCACGTCTCGCCCGACACCATGCGCGCGGCGCTGCGGGTCTCCGAGGCCCCGGTGCTGTTCTCGCACTCCTCCGCACGGGCGGTCTGCGACCACGTGCGCAACATCCCCGACGACGTCCTGGAGCGCCTGCCGGTCAACGGCGGGGTCGCCATGGCGACCTTCGTGCCCCAGTTCATCCTGCCCGCCGCGGCCGAGTGGATCGTCGGGGTCAACGCCGAGATGCGGGCGCACGGCCTGCATCCGCTGGACCAGACGCCCGAGGCGCTGGCGGTCCAGCGGGCCCACGAGGACGCCCACCCCCGGCCCGTCGCGACCATCGGCACCGTCGCCGACCACCTGGACCACATGCGCGAGGTCGCCGGCGTCGACCACATCGGCCTCGGCGGCGACTACGACGGGGTCTCCTTCCTCCCCGAAGGCCTCGGCGACGTGTCCGGCTACCCCCGGCTCGCCGCCGAACTGCTGCACCGCGGCTGGTCGGACGAGGACCTGGCGAAACTCGCGTGGCGCAACGCGGTACGCGTCCTGCGGGACGCGGAGTCGGTGGCGGCGGACCTGCGGGGCAAGCGGGGCCCGTCCAGCGCCTTGATCGACGAGCTGGACGGTGCCCCGGCCGCGGGCTGACGGCCGGACAAGCACGGCTCATCGAAACGGGCGCGTCAGCGCGCCCGTGGATGGGGGAACGGCGCCGCGGCCGGGCTAAGCGGGAGCCGCCACCTCGGCCCAGACGGTCTTGCCCGGCTGTCCGTCGGTGTTGCGCAGCACGCCCCAGTCGAGGCACAGCCGCTGCACGATGAACATGCCGTGCCCGCCCGGCCGCCCGGCGCGGTGCGGGGTCCGCGGCGCGGGGTCGCCCACGCCTCCGTCGGCGACCTCCATGCGGAGCGACTTGGGCTGCCAGTGCAGCCGCAGTTCCTCGGGGCCGCCCGCGTGCAGGCAGGCGTTCGTCACCAGCTCGGAGACGACCAGCAGCACGTCCTCGGCCGCGGCTCTGCGATCGGCGGAGTCGGCCGGGAGCCAGCCCCAGTCGTGCAGGGCCTGCCGGGTGAAGTCACGTGCCAAGGGCACGACGCCCGGCATCCCCGACAGATGGAGTCTGCGCACCTGGGCCTCCCCCGGTCCGGTGGGCAGCGCGTCCGCGCCACCCGAGTCGCGGTCGTCCGCCGCAGGGGGCCGCGTGGTGCTCATCAGCGCCTCCACTCACCGATGTCCGCCAGTGTCAGAAGTGATCCCCAGGAAGTCTCCTGCCCGGCCCTCTCGGCGGAACACATACGGGTTGCCGGGCGAACGGGGCGTACCGTCACGGCCCCGCGGGGGACCGGCCCGACGATCACTCCTTGAGCGCGTCGTCCAACGTGGCATGCACGGTGAAGACGGCCTCGGCGCCGGTGATCGAGAAAACCTTGGCAACAGCCGGCCGCATCCCCGCCAGGTGCACGGAGCCCCCGGCCGCCTCGGCCTTCAGACGTGCGCCGAGCAGGACGTTCAATCCCGTGGAGTCGCAGAACTCCAGGCCGGTGCAGTCCACGACGAGCCTGCTGTAGCCGTCATCGACGAGCTGGTCCAGCGGCTCGCGCAGCAGGTCGGCCGTGTGGTGATCGAGCTCACCAGCAGGCGCGACGACCGCACTCGTGCCCGACCGGCTCACAGCGACACGCAGCCGGTCACGGCCGGTCGTACCGACCATCTCGCGGTCCATGCGCACTCCTCCCGGATGAATAGGCCCAGCGCATCTCGCACCCTACGCGCTTTCCTGACCTCGGTGGTAGTCACGACGGGAGACAGCGGCCCCCGCACAGAACCGATCGATCCAGTTTGCAATAACCGCGCCGAACGGGGTAGGCGTGGAGTGTGGGCTGAATTCCTGGTTCCGCATGCCCCCGTCACCGCACCGAGGGAGGAGAGCATGGCATCCCGGCTCGACGCGCGCGACGCGTCGGCGACAACGGAGACCACCGTTCACAAGGAGTACGGGACCCCGGAGGGCCTGGAGGACCTGCCGGAGATCCCGCCTTACGACGAGGTCGGTCCGGTGGACGCACGGGCCCTGTCCAAGACGCTCTTCCAGCGACTGGAGACGCTGGAGGAGGGGACGCACGAGTACAGCTACGTGCGCAACACCCTGGTCGAGCTCAACCTCGCCCTGGTGAAGTTCGCGGCGTCCCGGTTCCGCTCCCGCAGCGAGCCGGTCGAGGACATCGTCCAGGTCGGCACGATCGGGCTGATCAAGGCCATCGACCGCTTCGAGATGAGCCGCGGCGTCGAGTTCCCGACCTTCGCGATGCCGACGATCATCGGCGAGATCAAACGTTTCTTCCGTGACACCTCCTGGTCCGTGCGCGTCCCGCGCCGGCTGCAGGAGCTGCGCCTGGACCTGGCCAAGGCCGGTGACGAGCTGGCCCAGAAGCTGGACCGGGCGCCGACCGTCGCGGAACTCGCCGAGCGGCTGCAGATCAGCGAGACCGAGGTCGTCGAGGGCATGAGCGCCAGCAACGCGTACACCGCCAGCTCGCTGGACGCCCAGCCCGAGGAGGACGACTCCGAGGGCGCGCTCGCCGACCGGATCGGCTACGAGGACCACGGTCTGGAGGGGATCGAGTACGTGGAGTCCCTCAAGCCGCTGATCGCCGAGCTGCCCGCCCGCGACCGGCAGATCCTCTCGCTGCGCTTCGTGGGCAACATGACGCAGTCGGAGATCGGCCAGGAGCTGGGCATCTCGCAGATGCACGTCTCCCGGCTGCTGACCCGTACGCTCGGGCGCCTCCGGCGCGGGCTGCTCGTGGAGGAGTGACCTTTCGCGCCGCGCGCTCTTCCCCTCCGGGGACGGCCCCCGCGCCTCGCACCAGGTGCGGGGGCCGTCCCTGTTTCGGGGGGTTGCTGTGCGGGCAGGTTTTTTCCCCGCCCGCCCGCCCGGGTGCCCCGTGAAGTCACGCGCCCCGGCGCGCGTGTGGAGTGGGCCGGGTGCGGGTCCTCCGGGGCTGCACGTCCTGGACTGGGATATTTACGCGCGTTTCCAGCACTTGCTGATCCCGTCCCTGCCCGGATGGCGCGCACAAATATCCCGCACCGTCCAGAACATCCACCCCTACGACCCCGCCCCCTCCGTAGTTCCATGCGCCTGATCCCCGGGGGGGGGTATGGGGGCGGTCCGGGTGACCCCGGTTGCCTGAATCCCCCCGGTGTGTGGGCGGTGACGGCTGCGCCCTTGGACGGCGCTGCGCCAACGGTGGCCCGAGCACGGTGCCGCCTCTACTCCCCCCACCGGGGATCAGGCGCATGACGAAACGGAGGGGGCGGGGGAGTTGGGGGCACCCCCGGCCGGAGGCTGGGGGAGGGTGGGCGTTCTGGACTGTGGAGCATATTTGGGTGCATGACCCGGGGTGATCAGTTGAGAGCGCCCGAGGCACCGAAATGTGCTGTCCAGAATGCCCAGCCCCGGAGGCCCCGCACCCGGCCCCCACGAAACGCGCGCCGGGGCGCCCAGACTTCCTGGGGCACACGGGCGGGAGGGCGGGGAGAAAACCTACCCGGACCGCCAGCGCAGCGTCACGCGGCCGGCACCCGCACCCCCCGCCGCCACACGGCGGAAACCAGCGGCACCCCCGGCCGGTACGCAAGATGAACATGCGAAGGCGCATCCAGCAGCACCAGATCCGCCCGCGCCCCCGGCGCCAGGTGCCCGACGTCCTCGCGCCGCAGGGCCCGCGCCCCGCCCCACGTGCCCGCCCGCACCGCCTCGTCCGGGGTCATCCCCATGTCACGCACGGCCACGGCCACGCAGAACGGCATCGAGCTGGTGAAGGAGGAGCCGGGGTTGCAGTCCGTGGACAGCGCGACCGTGACCCCCGCGTCGAGCAGCCGGCGGGCATCGGGGTAGACCGCGCGGGTGGAGAACTCGGCGCCGGGCAGCAGGGTGGCCACCGTGCGGCCGCTCGCGAGGGCGTCGACGTCGGCGTCGGTGAGGTGCGTGCAGTGGTCGGCCGAGGCCGCGTCCAGTTCCACGGCGAGCCGCACACCGGGGCCGTGACCGAGCTGGTTGGCGTGGACGCGCGGGACCAGGCCGCGGGCGGCGCCCGCGGTCAGGATCGCGCGGGCCTGGTCGCCGTCGAACGCGCCGCGCTCGCAGAAGACGTCGACCCAACGCGCGTACGGGGCACAGGCGTCGAGCATCGGGCCGGTGACGAGGTCGACGTACCCGGCCGGGTCGTCGGCGTACTCGGGGGCGACGATGTGCGCGCCCAGGTACGTGACCTCGTCGGCGTGGTCGCCGGCGATGCGCAGCGCGCGGGCCTCGTCGTGCGGGGTGAGGCCGTAGCCGGACTTGGTCTCGATGGTCGTGGTGCCCTGGCGCAGCGCCTCGGCGACGTAGCGGGCGACGTTGGCGTGCAGTTCCTCGTCGCTCGCGGCGCGGGTGGCGGCGACGGTGGTGCGGATACCGCCCGCGGTGTACGCCTGGCCGGACATGCGGGCGTTGAACTCGCGGGTGCGGTCGCCGGCGAAGACCAGGTGCGAGTGGGAGTCGACGAAGCCGGGGAGCACGGCCCGTCCGGCCGCGTCGTACGCCTCGTCGGCGGCGGGCGCCTGCGCGCTGGGGCCGACCCAGGCGACGTGCTCCCCGTCGATGACGACGGCGGCGTCCTCCAGCAGCCCGAGCGGCCCCTCGCCGAGCGCCGGGTCGTTGGTGACCAGGCTTCCGATGCCGGTGATGACGCTGCTGCTCATGACGGGTTTCCTTCATCGGCGAGTTCGGCGGTGCCGGCGGAGAGGTCCGCGATCGCGGCGCGGAGCGCGCCGCCCACGTCGCGCACGAACTGGTGCGAACCGTCGCGGACGATGTGGCGGCCGCCGACCACGGTGTGCCGGACGTCGGCGTTGGTGGCGGCGAAGACCGCCGTCTCCGCGCCGAGCCCGGGCGGCGGGCCCGCGGTGCGGGCGGAGTCCAGGGCGACGGTGGTGAAGTCCGCGAGCGCGCCCGGCTCCAGCCGGCCGCCGTCCGGCCAGCCGAGGCAGGCGTGACCGTCGGCGGTGGCCGCGCCCAGGAGCGCGGCGGCCGTCCAGTGGCCGCGGGTGCGGGTGCGCAGGCGCTCGTCGAGCTCCATCGCGCGCGCCTCCTCGAACAGGTCGATCACCGCGTGGCTGTCGCTGCCGAGGCTGAGCGGGCTGCCCGCCTCCTGCAGCGCCCGGGCGGGGCCGATGCCGTCGGCGAGATCGCGTTCGGTGGTGGGGCACATGCAGATCGTCGTGCCGGAGCCGCCGAGCAGCGCGATGTCCTCGGCGGTGAGATGCGTGGCGTGCACGGCCGAGGTGCGCGGGCCGAGCACGCCGTGGTCGGCGAGCAGCCGGGTGGGGGTGACACCGTGCGCGGCCTGGCACGCCTCGTTCTCCGCGGGCTGCTCCGACAGGTGCACGTGCAGTGGGGCCTCCCGCTCCCGCGCCCAGCGCGCGACGGTGCCCAACTCCCCCGCGGGGACCGCCCGCACCGAGTGCACGGCGGCACCGATCCGGACGTGCGGGCCGTCGCTCAGGGCGGACGCGCGCTCGGCCCAGGCTTCCGCGTCGCCGTCGCTGAAGCGCAGTTGGTGCGGCTCGGGGGCGGCGCCGAAGCCCGAGGACAGGTAGACGGTGTCCAGGAGCGTGATGCGGATGCCGGCCTCGTGGGCGGCGGCGATCAGCGCCTCCCCCATCGCGTTGGGGTCGGCGTAGGGCGCGCCCCCGGGCCGGTGGTGGACGTAGTGGAACTCGCCGACGCAGGTGATGCCGGCCAGTGCCATCTCCGCGTACACCGCCTTGGCGAGGGCGAAGTAGTTCTCCGGCGTGAGCCGCCCGGCGACCGCGTACATCACCTCCCGCCAGGTCCAGAACGTGCCGGCGCCCGCCTGCACGGTGCCGCGCAGCGCCCGGTGGAAGGCGTGGCTGTGGGCGTTGGCCAGGCCCGGCAGGGTCAGCCCGGGCAGCGTGATCGCGCCCACCGGTGGAGCCGGGACGTCGGTGCGCACCGCGCCGATCCGGCCCTCGGCGGTGGTCTCCACGACCACGCCCGGGGCCACCCGGCCGCCGGTCCAGGCGTACTCGGCCCAATAGCTCTGCGGGGTCAGTGACACGCCAGGCCCTCCAGTACGTCGGCGAGTGCGGTCACCCCGGCCAGGCAGTCGTCCTCGGTCGCGGTCTCCGCCGGGGAGTGCGAGACCCCGGTGGGGTTCCGTACGAACAGCATGGCGGTCGGGACCGCCTCGGAGAGGATGCCGGCGTCGTGTCCCGCGCCGGTCGGCAGCACGGGCACCGTCCCCCCGCCGTCGGCGGTGGTACTCCCGCCGAGCAGCTTGGCGAGCCCGTCGCGCAGGTCGTGGGCGAACTCCACGACCGGGGTGAACGACTCGCGGGTCACGCTGACCGCGACGCCGTCGCGCTCACCCTGCTCCACCGCGGCGTGCTCGATCTCCGCGACGAGTCCGGCGAGGGTCGCCTCGTCGGGCGCGCGGGAGTCCAGCCATCCGCGGACCAGGGAGGCGATGGCGTTGACACCGTTCGGCTCGACACCGACCTTGCCGAAAGTGGCCAGCGCCCCGGCGAGCCGGGCCCTCTCGCGGGCCGCGAGCACGGTGCCGGCGTATGTCAGCATCGGATCGTGGCGGTCGTCCAGGCGGGTGGTGCCCGCGTGGTTGGCCTCGCCGTGGAAGTCGAACCGCCAGCGGCCGTGCGGCCAGATCGCCGAGGCGACGCCCACCGCGTGCGGCGTGTCGGCGAGCGCCCGGCCCTGCTCGACGTGGAGTTCGACGAACGCGCCGATCCGGGCGAGGCGTTCGGGGTCGGGGCCGATCGCCTCCGGGTCGTACCCGGCGCGTTCCATGGCCTGCGCGAGGGTGACGCCGTCGCCGTCGCGCAGTGCCCGCGCCTTCTGCGCGGTGAGCTGCCCGGCGGTGAGCCGGGAGCCGACGCACGCCAGCCCGAAGCGGGCGCCCTCCTCGTCGCCGAAGTTGACGATCGCCAGCGGCTTCGCCGGGCGGGCGCCCCGGGCGCGCAGTTCGTCCAGGGCCGCCAAGGACGACACCACGCCGAGCGGTCCGTCGAAGGCGCCGCCGTCCGGGACCGAGTCCAGGTGCGAACCGGTGACGACGGCGTCCCCCGCGGCGGGGTCGCCGAGCCAGGCCCACTGGTTGCCGTTGCGGTCCACCTCGTACGCCAGGCCGCGGCTCTCCGCCTGCGCCCGGAACCAGGCGCGGCAGTCGGTGTCCGCGCCGGTCCAGGCGTAGCGGCGGTAGCCGCCGGAGCCGGAGTCGCGGCCGATCGGCCGCAACTCCGTCCACATCTCGTGGAACGAGGCGATCACGCCTCCCCGCCTTCCGCGCCCTCGCGCATCGGGACGCGCACGCCGCGCTCGGCCGCGACCTCCTCCGCACGGTCGTAGCCCGCGTCCACGTGCCGGATGACGCCCATGCCCGGGTCGTTGGTGAGCACGCGGCGGATCTTCTCGCCCGCCAGCTTGGTGCCGTCGGCGACGGTGACCTGGCCGGCGTGGATGGAGCGGCCGATGCCGACGCCGCCGCCGTGGTGGATGGAGACCCAGGACGCGCCGGAGGCCACGTTGACCATGGCGTTGAGCAGCGGCCAGTCGGCGATCGCGTCGGAGCCGTCGAGCATGGCCTCGGTCTCGCGGTACGGGGAGGCGACGGAGCCCGCGTCGAGGTGGTCGCGGCCGATGACCACCGGGGCGGCAAGGGTGCCGTCGGCGACCATCTCGTTGAAGCGCTCGCCGGCCTTGTCGCGCTCGCCGTAGCCGAGCCAGCAGATCCGGGCGGGCAGGCCCTGGAAGTGGACGCGCTCGCCGGCCATCTTGATCCAGCGGGCCAGGGACTCGTTCTCCGGGAAGAGTTCCAGGATCGCCTTGTCGGTCTTGGCGATGTCGGCCGGGTCACCGGACAGCGCGGCCCAGCGGAAGGGGCCCTTGCCCTCGCAGAACAGCGGGCGGATGTAGGCGGGGACGAAACCGGGGAAGGCGAACGCGCGCTCGTACCCGGCGAGTTGCGCCTCGCCGCGGATGGAGTTGCCGTAGTCGAAGACCTCGGCGCCGGCGTCCTGGAAGCCGACCATCGCCTCGACGTGCTTGGCCATCGCCTCGCGGGCCCGCTGGGTGAACTCGGCGGGCTTCTCGGCGGCGTAGGAGGCCATGTCCTCGAAGTCGACACCGATCGGCAGGTAGGCCAGCGGGTCGTGCGCGGAGGTCTGGTCGGTGACGATGTCGATCGGGGCGTCCATGGCCAGCAGCTGCGGCACGAGCTCGGCGGCGTTGCCGAGCACGCCGATGCTGAGCGCCTTGCGCCGGTCGCGCGCCTCGGTCGCCAGCGCGAGGGCGTGGTCCAGGGAGTCGGCGCGCACGTCCAGGTAGCGGTGCTCGATGCGGCGCTCGATGGCGCGCGGGTCGACGTCGATGCAGATGACGACGCCGCCGTTCATGGTGACGGCGAGCGGCTGGGCGCCGCCCATGCCGCCGAGGCCGGCGGTGAGCGTGATGGTGCCCGCGAGGCTGCCGCCGAACTTCTTCTCCGCGACGGCGGCGAAGGTCTCGTACGTGCCCTGCAGGATGCCCTGGGTGCCGATGTAGATCCACGAACCGGCCGTCATCTGGCCGTACATGGTCAGGCCCAGCGCCTCCAGGCGACGGAACTCCTCCCAGGTGGCCCAGTCGCCCACGAGGTTGGAGTTGGCGATGAGCACGCGCGGCGCCCACTCGTGGGTCTGCATCACGCCGACCGGGCGACCGGACTGGACGAGCATCGTCTCGTCCTGCTTCAGCCCCTGCAGGGTGCGGACCATCGCGTCGAAGGACCGCCAGTCGCGGGCGGCCTTGCCGGTGCCGCCGTACACGACGAGCTTCTCGGGGTGCTCGGCGACCTCCGGGTCGAGGTTGTTCTGCAGCATGCGCAGCGCGGCTTCCTGCTGCCAGCCCTGTGCGGTGAGCGCGCTTCCGCGCGGTGCGCGCACGGTCCTCGGTCCGCTGCCGGTTGCGGTCATGCCCCTGCCTCCTCGCGACTGGATTGAATCATTCACATCCTTGCCTGGTGAATAGCCCCAGTCAACCGGGTCTGTTCCCCTGAGGGAATTGTCCGCCCGCGTCACCATGGAGGCATGAGCCAACGGGCGAACGCCCTGCGCGCCGCCGTCGAGCAGGGGCTGATCGGACCGGAACGGCCGGTGGCCGGCCTGCTGGACCTCGACGGGATCCGCGCCTCCGCGGCCGCCCTGCGGGACGGCTTCGCGACGCCCGGTGTCGAGGTCACGCACACCTTCGCCGTCAAGGCCGCCTCGCTCGTACCAGTGCTGCGCCTGCTCGCGGAGGAGGGCATCGGGGCCGAGGTCGCCAGTCCCGGGGAACTCGCGCTGGCGCGGGCGGCGGGCGTGCCACCGGACCGCGTCGTGCTGGACTCCCCCGCCAAGACGCCCGCCGAGCTTGCCGAGGCCCTCGCCCTCGGTGTCGCCGTCAACGCCGACAACTTCCAGGAACTCGCCCGGCTGGACCGGCTCGTGCGGCCGGGGACCACCGCGCCCCTCGGGCTCCGCGTCAACCCCCAGGTCGGCGGCGGCAGCATCGGCGCGATGAGCACCGCGACCGCCACCTCGAAATTCGGCGTCGCCCTGCGCGACGAGGGCGCCGCCGACCGGGTCGTCCGGGCCTTCCTCGACCGCCCCTGGCTCACCCGCCTCCACACGCACACCGGCTCGCAGGGCGTCCCCCTGGACCTCATGGCGGCCGGCGTCCGCGCCGCGTACGAACTCGCCGAGCGGATCAACCACGAGGCCGGCCGGCAGCAGGTCCGCGTCATCGACATCGGCGGCGGCCTGCCGGTGGACTTCACCTCCGACGACGCGCGGCCCACCTTCGCCGAGTACGCCGCGGTGCTGCGGGCCACCGCCCCCGGGCTCTTCGACGGGCGCTACGGGCTGGTCACCGAGTTCGGCCGCGCGCTGCTGGCCCGGCACGGCACGGTCCTCGCGCGCGTGGAGTACGCCAAGTCGGCGGGCGGCCGGGCCATCGCGGTCACCCACGCCGGCGTGCAGGTCGCCACCCGCACCGTCTTCGCCCCCGGGGCGTGGCCGCTGCGTGTGCTGGCGCTCGACGGCAAGGGCCGCCCGAAGCAGGGCGACCCCGTCCTCCAGGACATCGCCGGCCCCTGCTGCTTCGCGGGCGACCTCGTCGCCTCCGCCCGCGCCCTCCCCCTGCTGGAGGAGGGCGACCACGTCGCCCTCCTCGACACGGGCGCGTACTACTTCTCCACCCACTTCGCCTACAACTCCCTGCTGCGCCCCGCCGTCCACGGCCACACCGGCGACCCCCCGCGCTTCCGCACGCTGCGCCGCGCCCAGACCCTCGCGGAACTCGTCACCGAGTCCGGCGGCTGAGCGGCGCGAGGCTTCCCCGGGCGACGGATGCCCCGCATCCAGGGCCGCGCAGGCCCCGGCACCCGTACCGCACCTGAACCACGGGCACGGAGACCGGGCCCACGGCAGTTCCGCACGCCCATCGGGGCCGGGACGGCCCGGCCGGTGCCTGCCCGGCTGCGTGGCTGCCTGGCTGTCGCAAGCGGAACGGGCCAACGCGCCGCGCAGCCGGGCAGGCCGGACCGGGCACGTCATCCGACGGAGCCCTCGACCCGTCCCGGTCCCGCAACGCGACACCGCACTGGCGCACATCGCCGGAACACCCACCCCTCCGGCGGCAGGACGGCCGCACAGCACCGCCGCCGCGAGCCGAACCCGCGCACGTCGCCCGACGGGGAGGCCCGGGGCCGCGCCCGTACCGCGTCCGCCCGCGGCGCAGCCGCGTCAGCGGGCGGCGGCGGGGAGGCGGCGGCGGGTGCCGCCGGGGCCGGCGTCGCCGGCGACGGGGCCGGTGGCCTCGTACGAGGGGACGGACGGTGCGGCCGGGCCGCGGCCGGCGTGCTCGGGGCGGACCCAGAGCAGTTCGTCGTGCGCACGCTCCCAGCGGCCTATGCCGACCGCCTTGGCCCACAGGCCCGCACCGAGGCCCGCGAGCAGCATCCCGGCGGCCGCCGGGACGGCGACGCTGGAGGCCAGGGCGACGGCGAAGGCGCCCAGCAGCCACCAGCGGCGCGAGCGCGCCCAGCCGCGGGCCGTTACCCGGCGGTCCTGGAGGTACACGGACCGGGGGGCACGCCCCGCCTGCCCGGCCAGCGCCACGTACCGCCGCCGCCGGACGAGGAAGGCGGCGAAGGCGGCCACCACGAACAGGGCGGCGCCGCCGAGGACACCGATGCGCCGCCCGGTCAGGCCGGGGAGGAAGACCCCGATCCCCGCCGCGACGACGCCGAGCCACCACAGCCAGCGCGCCGCCGCCCGCACCAGAACCGCGACCCTCGCCAGCACATACGTTCCGCGTACCACGTCCTGCCCCTCCTCCGCGCTCCGCCGGATGTCGAGGAGGGAGATTACTCGGCGAACATCAGAATTCCGTGAGGAGAACTCACTCCACGAAAAGACCCGCGGCCGCCGCCTTCGCGTCGAACTCCTCCAGCCGTGCCTGGGCGTCCGGCAGCCCGTCGCACATGGCCTCCAGCAGCACCCGCCCCAGCAGCATGGGGGCGCACGCGGTGTCGAAGGCGAGGCCCGTGCCCACCGCCGCGGGAAGCAGGATGTCGGAGTGCGCCGCGACCGGCGCGAAGGCGCTGTCGGCCACGGTCACGACGGTCAGACCCGCCCCGCGGGCGTACGCGAGCGCCTCGACCACCTCGCGCGGGTGCCGCGGCAGCGCGAAGCACAGCAGTGCGCTCGCGCCGGCCAGCACCGCCGCGTCGACGCGGTCGGCGAGCATGCTGCCGCCCTCGTCGAGCAGGCGCACGTCGGGATGGACCTTGCCCGCGAAGTAGCCGAAGCCCCGCGCCTGGGCGGCGGCCGCGCGCAGGCCGAGCACGAGCAGCGGGCGGGACCCCGCCAGCAGCGCCCCGGCACGGGCGACGGGAGCCGGGTCGGCGAGGAGCGCCGCGAGGTGCCGCAGGTTCTCGATCTCGGCCTGGACGGCCTCCTGGTAC
Source organism: Streptomyces sp. NPDC088354 (assembly GCF_044753585.1). Classification (NCBI taxonomy): domain Bacteria; kingdom Bacillati; phylum Actinomycetota; class Actinomycetes; order Kitasatosporales; family Streptomycetaceae; genus Streptomyces; species Streptomyces sp. NPDC088354. The sequence goes on along the minus strand of NZ_JBIVNJ010000018.1, from coordinate 118,821 downwards.
TCGTTGTACGTGTCGCCGGCCGGCCGCCCCTCGGGCACCGCGACGGGCACGACCTCCCGCAGGTGGCGGCGGAGGGCGGGGTAGCCGTCGAAGCCGAGGGCGACGGCGAAGCGGGTCACGGAGGGCTGGCTGACCCCGGCCAGCTCGGCGACCTCGACGCTGGACAGGAAGGGCGCGTCGGCGGCGCGCCGCACCAGGCAGTGGGCGATCCGGCGCTGGGTGGGCGTGAGGCGGTGGGCCTCGAACAGCTTCATCAGACGCGCCGACGCGGTGTCGTTGTCCGTCGACATCTGGCCTCTCCCCGTCCGGTTCCCGCTGTTCCCGCTGTTCCCGCTGCTCCGCGGTTCCCGCTCTTCCGGCAAGCCTGCCATGCCTGCCCGCCCGCGGACCTACGCGGGCGGCAGCAGCTTCTTCTGCGGCTTGCCCATGGCGTTGCGCGGCAGTTCGGCCAGGAAGCGCACCTTGCGGGGGCGCTTGTGCACCGACAGGTGCCCGGCGACGAAGTCGATCAGTTCCCGCTCGGTCGTCCCGTCGGCGACGACGTACGCCACGATCTCCTGGCCGAGATCCGCGTGCGGGACACCGACCACCGCGGCCTCCCTCACGGCGGGGTGGTCCAGCAGCGCGTTCTCCACCTCGCCGGCGCCGATCCGGTAGCCGCCGGACTTGATCAGGTCGGTGGAGGCCCGGCCGACGATCCGGTGCATGCCGTCCGGGTCGACCGCCGCGATGTCCCCGGTGCGGAACCAGCCGTCCTCCGTGTACGACGCGGCGGTGGCCTCGGGCCGTCCGAGGTATCCGTCGAAGAGCGTCGGGCCGGTCAGCTGAAGTTCCCCGATCTCCTCGCCGGGCTCGGCCGCGATCCGGGTGCGGACCCCCGGCAGCGGCAGGCCGACGGAACCGGGGCGCCGCTCGCCGGAGGCGCGGGTGCTCACCGTGATCAGGGTCTCCGTCATGCCGTAGCGCTCGACGGGCCGCTGCCCGGTCAGCGCCTCCAGGTCCCGGAAGACCGGCGCGGGCAGCGGCGCGCTGCCGGACACCAGCAGCCGGGCGCCGGCGAGCGCCTTCGCGGCCTCCGGGTCGGCGGCCACGCGGCCCCAGACGGTGGGCACGCCGAAGTACAGGCTGCCGCCCGCCTCCGCGTACGCCCGCGGGGTAGGGCGCCCGGTGTGGACGAGGCGGCTGCCGGTGCGCAGGGCTCCGAGCACGCCGAGCACGAGTCCGTGCACGTGGAACAGCGGCAGGCCGTGGACGAGGGTGTCCAGCGCGGTCCACTCCCACGCCCCGGCGAGCGCGTCGAGGTCGGCGGCGATCGCGCGGCGCGGGACGAGGACGCCCTTGGGGGCGCCGGTCGTGCCGGAGGTGTAGAGCACGAGGGCGGTGGTGTCCGGGCCCGGTTCGGGGCCGTCGAAGGCGCGGGCCTCGGCGAGGTCGACCGGGGGCGCCTCGACCGCCCCGGAGTCCGTGAGGATGTGCCCGCGTTCGGCCGGGCCGGCGTCGGGCGGCACCGGCACCACCGGCACACCCGCGAGCAGCCCGCCGACGACCGCGACGACGGTCTCCAGGGTGGCGGTGGCGTGCACGGCCACCGCCGGCGCCCCGGCGATCCGCCGCGCCACGGCCCCGGCCGCGGCCAGCAGCCGTTCGCGGGAGGTGGCCGCCCCCGCGACGACGAGCGCGTCGGGGCGGTCGCCGTGGTCGTCGTACAGCGCGGTCAGCAGGGGCCGGGATGCGGTCACGGCACGACCCTACTGGCGAGGGGGGAGCACCCCTGAGAAGGTTCGGGGGTTTCCCCCAGTGCCACGGCACGCCGTCCTCCGTACGGTGGCGTCATGGACGCCCGCGACCCAGAGCTGAAGAAGGAATTCGCCGCCACCCTTCAGGCGCGCAAGGACCTCGGTGAGGAGTACGAGTCGGCACTCGTCGACTCCTTCCTGGAGAAGATCGACCAGCGCATCGACGCCCAGGTCGAGCGGCGTGTGCGCCGTGAACTGGCGGAGCACCAGACGGCGTTCGCCCGCGCCGGCCGCCAGGTCGGTCCGCGCGGGAGCGACGAGGGCCGCGGCCGTTTCGGCGCCCGCTACGGCTTCGCCGGCTTCTCCCTCATCATGGCCATCCCGCTCTCGGCCATCGGCGCCAGCGAGCACCTGCCGGGTCTGCTCATCGCCTGGGCCGGGATCGTGGGCGTCAACGTCGCCCAGTCCATGGGGTGGCTGTTCACCGAGCGCGAGCAGGAGCGGCGCGCCCGCCGCAGGAACGCGGACGCCTGGGAGGACTGACCCCTGGCGTCAGTCCGCGAGCAGCGCCACGACGCGCTTCGCCGCCGTCTCGTCGCGGGCCGCCGCGAACTGCTGCGGCCCGCCCGCCATGCGGAAGGGCAGCCCGTCCGCGGACAGGACCGTGCCGCCCGCCTCGGCGACGAGGAGGACGCCCGGGGAGTGGTCCCAGGGGTTGTCGTAGGCGTACGTGGCCGCGTCGAGCCGGCCCAGGGCCACGTCGAGGTAGTCGCAGCCGGCAGAACCGCTCGCGCAGGGCTTGATCCCCTGCCCGGCGCCGAGGTCGTACAGGGCCCGGTGCTGGTGGGGGGTGAGGTTGGCCGGGCGGGCCCCGGCGACCAGCAGCACCTCGTCCGGGCCGCTCCCGACGGCCGGCAGCCGCAGCGGGCGCCCGCAGGACCGCGCGCCCGCGCCGCGCCGCGCGGTGGCCAGGACACCGTCGACCGGCCGGTACACCCAGCACGCCAGCAGCTCGCCGCCTGCGGCGAGCGCGACCTGGGTGACGAAGGAGGCGTCGCCGCGGACGAAGTTGGAGGTGCCGTCGACCGGGTCGATGATCCAGACCGGGTCCTCGCCCAGCCAGGCGTCCAGGAGCCCGGGGTCGGCGTGCACGGCCTCCTCGCCGATCACCGCGGAGCCGGGGAGCAGTGCGGTGAGCGTCCGGGTGAGGCGTTCCTCGACCCGGCGGTCGGCGATGGTGACCAGGTCCTGCGGCCCCTTCTTCTCACTGATGTCGCCCGCGGCGAGCCTCCCGAAGCGGGAGAGCGCCTCCTCGTCGGCGACGGCGCGTACGGACTCCTCGACGGCGGCGAACATCTGTGCGTTGATCACGCGGTCTGCTTACCAGAAGAGCGGCCCGCGCTTGCACGCGGGCCGCTCTTGGACGCATTGCGCGGGGACCGCCGCACCCCCGGTTGCCCGGGGGGCGGGACGACGGCGGTCCCCGCGAGGGACGCGGGCCCGGTCAGGGCCTGGCCTCACGTCCTGGGGTCACCAGGGAAGTCCGGGAGCCGCTCCGGAGGTCCTTGGCGCCACATCCAGCTGTCGGCGGGCCGGTCCGGGACTTCCCGCCCGTCCTGCTGACACCGACCAATCTGCCGGAGCCGTGTTAAGACCGTGCTGCGCTGACGTGACGCGGGTGTACCACTTCCGCGAAACCCTGGTCGCTCCCGGCGGAGCGCCCCCGGGGTGCGGTCACTTGGCGGTCTCGGCCAGGAAGGCCAGCAGGTCCTGCCTGCTCACGACGCCCGTGGGCTTGCCCTCGACCAGCACCACGGCCGCGTCGGCGGTGCCGAGGACGGCCATCAGGTCGGCGACCGGCTCGCCCGAGCCGACCTGCGGCAGCGGCGCGCACATGTGCCGCTCCAGCGGGTCGTCGAGGGTGGCGCGCTGGGTGAACAGCGCGTCCAGCAGCTCGCGCTCCACGACGGAGCCGATGACCTCGGCGGCCATGACGTCGGGGTGGCCGGCGCCCGGCTTGACGATCGGCATCTGGGAGACGCCGTACTCGCGCAGCACCTCGATGGCCTGGCCGACGGTCTCCTCGGGGTGCATGTGCACCAGGTGCGGCAGGCCGCCGTCCTTGCGGTCCAGGACGTCGGCGACGCGGCCCTGGCCGCCGCCCTCCTCCAGGAAGCCGTAGTCGGCCATCCACTCGTCGTTGAAGATCTTGGACAGGTAGCCGCGGCCGGAGTCCGGCAGCAGCACCACGACCACGTCGTCCGGGCCGAGCCGCTCGGCCACGCGCAGCGCCGCGACGACCGCCATGCCGCAGGAGCCGCCGACCAGCAGGCCCTCCTCCTTGGCCAGGCGCCGGGTCATCTGGAAGGCGTCCTTGTCGGAGACGGCCACGATCTCGTCGGCGACGGTGCGGTCGTACGCGGTGGGCCAGAAGTCCTCGCCGACACCCTCGATCAGGTAGGGGCGGCCGCTGCCGCCGCTGTAGACGGAGCCCTCGGGGTCGGCGCCGATGACCTGGACCCTGCCGTCGGAGGCGTCCTTCAGGTACCGGCCGGTGCCGGAGATGGTGCCGCCGGTGCCGACGCCCGCCACGAAGTGCGTGATCCGCCCCTCGGTCTGCTCCCACAGCTCGGGACCGGTGGAGTGGTAGTGCGAGGCCGGGTTGTTGGGGTTGCTGTACTGGTCCGGCTTCCAGGCGTTCGGGATCTCGCGCACCAGGCGGTCGGAGACGTTGTAGTACGAGTCGGGGTGCTCGGGGTCCACGGCGGTGGGGCAGACCACGACCTCGGCCCCGTAGGCGCGCAGCACGTTGATCTTGTCAGTGGACACCTTGTCGGGGCAGACGAAGACGCACTTGTAGCCCTTCTGCTGGGCCACGATCGCCAGTCCCACGCCCGTGTTGCCTGAGGTCGGCTCCACGATCGTGCCGCCCGGCTTGAGCTCGCCGCTCTTCTCCGCGGCCTCGATCATGCGCAGCGCGATCCGGTCCTTCACCGAGCCGCCCGGGTTGAAGTACTCGACCTTGGCCAGGACGGTGGCCTGGATCCCTGCGGTCACGCTGTTGAGCCTCACGAGCGGGGTGTTGCCGACGAGGCTGATCATCGAGTCGTGGAACTGCACCATTGTCTCCGGGTTCTCCGAGATTGTGAGGCCAGGGTAAGCGGTTTTCGCGCGCCGGGCCGCCCCCTGGGGAGGCGGCCGCCGCACGCTTCACATTGGTGTTACGTACGCCCCGGTAGGTCCGGATGTAGAGTCGCACCGTGGCGCGATCACGACACGTCGCACCTACGACACCGGGCCTGTGAAACCGGGGGGTGAGCCATGACCGAACGACACCCGAAGCGCACCGGGGCCGGCACGGACACCGCCGACTACGCCGCCGCGCTGAGCGGTCTGGCCGCGGTGGAGTCCGGCCTCGCCGCCGTACGCGAGCGGCTCACCGCACTCGCCGCCGCCCGTCCGTCACGACCGGCCGAACCGGTGATGCCCGGCGGCATCGCCGAGGTGGTCCACGGCGAGGCCGAGCAGCAGCACATCGTCGAGCAGCTCCAGCGCGAGGCGCGCAAGGAGGTGCTGACCTTCGTGCGGCCGCCCTACGTCTCCTCCGAGGGCAACATCGTCCAGAAGGAGCGGCTGGCCTCCGGGGTCGAGTACCGCTCGCTGTACGAGACGACCGCGCTGGTCTACCCGGGTGCCGCCGACATGCCCGGCTTCGTCGAGCCGGGCGAGCTGGCGCGGGCCGCGCCGACCGTGCCCATGAAGCTGATGATCGTCGACGCGGAGCGGGCCCTGCTGCCGCTGTCCGGCGGCCGCGACCGGTCGGTGGTCTCCTCCGCCGGGCTGCTGCTGCTGCATCCGTCCGTGCTGGTGGACGCCCTGCTGGAGCTGTTCGAGGACCGCTGGCTGCGCGGCACGCCGCTGCGGATGCCCGCGGTGGGCGACGCGGAGGATGACCCGGAGTTCCCCGGCTCCCCCGAGCTGGACGAGCAGCTGCTCTCCCTGCTGATGTCAGGGCTGCCCGACAAGGCGATCGCCTCGCAACTCGGCATATCCCTGCGCACGCTGCAGCGCAGGATCCGCTCGCTCATGGAGTCCACGGGCACCGCCAACCGCACCCAGCTGGCCTGGTTCGTGGCGCAGCAGCGCCTGACCTGACGACGGTTGCGCCGGGCATCGGACGGGGCAACAAGGTGTTGTAAGCAATGCGGGCCGACGGGGGCCCGTGCGCGGCACGGGAGGTGGACCTTGTCCAGGGCAAGGGTGGCGCGGCGGATCGCGACGGCCGCCGCGTACGGAGGAGGCGGGATCGGGCTCCTGGGCGGAGCGGCGGTCGGCCTGGTGCTGACCGAGGCCGCGCTCGCCCGCCGCGTTGTCGGCGGCTCGGACGCCATCCCCCCGCGCGCGGGCGGCCACTACGGCGCCGCCTTCGCGTTGAGCAGCAGCGAACGCCCCCTCGTGCTGGCGCTCACGGGCGACTCGACGGCGGCGGGCCAGGGCGTCCACCGGGCGAGCCAGACGGTCGGGGCGCTGCTCGCCTCCGGCCTGGCCGCGGTGGCCGAACGTCCGGTGCGGCTGGTCAACGTCGCCAACCCCGGCGCGAAGTCCGACGACCTGGCCCGCCAGGTCGATCTTCTGCTGGCCCCGGACGCGGGCCCCACGCCCGACCTGTGCGTGGTGATGATCGGCGCGAACGACGTGACCCGGCGGATGCCGCTGGCGGTGTCGGTGCGGATGCTGTCCGACGCGGTGGGGCGGCTGCGCGAGGCGGGCGTCGAGGTGATCGTGGGCACGTGTCCCGACCTCGGCTCGGTCGAGCCGGTCTACCAGCCGCTGCGGTGGATCGCCCGCCGGCTGAGCCGGCAGCTGGCCGCGGCGCAGACCATCGCGGTGGTCGGGCTCGGCGGCCGTACCGTGTCGCTGGGCGACCTCCTGGGGCCCGAGTTCGAGTCGCGGCCGCGCGAGATGTTCGGCCCGGACAACTACCACCCCTCCGCGGAGGGGTACGCGACCGCCGCCATGGCGATGCTGCCGACCCTGTGCTCCGCGCTCGGGCTGTGGCCCGAGGATGACGAGCGGCCTGACGCGCGCCGCGGCGAGGGCTTCATGCCGGTCGCCCAGGCCGCCGCGGAGGCGGCCGGCGAGGCCGGCACCGAGGTCGCCGCCGCTTCCGGCAGTGTCTCCGGTCCCCGCGGCCGCTGGGCCCTCCTCAAGCGGCGCCGTCGCCGCCGTCTGCCCGACGCCGCCGATCCCACGCTCGCCGCCGAGGCGGCCGAAGCCGCCGCGGCGGCTGCCGAGGCCGCCCAGAACTGACGCCCGGCCCCGCAAGGGCCCCCGGGCGGGCCTCAGCGGGGCTGGTTGAAGCGCAGCAGGTTGCCCGAGGGGTCGCGGAAGGCGCAGTCGCGAACGCCGTAGGGCTGGTCCATCGGCTCCTGGAGGACTTCCGCGCCCGCCGCGCTGATGCGCTCGAAGGTCGCGTCGCAGTCGGGGGTCGAGAAGATGACGGCGCGGAGCATGCCCTTGGCCATCAGCTCCGACATCGCCTGCTTGTCGGCGGGCGAGGCGTTGGGATTGGCGAGCGGCGGTTCCAGCACGATGCTGACGCCGGGCTGCGCGGGTGAGCCGACGGTGACCCAGCGCATGCCCTCGAAGGAGACGTCGTTGCGGACCTCCAGGCCCAGGACGTCGCGGTAGAAGGCGAGTGCCTTGTCATGGTCGTCGACGGCGATGAAGCACTGTGAAAGCGTGATGTCCATGGGCCTCACGCTAGGCCCTGACGCCGCATCCGCTCCTCCGGCCGCGGCTAAAAGGTTCCGCCCTGTGCGGTGTGCGCCGCACGACGGGGAGCCGTCAGCCGTTCTCGTGGCCGGCCCGCTCGGACGACGCGGCCACTCCCCCGGCCGGGAGCGGGGCGACTACCTGGGCCCGGGAGGGGCCGGCCGCACCGTTCCTGACGGGGCGGGTGAACATCTTGGCCACGCACGCCGGGATCGCCGCGCCGTGCGCGTGGTCGCGTGCGCGGTACGCGCTCGGGCTCTCGCCGACCAGTTCCGTGAAACGGGTGCTGAAGGACCCCAGCGAGGTGCAGCCGACGGCGAAGCACACCTCGGTGACCGACAGGTCCCCGCGCCGCAGCAGTGCCTTGGCGCGCTCGATCCGGCGGGTCATGAGGTAGCTGTACGGCGTCTCGCCGAACGCGGCCCGGAAGCTGCGCGCGAAGTGACCGGTGGACATCAGGGCGCCGCGGGCCAGCGCGGGCACGTCCAGGGGGTCCGCGTAGTCGCGGTCCATCGCGTCCCGTGCCTGCCGGAGCCGTACCAGGTCCTCGGAGTTCACCCGGACAGCATCCCATGGCCGCCACGGGCTAAGCGGGCGCTCAGAAAGAGGCCCGTGTCACAGCGCACAGGAGGTGACTGGGTGCACTACGGACAGGTAACTTCCCCAGGAGTACAGCCGTTCCGACGCCGCCTCGACGAGGAGTCGCGATGCCCGAAGCCGTGATCGTCTCTGCCGCCCGCTCCCCCATCGGCCGGGCCGTGAAGGGGTCCCTGAAAGACCTGCGCCCCGACGATCTCACCGCCACCATCGTCCAGGCGGCGCTGGCGAAGGTCCCGCAGCTCGACCCTCGGGACATCGACGACCTGATGCTCGGCTGCGGCCTGCCCGGCGGCGAGCAGGGCCACAACCTGGGCCGGATCGTGGCCGTGCAGATGGGCATGGACCACTTGCCGGGCTGCACCGTGACGCGCTACTGCTCCTCCTCGCTGCAGACCACCCGGATGGCGCTGCACGCCATCAAGGCGGGCGAGGGCGACGTCTTCATCTCCGCGGGTGTCGAGACGGTCTCCCGCTTCGTCAAGGGCAGCTCCGACGGCATGCCCGGCACCCACAACCCGCTCTTCGCGGAGGCCGAGGCCCGCACCGCGGCCCGCGCCGGGCAGGGCGGGGGAGAATGGCACGACCCGCGCGAGGACGGCCTGGTCCCGGACGCGTACATCGCGATGGGCCAGACCGCGGAGAACCTGGCGGCGCTCAAGGGCGTCACCCGCGCCGAGCAGGACGAGTTCGGCGTGCGCTCGCAGAACCTGGCCGAGGAAGCCATCAAGAAGGGCTTCTGGGAGCGCGAGATCACCCCGGTGACGCTGCCCGACGGCAGCGTGGTCTCCAAGGACGACGGCCCCCGCGCCGGCGTCACCCTGGAGGGGGTGCAGGGCCTGAAGCCGGTCTTCCGTCCCGACGGCACCGTCACCGCCGGCAACTGCTGCCCGCTGAACGACGGCGCGGCCGCGCTGGTCGTCATGAGCGACACCAAGGCCCGCGAGCTCGGCATCACCCCGCTCGCCCGCGTGGTGTCCACCGGCGTGTCCGGCCTGTCCCCGGAGATCATGGGCCACGGCCCGGTCGAGGCCTCCCGCCAGGCCCTCAAGCGGGCCGGGATGTCCATCGGCGACATCGACCTGGTCGAGATGAACGAGGCCTTCGCCGCGCAGGTCATCCCGTCCTACCGGGACCTGGGCGTCGACATCGACCGCCTCAACGTCAACGGCGGCGCGATCGCGGTCGGCCACCCCTTCGGCATGACCGGCGCCCGCATCACCACCACGCTGATCAACTCGCTGCAGTGGCACGACAAGCAGTTCGGCCTGGAGACGATGTGCGTCGGCGGCGGCCAGGGCATGGCCATGGTCATCGAACGTCTGTCGTAACGCCCGCGCGCGTGTCCTAAGTCGCAATCGAACCGCCCCCGGGATGTGACCTTCCCCCGGGGGCGGTCGTTTGCCCAGGTCAGGGGTGCAGCACTCGGCCGTCGCCAGACTTTGGACCTACTCATATCGTGACGTTCCGCACTGCAGAGGCCATGGATTTGAGTGCACAGTGGTGTGTACAGGGGGCCAGGCTCGGGAAAGCACAGTCGGGAGTACGCCAGTGAGCGCCATGTTCCTCGTCCTGCTGACGGGTGCGGCAACCGCCGTGGCCGCCGGCTCCGCCGCGCTGTTCGCCACGCGCGGCGTCCGTCGTGACGTCGCCGCCCTGCGCACGGACCTGGCGGCGGCCACTGCCGCACACGCCGCCGTGCCGGCCGCGCGCACGGCCGCGGAGACCCCCGGCGTCGAGGCCATACGGACCGCTGTCGCGGAAGCCCTCGCCGACGAGCGCGAGCGGGAGCTCGCCGAGGCGCGGGCCTTCTGGGCCGCGCAGGAGGCGCCCCTGGCCTACGGCACCGGCGAGGCGGGCGACGCCGTCGCCGACGCCCAGCTCGACGTCCAGATCTTCGGCGGCACCGGCTTCGGCACGGGCGCCGCGGGTGCGGACTACGAGGTCCTGCCGTACGGCCCGTTCCTGCCCCGCCAGGCGGACCTGACCGGCCTGGAGTCCGGCCCCGTCGGCCCGGTGCCCTTCCGGCACCCCTCCGACCCGGACTTCGCCGCGCCGGCCCCGGTCGTGGCCAACCAGGAGCAGACCGCCGAGCGTCTCGGCGAGCTCGCCGACCTGCGGATGCCGCTGGCCGACGTACGGCCCGGCCCGCTCGGCACGCTGGACGTGTACGTCTTCGCCGACGGCACCACGCTCTGCATGACCCCGGGCGACCGCGAGACCGCGGACCGGCTCTGCGACGCCCTGGACAGCGGTGAGTCCCCGGTCCTGCTGGGCGGCTCCGCGGTCGCCGGCGGCTACGCGCTCACCTTCACCTTCGGCGAGGAGTCGGTGTACGTCCTGGCCGACCGGGTGGTCGCCTCCCTCTGACCCCGCCTACAGACCCCAGCGCGAGGCCGTGTCCCGGATCCGGGCCACGGCCTCGTCGCGTACCCGCGCCAGGTCCGGGCGCGGCTCCAGCGCCGCGGCGAGCTCGTGCGCGGCCACCGCGATCTGGTCCCCGACGGCGAAGATGCCGTCGTCCGGCATCACCAGCGGCTCCCGCCCGGGGAACTCGATCCGCTGCGCCCGCGCGGCCAGCTCACGGGCGAGCGCGAGCCCCGCCGCCGCCGGCTCACCGCGCAGCCTGCTCTGCGGCAGGGAGCGGTAGCGTCCGGCCAGGGTCCCGGCGGCCTCGCGAAGCGTCGTACAGTCCAGCACGGCCGGGAGCCTACCCGGTACGTACACAGAACCGAGCGCGTTGCACTGTTGCCATCGGGAGAAGCCTCAGGCACGGTGGGGTGACCGGAACGCATACCGGAGGCGCCGATGTCCCAGACCTTCTCTGAAGAGACCCACCGGAACCTGCTCTCCCACATCCCGAACTGCACCGGCCGCGAGATCGGCGAATGGCTTCGCACGGTCGACGACGGGCCCGCCTTCCTCCGCTTCGAGGAGAAGGTCAGCTGGCTGCGCAGCGAGCACGACCTGTCCTACGGACACGCCAAGGCGATCGTCCACGAGTACGACCTGAGGCGCGCCGCCAGAAGGCTCGGCTAGCGACCTCCCCCGCACATGCGAACGGGCCCCGAAAGGCACTGCCTCCGGGGCCCGTTGAATGCCGGTGTCCGCTCGGCTAGTCGTCGCCGCGCAGGATCGCGATGAGGCGCAGCAGCTCCAGGTAGATCCAGATGAGGGAGAGGGTCAGGCCGAAGGCCGCCCACCATGCCTCGTTGGCCGGGGCGCCGTAGCGCACCCCGTCCTCGATCTCCTTGAAGTTGAGCGAGAGGAAGAAGGCGCCGAGCAGCACGCCGATGATGCCGACCGCGATGCCGAGGCCGCCGCTGCGCAGGCCCAGCCCGTCACCGCCGCCGAAAGCGGAGGCGATCAGGTTGATGACGATCAGGATGAGGAAGCCGATGGCGATCCCCATACCGATGCGGTAGTAACGCCGGGTGACCCGGATGAGCCGGGTGCGGTACGCCACCAGCATGCCCGCGAAGACCGCCATGGTGCCGAGCACCGCCTGCACGGGGGCGCCGCTCCAGGCCGTGTTGTACATCTCGCTGATGATGCCGAGCGCGATGCCCTCGAACGCCGCGTAGCCCAGGATGAGGCCCGGGACCGGCCGGCGCTTGAACATCTGGACCATGTAGAGGACGAAGGCCACCAGGCCGGCGCCGCCCGCGAGGGCATAGCTCTTCGGGCTGACCGGCAGGACGAACCACGCCAGCAGCGCGCCGACCACGACCGTGCCCAGGGTGATCGCCGTCTTGGTGACGACGTCGTCCATCGTCATCCGCCCGGTCTGCGCCGGGGCGGTGGGCGGGGCCTGGTAGGTCGTCGTGTCGTACGGGTTGGTCCCGGCGTACGGGTTCCCGCCCGCGTACGGGCTGCCCTGCGTCTGCGGCTGAGCGCCACCGAAGCCCGCGTAGCCCTCGCCGCGGGAGAACCCCCGCCGGGAGAAGACCGGGTTGCTGCTCCTCATCTGTCACTCCTCCATGGCCGCGCGATACGGCTTCGCACCAAGAGTAATGGCATGGCAAAGCGGGCGGTCTAGTCCTCAAGGAGGATCTTCTTCCGTTCTTAACGCGGATGCCGCCTACGGGAGTGGGCCGTGCGGGTGAAACACGCGCCGTGACGACGGAGGAGCCCCGGGGCGCGATCGCCCCGGGGCTCCGTCGTCGGCGCGTCAGCGCGTCGGCGTGTCAGGCGTCACTCAGTGGCGCGCGAGGACCTGGCGCAGCACGTCGTAGACGTAGGTGTTGGCGTGCTTGCCGGTGAAGCGGTCGGACAGCGGGCCGGCCGCGGTGACGGGCACGTCCACACCGGTGTGACCGGAGGTGGTCCAGTCGATGTAGAAGCTCTTCTCGCTGCCGCGGATGCTGAACGGACCGTCCTCGGTGGAGATGCCGGTGCCGGACTCGTCGGCGGCGTCCGACTCCTCGACGGCCAGGCCGCCGGTCTCGTGGTCGCCGGTGACGACCAGCAGGGTGTCGGAGTGGGTGGCGACGTACGCACGGGCCACGGCCACGGCCTTCTCCAGCTCCTGCATGGACTGCAGGGCGCGGGTGGCGTTGTTGGAGTGCGCGAACTCGTCGGTGCCCTCCTCCTCGACCATGAGGAAGAAGCCCTTCTTGTTCTTGTCCAGCGTGCTCAGGGCCTTGCTGGTCATGGTGGAGAGACCGACCACCGGGCTGTACACGTCGCCCTGGCCCTCGGGACGCTGCTGGAACATCTCCTCGTTGGCGAAGAGACCGAGCAGCTTGCCGCCCTTGGCGCGGCTGAGCTGGTCCGCGCTGGTGACGTAGGAGTAACCGGCCTTCTTGGCCTTCTTGATGAGGTCGCCCTTGGTGCCCTTGCTCGCCTCGGACGGGTCCTCGGCGGGCTGGTCCTTGAACGCGCCGGCGCTGCCCGCGGGCAGCCACCAGTCCTCGCCACCGCCCAGGATGACGTCGGGCTTGCTGACCTCGATGTACTGGCGCGCGATCTCGTCCTGCGCCGAACGGTTGGCGGTGTTCGAGAAGAACGCCGCCGGCGAGGCGTCGGTGACCTGCGCGGTGGTGACCAGGCCGGTGGCCTTGCCGGCCGCCTTGGCCTGCTGGCCGAGGGTGGCGAGCGGGTTGCCGTCCACGTCGACGCTGATGGCGCCGTTGTAGGTCTTCTCACCCGTGGCCCACGCGGTCGCGGCGGCGGCCGAGTCGGTGATGACGGCCTTCGGGTCGTCCGGCTCGGTGGTCAGCTGGCCCGAGACGGGGAGCTTGTCCATGGCGAGCTGGCCGTTCAGGCCCGCGAAGTGCAGACGGGCGGCCTGGCGCAGAGCCGCGCCCATGCCGTCGCCGTTGATGAAGATGACGTTCTTGGCAGTCGGGGCCTTCGCCGCCTGCGGCGCCGAGGCGGAAGCGCCCAGCGTCGGGTTGACCACCATCGTGACGACCGCGGCGGCTATGGCAGCAGCCGCGGGAGCGGCGAACCGCCGGGCCCTACGAGCATCCAGGGACACAACGTCCTCCGTTGAAGTTCTTGCCATTACTTGACCGCGACCATAGGAGCCTCCGGGGGGAGGTTGACCAAAAGCAGATGACCAGCACGCAACGAGAACTCCAGGGACTGGTGAAGAAGCAGGCCCGCACTTGTCCGTACAGGTCGCACGGGAGGAACCCCCGACGGGTCCGGCGCCGCGCCGGCCGCTCGCCGCGCGCACGGGACCGGCACACCCCGGCACGGCCCGGGTGGGGGACCACGGCCCCTGCGGGGCTTGACGTCCGGCCTCCGGGAGCCGGCCGGCTGGCGTGCCGGACGGCGGCCGGGCGGGAGTCCGGCGGCCGGCCGACGGCTGCGTGCGGATGCGCGCGGCTCGGAGTGCGGGTGCGGGGCCCGGCCGGGGCGGACGCCACCACCTCGCGGCCACCACGGGCTTTACCGCGACCTTGCCCGCCGCGTACCGGGGGCGGGACGACTCATGGGCCGGGGCGGTCCGCGGAGGCGTGGTCGGCCGGGATGAGGCGGCCGCGGCCGGCCAGGCGGAAGAGGAGCACGAGCGAGGGAAGGATCAGGAGCCCCGCCACGATCGCGACCCCGACCGTCACCCACAAGGTGGCGTTCGGCGCCGCCGCTTCGGGGATCTCCACATGGGTGCCGAGGAGATAGGGGTACTGGGCGACACCCCACCCGAGGACGATCAGGGCCACCGCGGCGGCGGCCGTCGCCCGCAGGCCCGAGGTCCTGGTGCCGCGCAGCATGACCATGCCGGCCACGCCGCACAGCGCGGCGACCAGGACCAGGGGCAGCGCGCGGTGGCTGAGCTGGTGGAAGAGCCGGGGGGCGTCGTGCCGGAGCACGAAGATGCCCGCGATGCTGACGGCTCCGGTCAACAGGCCGGCGAGCAGTGCCCGGTCGCGGAAGTACCGCGCGAGGCCGGGCTCGTGCTGCCGCTCGGCGGCCACGTGCAGGTAGACCGCGGCCAGGTAGGCGCAGACCAGGACGGCCAGGACTCCGCCGAGGACGGAGGTGGGGTTGAGCCAGCTGGTGATCGCGTCCCCGTTGCCGCCGGCGGGCACCCGTCCGGAGGCGATGCCCCCGGCGATGGAACCGAAGCAGTACGGGGCCAGCAACGACGACAGGGCGAAGGCGGCCCCGTACACGCGCTGTTCCGGCGTGCGCAGGGAGGCCTTGCGGAAGGCGAACCCCGCGCCGCGCAGGACGATGCCGAGCGCCGCGAGCCCCAGCGGCACGTAGAGGGTCGTGGTGATGGCGGTGAAGGCGGTGGGGAAGCCCGACCAGAGGAACACCAGGCAGTACACGAGCCAGGTGTGGTTGGCCTCCCACACCGGGCCGAGCGAGGTGTCGATCAGGTGGCGCGGTCGCCTGCCCCGCTCGGCACCGCCCGCCGTCAGGTCCCAGAAGCCCGCCCCGAAGTCGGCACCGCCGAGCACGGCGTAGGCGATGACGCCGATGAACAGGAAGACGGCGACGAGTTCGGGCATCACTGCCCCGATCCCACGGTGACGCCCGCGCGGTCCGGGCCGGAACCGGGGCCGTAGGGGACGTCCACCGTGTCGTCGCCCTCGGCCTGCCAGCGGCGCTTCATCGACAGCAGCACCCCCACGGCGCTCGCGCCGACGGCCACGTAGATGGCGAGGACGGCCCCGAAGAACGGCCACAGGTTCCCCTGGGTGGTGACCGCGTCCCGGGTCAGGAGGTACCCGACGACCGTCCAGGGCTGGCGGCCCAGCTCCGTGACGACCCATCCGGTCTCCAGGCACGCCACCGCGGCCAGGCCGCTGACCGCGCAGCACCGCAGGAACCAGCGCCGGCCGTCGACGCTGCGGTGCCGCCACCACAGCCAGGCGAACCACACGACCAGCAGCATCAGGACGGAGGACAGGCCGACCATGACGTCGAAGGCCAGGTGCACGGTGCTGACGGCCTGGTCGGAGGGGCGCACGGCCGGCGGGATGGCGTCCAGCCCGGCGATCCTGGTGGACGGGCGGAACGCGGCCAGCAGCGAGGCCACGTCGGGAAGGGGCAGGCCGTAGCGGACCTCGCCGTCGACGAGGATGCCGCCGAGGGTCTCGGGGACGTGGGTGCCGGTGGACGGCAGGAGTTCGATCGCCGCGAACTTCGCGGGCTCCGCCTCGAAGACGTACCGGGCGATCGTGTCCCCGACGACCATCTGGAAGGGCAGCACGACGGCCGCGGTGACGAACCCGATGAGGAACCCGAGCCGGTGGTAGCGGGAGGTCCGGCCGCGCAGCATGCCCACCGCGTAGACGCTCGCCACCGCGAAGCCGGCGACGATGTAGGCGGCGAGCAGCATGTGGAGCATCTCCCACCAGAAGGCCCCGTTGAAGAAGACCTCGGCCGGGCGGACGGCGACCACCCGGCCGTCCCGCAGGGTGAACCCTCCGGGCTGGTTCATCCAGCTGTTCGCGGCGATCACGGCGGCCGCGCCGCCGATGCTCGACAGCGCCACGGGCACGCCGGTCCAGAAGTGGGCCCACGGCGGCATGCGGTCCCAGCCGTAGATGTAGATCGACACGAAGATCGCCTCGAGGAAGAAGAAGAGTCCCTCGATCGCGAAGGGGAAGCCGAACGCGGCTCCGTACCGGCCCATCAGGCCCGGCCACAGGATGCCGAGCTCGAAGGAGAGGACCGTGCCGGTGATCGCCCCCACGGCGAACAGCACCGCGGCCACCTTGGACCAGCGCCGGGCCAGCAGCAGGGCGTCCCGGTCGCCGCGGCGCAGTCCGCGGTGGTTCGCGACGAGCATCAGCGTGGTGAGCGCGACACCGAAGGGCACCAGGATGATGTGGAAGCCCAGGGTGAAGGCCATCTGCTGACGCGCCGGCAGGAGCTGGTCGGGGTCCCCCGCGGCGGCGAGACTCCGCACGGCGTCGAGGACGGGGGTCACGAGTGGCCCCACCGGTGGACTGTCACCATGCATCACCCTGGAGGTATTCGTCCGGTTATGTGGTGACACACAGTAGGTGACGGCATCTCCGGTGGCCGGGATTCGGCCGTTCGGCGGACCGGCGGACCGGGTGGCGCCCCGCCGGGCTCAGCCCACGCACTCCTTCTTGTCGGCCCGCGCCGTCTGGATGTCGGCCGGCGGCTTGTCCGGGTCGGCGAACGCGACGCCCGCGCCCCGGTAGTCGGCACCGAGGGTGAGCGTCATGTCGGCGCCGGGGCCCGCGGCGTCAGTGCCGGGACGCAGTGCCGAGGCGGGCAGCCCCATCATCGCGGCCAGGGCCCGCGCCTGGTCGGCCTGGTCGGGGCCGTAGGTCAGGGACGTCCGCTGCTGCTTCGCGCCGGGCGCGTTGCCGCCGTTGCCCGCGTGGCCGACGCCCTTGGTGCCCTGCAGCCACTCCTGGGTCGTCCGCGCCGCGCCCTGCGGGCCGCCCCCGTTGTAGACGGCGACCCGGACCTGCGACGGGTCCGCCTTCGGGCCGCGGAGCCTGGCGTCGGCGGCCGCGGGCTTCTTCTTGGGGG
Source organism: Streptomyces sp. NPDC088354 (assembly GCF_044753585.1). Classification (NCBI taxonomy): domain Bacteria; kingdom Bacillati; phylum Actinomycetota; class Actinomycetes; order Kitasatosporales; family Streptomycetaceae; genus Streptomyces; species Streptomyces sp. NPDC088354. The sequence goes on along the minus strand of NZ_JBIVNJ010000018.1, from coordinate 101,743 downwards.
ACCCGGTCAGGGAGACGTCGTTCTTGATGGCCCTGAAGAGCTGAGGCGCCCGGGTCTCGTCGACCACGACCGTCGCGTGGTACTTGATCTCGGCGGGATTGTCCTTGACCGGCAGTGTCGTGAAGGTGATGTTCTTCGGGTCGACCTTGCTCAGGTCCTTCGCGAGGCCGGTGAGCTTCGCGACGCTGCCGATGCCGGTGTCCACGGTGAGCGCGCTGGTGGCGGCGTTGGCCAGCTTGAACAGCTTGCCCGGGTCGGAGAGCGTGTCGCCGGACTTCATCTCGCGGATCATCGAGCCCAGGAACTGCTGCTGGAGGTGGATGCGGTCCAGGTCGCTGCCGTTCGTCAGCGAATGGCGGGTCCTGACGAACTGCAGGGCCTGTTCGCCCGCCACCCTGTGCGGTCCCTCGGTCAGCTTCAGATGGGAGCCCTGCCCCTTGGGGTCGGTGTCGTCGATGGCGTGGGTGAGGCAGATCGGGACCCCGCCGACGGCCGTGGACAGGGTCTTCACGGCCTCGAAATCGACCATCATGAAGTGGTCGATCGACAGGCCGGTGATCTGCGTGACGGTCCGCATCGTGCAGCCCGGGTCGCGGCCCGCCTGACCCAGGCTCTCGTTGAAGCGCGGGCTGAAGTCGGCCCTGGCGGTGGCGGGGATCGTCTTGGTGGAGCCGTCCTTCTGCTTGGTGGGGCAGGCCGGGATGCCGACGATCATGTCGCGCGGGATGCTCATGACGGTCGCGTTCGACCGGTCCTTCGCCACGTGCACCAGGAGGGTGGTGTCGGCGTGGCCGATGTTGTCGGAGTCCCCGTACTTCCCGCTGAGGCCCACCCGGCTGTCGGTCCCGATGACCAGGATGTTGACCGCGTCATGGCTGGTGGCGTGCTTGTTGCCCGCCGTGCCGACGTCCACGGTGCTGATGTTGCCGTCGAAGTGCCGGTACAGGAAGTACGCGCCGGCGCTGCCCGCGAGCAGGACGAACCCGAGGGTGCCCGCGGTCCACATCAGGACCTTGCCCTTCGTGGACCGCTTGGCCTTGCGCGACGGCTTCACCGCACCGCGACGACCGCCCTCCCGGGACGGGGCGGGGGCCTGGACGGAGCGCTGTTCCTCGCGGCGCGCCCTGCGGCCGCCCTGCGGGGGCACCGTGGCGGCCGGGGCGTCCCCGGGATCCAGCCGCAGCCGGTACGTGCCGGTCTCCGGGTCGAGGACCCACTGGTCCGCGGGGTCGATGTACCGGCCGTCCTGGGCGTCCACGGTCGTCGGGCCCTCCGTCCGCGCCTGCGGCACGGCCCCTGGCGCTCGAGTGTGGTTTGTCCTGTCCCGGACACCCCTGCCGTCCCGGGGACATCCGTTCAGACATCCGAGTACCGCGCATGGTTGTGCTCGAAGTCGGTCAACTTCTCACCCCTGGCGCACATTTGCCGAACAAGGGGGGCACGGGACCGATCGCCGGCGGCTACGGTCGCGGGCATGGCCGGACACGATGCCCTCAGCACCACCCGCGACGCCTACGACGCGGTTGCCACCACCTACGCGCAGCTGTTCCGCGACGAGCTGCGCGGCAGACCCCTGGACCGCGCCGTCCTGAGCGCCTTCGCCGAAGTCGTGAGCGCGAGCGGCAACGACCGGATCGCCGATCTGGGGTGCGGGCCCGGCCATGTCACCGCCCACCTGGCCGAACTGGGCCTGGCACCGTCCGGCGTCGACGCCTCTCCCGCCATGATCGCGCTGGCCCGGGGGGCCCATCCGGGCCTGCGGTTCGACGTGGGGTCGATGGCCGCGCTGGACATCGCCGACGCCGCGCTGGGCGGCGTGCTCTCCCGGTGGTCCATCATCCATACCCCGCCGCGGGAACTCGGCGCCGTCCTGGCCGAGTTCCACCGCGTACTGGCCCCGGGCGGCCACCTCCTGGTCGGCTTCTCGGCCAGCGACGACGAGGCCCACCCGACGCAGGTCTTCGACCACGCCGTCGCACCGGCCTATCGGTGGTGGCCCGATCACCTCGCCGCGCTGCTGCGCGCGTGCGGACTGACCGAGGTGGCCCGGACGGTCCGCGAGCCACAGCCCACCGACCGGCGCCAGTTCCGGGAGATCCACCTGCTCGCCCGCAAGGCCCCGGCGGCGAGCGGCGCCTAGCCGGGCCCCGCGGCGGGAGCCCCCCGTGCGTACGACCCGGACAAGGGCGTACCCGCAGCTGTGGGTGGTGTCGGCGCCCGATGCAGCGGCCGGCCTCGGTTGCCGCGGCCGAGTCGACGTACTGGGAAGGACAAGGGATGAGCAGAGTCGAATGGGCGGCACGTCCGCCACGTTCCTCTCGCCGACCGGCGCGGAGCCGGGCCGCCGCCGCGGGGAACGGTGCCCAGTGACTCCGGTGGACACTGCTGTCATATCCGCCGGTACCGGCGGGACGGCCTCCGCGGCGGGCCCGCGGCCAGGAGTCGAGGCCAAGCAGGGCCGCGGCGGGCAGCGCCTGCACACGCTGGACGGACTGCGGCTGATCGCCGCGCTGTCGGTCCTGCTCTTCCACTACCTCTCCCGCGGCGCGGACGTCTCGCACGCCTGGGGGCAGCCGAGCCGCGAGGTCCTTCCGGCATGGACCCCGGTCTCGGACTACGGGTGGCTGGGCGTGGAGTTCTTCTTCCTCATCAGCGGGTTCGTGATCTGCATGAGCGCCTGGGGCCGCGGCCTGGGGCAGTTCCTCCGCTCCCGGATCACCCGGCTCTACCCCGCCTACTGGGCGGCCATCGTGCTGATCAGCGCCGCGCTGACGGCCTTCCCCGTAGTGACCGACCGCCCCGGCATCCACCAGATCCTGCTGAACCTCACGATGCTCCATGAGCCGCTGGGCACGCCGGACGTGAGCGGTGTCTTCTGGAGCCTGTGGGTGGAGCTGCGCTTCTACCTGCTCTTCGCCCTGGTCGTCTGGAAGGGCGTCACCTACCGCAGCACCGTCGCCTTCTGCTGCCTGTGGACCGTCGGCACCGTCATCACGCACGCCGCCAACGACAGGCTGCTCAACAACCTGCTCGTACCGCAGTACTCCGCCTACTTCATCGCCGGCATCGGTTTCTACCTGATCCACCGCTTCGGCTCCCACGCGGTGGCGTGGGGAATCGTCGGCGTCTCCTGGCTCATCGCCCAGGAGACGGTGGTCGCCGAGACGGAACGTTTCAGCAAGATGATCCACACCCATCTCTCCGGCGGCGTGGCCTCCGCCGTGGTCACCCTGTGCTTCGCCGTCATGGCCGGGGTCGCCCTCGGCTGGTTCCGCCACGTCAACTGGCGCCGGCTCACCTTCGCGGGCACCTTGACCTATCCGCTGTACCTGGTGCACGAGAGCATCGGCCACCTGGTGATCTACGGACTGCACGACCACCACGGCCCCGTCGCGACCCTCGCGATCACCACGGCCGCGATGCTGGTGCTCGCCTGGCTGCTCCACGTCCTCGCCGAGAAGCCGCTCGCGCGCCGCCTCAAGCGCACCTTGGACCGCCCCCTCCCGGCCGGTGGCCCCGACCTCCACCCGGCGCGGTGACCACCCGGTACGACGGTGCTCACCGCACCACCGTGCGCCCGTAAGAGCACGGCCCGGGCGCACCCCGGGCCCCCGGCGGGCGTTGGGCTCGGCAGTCGGCTGCCGAGCCCAACGGAATTCCCGCCTCGGCTCCGTACCGCGGTCTTGGCGGAAACCCGGATCCGGGCGGGTGCTTACGCGTGGTCAACCCTTCCCTGAACGTCCGACTGGAAGACGCCGTCTCATATCGAGGCCCCCGAGCGGCGGGCCCGGCAGTCCCCTGCCTGGGGCTCACCTCCAGGCCTTCGCCACGCACAGCCGCCGCACCCTCCGCCACGTCGGGCGGAAATTCTGCGGCCCCACCATGCCAGGGCACGCCGGCCACACGGCCCACCGACGCTTTCCCCCGCCGACGCAGACGGAAATGGGACACCCGTGCCTTGAGCCGTTGGCACCGGAGCAAAGACGGCGCGCACATTCTATGGACTGGTTGAATATTTGACTATCTTCTTCATGGACAAGGCGCATCAACGCGCGAGACGCGCATCGCGTTTCACGCGACTTCGCCCGCGCCACTCAGATGCGCTCCGCAGTAGCGCACCGACGTCGGCGAAAGCCCACGCAAGAACAACGCAGAGAAGGCAATGAACCCCAAGAAGATCTTGAGTGCAATCGCTTCCCCCTTCGTCGCAGCCGCTCTGGTCGCCGGTTTCTCCGTCGCCTCCACGGCGCCCGCGTCGGCATCCAGCATCCAGGACGGCTGGGTGCAGCTGTGCCCCTGGGGGAACTACAAGGTCCACCTTGAGTACTCCGACGAGCATGGGGCCACCCGCACTCTGAGCCCGACGCTCAACCCGGGCGCCGCATGCTGGTGGGGTCCGATGCCCACCGGTAGCCACCCCAGCCTCATTTGGATGGTCGGGCACTACAACACCACCGGCGGGACGTTCGATGTGATCGGCCCGGATCGCAAGTACGAGACGTTCTACGACGGTAAGTCGGGTATAGGGTTCGCGGCCGAAGGAACCACCGAGTTGCACGGAGGGGCCTCGCACTACTACAGGTACTGATGCCGTGGGGTCACAGCTCGCCGCCGTAGCGGCGACCCCCGGACACGGCACCGTGTGAAGCAGCGCGAACAACGCTGCGTCGTTCCTGCTGGATACCGGGCACCGGATACCCGCTCGCTCTGCGTATCCGTTGCACGCAGGCAGTCACCGTTCCGGCTGCCCTGACCTGAGTACTGAACACCGCAGTGCTCGAGGGCTCATTGGGCGGCGCATCAGGATGGCCCCGGTCCCGGCACCGTCGTCTCACGTCGGTGCCGGGACCGCTGCGTGCGCGGCGGCAGTGCCCTGCGCACCCGACTGTCGGCAGCGGCCGAGGGCTCTGCGACCGCACGGCTTCGGTGGTGGCCCCGCTCGGCACTGACCGGGCACACCCTCCACCGCGAACAGTAAATGACACAAAAGAGAGTCAAGTGAGAAAATTTCGACCAGTGGCCGCGCTAGTGACCGGCCTGCTGCTCTCCATCTCGCTGCCGGTCCTTGCCTCAGGGACACCGGCAGCAGCCGCGGTCGCAGCCGGACCCGGAGCGGCCGGACCGGAGCTCGGCCACGCCAACCGCACGGGCCCGCCCGCTGGTCTGCCGGACTGGTCGCGCGTGGGTTACCTGGGCGGCCAGGAGCTGCCCGGGGCCGGAGACATGACCGACGATCCCGGCTGCCGCATCACCCCGGAACTCCTCTCCGGCAAGTACGGAGTCATCGCGAACGACGGCATCGATGACACCACCGGACTGCAGAAGGCCATCGACGACATCAAGAGCCAGTGCTCACCGAGCGCCAACTTCCACCGGCTGTCACTGATCGAGTTGCCGGCCGGACGTATCGATGTGTCACGGCAGATGTACGTCGACGCCAGCTTCCTGATCATGCGCGGGAAGGGTTCCGGCGACGGGGGAACCAAGCTCGTGTTCCGTCCCGACGTCAATACCCGCTACGACGCGCTCGTCAACGGCCGCTGGGACCAGGACGGCATGGCGGCCGGCAGCGGCAGCGACATCGGCACGGGCGGCTGGATATGGCCGGGGCGGGGCATGTTCCGGGTGCAGACCCGAGACGTGGCGGATCGCTACAAGGACGACTTCGCCGCGGCCCCGGTCAATCGCAAGGACCTCTTCGAAGGCAGTGTCAACCAGCACTGGGTCTCCGGCATCAAGGTGGCCGCCCGAACCGACGACGCGGGGTTCTCGGCGAGGCAGGGGGACAACATCGTCCAGCTGAACTCGAAGGCCGACATGAAGGCGTTCACCCTGGGCGGCTATGCCTGGGTGGGAGCGGCCAACAGCGTCAAGTTCTACGAACAGCAGGGTGTGACGGACCGGGCCGCGATGGAGAACCTCCACATGCGCCAGCAGATGTTCCGGGTCACCGCTGTCGACAGCACCGCCAAGACCATCAGACTGGACCGCCCCCTGGAGTGGGACCTGCCCGTCGACTCGACCTCGGACGGGTCCGACTCACTGGGCACCACCCCGTATGCCAGCAAGGTCACCCCTCTGAAGGTGGTCGAGGAGGTGGGATTCGAGGACTTCGCCTTCACGCAGGACATGAACGGCCTGCCCAAGCTGGGCGGCGGCACCTACCAGCTCTCTCCCGACCAGGCCGTGCACAACTACGGCAACATGGCGCCCGAGTACGCGATGCACGGCATCGTCTTCAAGTGGGCCGCGAACAGCTGGGCGCGTGGGCTCAAGGCCACCATGACCGGTTCGCATCCGATCGTGACCGAGAACGCCCGCAACCTGCAGATCGAGCGGAACAGCTTCGACGGCGCGTGGAACAAGGGCAAGGGCGGCAACGGCTACCTGCGGGGCAGCCGTGTGTGGGACTCGCTGTGGGCGTACAACCTCAGCCGCAACCTGCGTCACTTCACCTTCCAGTGGTCGGCCAGCGGCAACGTCGCTTTCCGCAACGACCTCGATTCGGATCTGAACCTGCACGGCGGCTGGGAGCACAACAACCTGTTCGAACAGAACACGGTGAGAGTCCCCTATGAGCACCGCTCGGCCAACTGCCAGACGAATTGCGGCGGAGAGGGCGGCGAGATCGACGACGGTACCTGGTACCCGATCTGGTGGGCGGCCGGCCCCAAGGCGGTCAAGTGGTCGGGGTCCTCAGGACCGCAGAACGTCTTCTACAACAACACGCTCATCAAGCAGACCACGCCGGGCGGGCCGTTCGAGCCCTATGCGCCGTACTCGGCCGGCAGTGCCGGTGCCCAGGGCGGCACGGCCTTTGAGTTCGGCTCGGACAACAACGCCCCCCATCGGTTCCGCCCACTGAGTCAGGACGGCCAGCCGATTCCGGACTGGACCGGGCGGGAGACCCTGGACTACAAGGGAAAGGGAGTGGTGAACCTTTCCGTGGGCAATCGGTCGTCGTTGTTCCTGCGCGACACCGGTGGCGGGATCGACCCCCGTCAGAACGAGCGCCGCAAGGTGATCACCTGGAACATGCAGGGCGCCAACACCGCCGGCGCCAACAGCAACAAGTACAGCGTGGACCTCATGCGACTGGCGAACGACAACGACGCCGACATCATCCTCCTCCAGGAGGCCGGCTCGCCGCCGCCGTCCGCCCACCCCCTGAGAACCATCGCCAACGACAGGATCGAGTACTGGGACAGTCTCGGCTACGTCATCCCGGTCCAGGAATACCGAGTCGGCGGGACGTACGCCCGTCCGCAGGGCTACCTGTACTGGCTGCACACCGACACCAACGAAACGAGTCCGCCGGGCCGGGTGAACCTGGCCATTTGGACGCGTGAACGAGTGGACGAGAGCAACGTCCGCGTCATCAGGTCCGGGTTCTTCGACAGCCGACCCGCGCTCGGCGTCAACATCGGCGGCGTCTTCTACTTCACGGTCCACGGGCTCTCGGGCAGCGGCAACGACGATCCCCAACTGCTGGAAAACATCCGGGGGCGGATGACCCAAGCGGGTCCCGGTCAGACGGCGGTGCCGTGGATCGCCCTCGGTGACTACAACCGGGCCCCCTTCGCACCGTCGGACGGCGGAACGGACACTTCACTGCAAACCGCTCTCAACGCGCAGAACCCCAACACGTTCACCGTATGGGCCCCATCGGTTCCCACCCATCCGACGACGCAGGGCGGGCCCCCGCGAACCCTCGACTACGCGGTGACGCCGGCCGGACCCAACGCAGGTCCCACGGTCAATGGAATCGCACGGATCGACAACCTGACGACATCGGACCACTACCCCGTCCTCTACGATCTCGTCGACCTGCCGGACCAGCCGCAACCCGGCGACCAGGCAGGAATACCGGTCCCGCCGATCAATGCCGTGATGCGCAACGCCGGCACCACCAACGTGGCGGGCCCCTCCGGCAGCAGCAACGTGGTCAGCGACCAGCCGATCAATCAGGCGAACGTACCGATGCAGACCTTCAGCCTCTCTCCCGTGCCCGAGTTCCCCGGCTACTACCGGCTGATCCACGCCGCGGCGCCACTCGCCGGCCGTTACCTGGGGCAGGAAGGCGGTGCCCGCGACGCGCGCGTGGTGCTGTGGCCGACTGAAGCCGCCGATCAACTCTGGGCACCCGTCTATCAGGGCGACGGAACCTGGACGCTTCACAGTTACGTCACCGGTCAATTCCTCACCGCTGTCAACCGCGGACAGGCTCTCGCGGGACGGGACTTCGACGGCTCCGCCGGCCAGCGCTGGTTCCTCGAAACGCCGGCCCAGGCCACGGACGTCAACGAGATCGCCCTGCAGGATGCCGGGACGAACTCGTTGGTGCTGAACATCGACGACCTGGAGGAGGGAGACCTGCCGGTGATCCTCACCCCGGACGCCGATGAACCTCAGCAGCGGTTCATCACGATCCCCGCAGGCCGAACCGGCGAGGACGAGTGCTACTACCTTGCCTACGACGGGAAGTACATCAACTCGACATCGGGCCACCCAGAGGAGCCACGCGACGACAGCGCGGTCACGCTGAGCACGTTTCGCGGCAACGACGACGGCTACCTGTGGTGTGCGACGCCGACCGACGGCGGCGTCTTCCTGAGCAATCACACCACGGCCGACGACCGCCTCTACCTCGCGCATGGAGCGGAGTGGGCCCAGTTGACCGTCCGCGCCTTCTCGCCCGGTATCCCGGTAGCACTGTGGTCCCTGCGGTCCGCCACCAAGTGACGACGGGCGGACATGATCCGACGCCCGTCCGAAGGTGAGTGCCGCCGCTGATGCGCGCGGGGACGAAGGAGTCGCGGCACTCGGACCCCACCGAGTGCCGCGACTGCTAGGGAACCGATCGCGGCGCCGCGGAGAGAGGTGGTGCCCGGAACCGGACTCGAACCGGTACGCCCGCAAGGGGCAGCGAGGTTTAAGCTCGCCGTGTCTGCATTCCACCATCCGGGCAGGGCGGCGCGAGAGCGCAGCACGAGCCTATCCGGGAAGGTGGGTGGGAAGAGGCCCCGGATTCGTCATGTTGTCTGATTCTATTGCTCCCTGACGATCCATCAGATCAGGGGCGGCGCAACGAAACCACAGGCCCGGGGCGGTCCCCGGCGCGGACGGTGTCCCCTGCATATGACGCGAAATAGTTCCGCCCCAGAGGCGGCGCCTCGGGGTGGGTGTCATCCCCTGGTATGACCCGGGGGTCCCGGGGTACCTCTCGGGACTGCCCCCGGAACCAGGTCAGGGACGGATTACCGCGGCCGTTACCGCCGGGACGATGGACGGAGTCCGAACTCCCCCAGCGTTTCCGACAGGAGCAGCCTGCCGTGACCACCACCACCGCAACCCCGACTGCCACGGCCACGGCCGCACAGGCCACCGATCTGAGCAAGGTCTACGGCGAGGGCGAGACCCGCGTCGTCGCGCTCGACGCGGTCTCCGTGGAGTTCCGTGCCGGCGAGTACACCGCGATCATGGGGCCGTCCGGCTCCGGCAAGTCCACGCTGATGCACTGCATGGCGGGGCTGGACACGGTCTCCTCCGGGTCGGCGCGGATCGGCGACACCGAGCTGTCCGGGCTGAAGGACAAGCAGCTCACCAAGCTGCGCCGGGACAAGATCGGCTTCATCTTCCAGGCGTTCAACCTGCTGCCGACGCTCACCGCCGCCGAGAACATCACCCTGCCGATGGACATCGCGGGCCGCACGCCCGACAAGGAGTGGCTGGACCGGATCGTGGAGACGGTGGGTCTGGCCGGCCGTCTCAAGCACCGCCCCTCGCAGCTGTCCGGCGGCCAGCAGCAGCGGGTCGCGGTGGCCCGGGCACTGGCGAGCAGGCCAGAGATCGTCTTCGCCGACGAGCCCACCGGCAACCTGGACTCCCGCTCCAGCGCCGAGATCCTCGGCTTCCTGCGCAACTCCGTGCGGGAACTGGGCCAGACCGTCGTCATGGTCACCCATGACCCGGTCGCCGCCTCCTACGCCGACCGCGTGGTCTTCCTCGCCGACGGGCGGATCGTCGACGAGCTGCACGGCCCGACCGCCGACACGGTGCTGGAGCGCATGAAGCGCTTCGACGCCAAGGGCCGCACGAGCTGACCGTCCGCCACCACCGAGCCGACCGAGAGACCCCACCTGCCATGTTCCGTACCGCCCTGCGCAACGTCCTGGCGCACAAGGCCAGACTGCTGATGACCGTGCTCGCCGTGATGCTCGGCGTGTCCTTCGTCTCCGGCACCCTCGTGTTCACCGACACCATAGGCAACGCCCTCCGCAAGGCCTCGGCCAGGAGCTACGCCGACGTGTCGGTGGCCGTCACCTACGGCGACCCCGACCACCCGCTCCCCCAGCGGCTGGTGGACGAGATCGGCCGGCTGCCCGGCGCCGGGTCCACCACCGCGACCGTCACCGGCTTCACCGCCGTCGCCGACAAGCAGGGCCGGCTGGTCGGCGACGGCTGGTCCACCCGCGGCGGCAACTACACCGGAGCGGACCGCTATCCGATACGCGAGGGCCGCGCCCCGCGGGACTCCTCCGAGATCGCGCTGGACTCCAGGACCGCCCAGCGGACGGGCTACACCGTCGGCGACACCGTCCGGATGTCCATCGACGGGCCGGTGATGCCGCAGAAGGTCACCGGCGTCTTCACCACCGACGACGGAAACGTCGCCGCGGGCGGCAGCCTGGTGCTCTTCGACACCGCCACCGCCCAGAAGCTCTTCGGCAAACCGGGCACGTACGAGGAGATCGACGTCAAGGCGGCCCCCGGCACGGCGCAGGCAACGCTGAAGGCCGAGATCGAGAAGCTGCTGCCGCGCTACGCCAAGGACGCCTCCGCGACCACCGGCCGGAAGCTGGCGGACGACGAGGCGCGGCAGATCGCCTCCGACCTCAGCAGCTTCAACACCACGCTGCTCAGCTTCGCCGGGATCGCGCTCTTCGTCGGCATCTTCATCATCGCCAACACCTTCACGATGCTGGTCGCGCAGCGCACCAAGGAGCTGGCGCTGCTGCGCGCGGTCGGCGCGAGCCGCAGGCAGGTCACGCGGTCGGTACTGGCCGAGGCCCTCGTCGTGGGCGTGGTGGCCGGTGTGACCGGGTTCCTGCTGGGCATCGGCATCGCGGCCGTCATGCGGGCGGTGCTCGGCTCGGCCGGGGCGGAACTGCCCGACGGCGCGCTGGCCGTGCAGCCGGGCACGGCGGGAGCGGCGCTCGCGGTCGGCGTGGGCGTCACCATGCTCGCCGCGTGGCTGCCGGCCCGCCGCGCCGCCAAGATCCCGCCGGTCGCGGCGATGAGCAGTGTGCACGCCCCGTCCACGGTCAAGGGCCTGCTCCTGCGCAACACCCTCGGGGCGCTGCTCTCGGCGGCCGGCGTCGTCCTGGTGCTGGCCGGCTCGGGCATGAAGGACAACGGCAACATGGTGCTGGGCGGCGGCGCCGGACTGCTGCTGATCGGCGTCTTCGTCCTCACCCCGCTGCTGTCCCGGCCGGTGGTCGCCGCGGCGGGGCCGCTGCTGCGTCCCTTCGGCATCACGGGCAAGCTCGCCCGGCAGAACTCGGTGCGCAACCCGCGGCGGACCGCCGCGACCGCGTCGGCGCTGATGATCGGGCTCACCCTGATCACCGCCCTCACGGTGGTGGCCATCTCGGTCAAGACCACCGTGGACGAACTGGCGGCCGCCCACCTGAAGTCCGACTACCAGGTCACCATGGCCACCGGCCGGAACCTCTCCCCCGAGGTGGCCGAGCGGGTCGCGGGCCTCGACGCGGTCACCGTCTCCAGTGCGGTGCGGGACGCGCACACCGAGCTCGGCGGCGAGGACGAGTGGATCACCGGCGTCGACGCGCCCCAGATCGCGCGGCTGCTGGCGCTGGACTTCACCCGGGGCTCCGTGGCGGCGGTGCACGGCTCCTCGATGGTCGTGGACTCCGACACGATGAAGCGGCGCGGCTGGCACCCCGGGCAGACCCTGCCGGTGCGCTACGACGACGGCACCAAGGGGCGGCTGACGATCGGCGGCGTCTACCAGGGCGGCGACCTCATCAACGGCGTGATCATGGACAACGCCACGGTCACCCCGCACACCCCGAAGGCCGGGGACATGCGGGTGCTGGTGAAGATGGCCGGCGGCGCCGACGAGGCCAACCGCGACGCCCTGGTGAAGGCGCTCGGCGAGAACCCGGTCATCAAGGTGCAGGACAAGGCGGACATCTCCCGGGAGCTCAGCTCCACCATCGACCTGATGCTGAACATCCTCTACGGACTGCTCGCGATGGCGGTGCTGGTCGCGGTGCTGGGAGTGATCAACACGCTGGCGATGTCGGTCTTCGAGCGCAAGCACGAGATCGGCATGCTGCGGGCGATCGGCCTGGACCGGACCGCGGTCAAGCGGATGATCCGGCTGGAGTCCCTGCTGATCTCCCTGTTCGGCGCCGTGCTCGGCACGGGCCTGGGGGTGTTCCTGGCCTGGGCCGTCGGCGGGCTGATCAGGCCCAGTCTGCCGAGCTACGCGATCGTCCTGCCCTGGGACCGGATCGCGGTGTTCCTGTCGATCGCCGCAGTGGTGGGCCTGCTGGCCGCGCTGTGGCCGGCCCGGCGGGCGGCCCGGCTGAACATGCTGGAGGCCATCAAGGCCGAATAGCCGGCCGGCGGGTGGCGGCCGGACGCCGACGCGCCGCGGGGCGGGGGTCACCGGACCCCCGCCCCGCGGTACGCCGTACCGGTCCTACCCGCCCTGCCCGCCGTACCCGAGCCACTCGGCCCGGGTGCGCGGCATCCCGGAGTCGCCCGACTCCCGGGTGCGGACCGCGACGATCTGGTTGACCCCGATGCGGTTGTGCTCGAAGGCCAGCGCCGAGGCCGCCATGTACAGCCGCCAGACCCGGGCCCGCCCGGCGCCCGCGAGGCGCACGGCCTCGTCCCAGTTCGCCTCCAGGTTGGCGACCCACTCGCGCAGGGTCAGGGCGTAGTGCTCGCGGATCGCCTCCACGTCGCGGACCTCCAGGCCCGCGTCCTCCAGCCGGGCGACGGTCGAGCCGACGGGGGCCAGTTCGCCGTCCGGGAAGACGTACCGGTCGATGAACTCGTCGACGTGGTAGGCGTCCTCGTCGTCCCACGGGCGGCGGCCGATCTGGTGGTTGAGCAGCCGGCCGCCGGGCCGCAGCAGCCCGTGCAGGATGCCCGCGTACTGGAGGTAGCCCTCGCGGCCCACGTGCTCGGCCATGCCGATCGACGAAATCGCGTCGTAGGGGCCGTCGTTGACCGCCCGGTAGTCCTGGACGCGGATCTCGACGCGGTCGGTGAGCCCGGCCTCGGCGACCCGCTTGCGGGCGTACGCCGCCTGCTCGGTCGAGAGCGTGACGCCGGTGGCGTGCACCCCGTACCGCTCGGCGGCGTGCATCACCATCGAGCCCCAGCCGCAGCCGACGTCCAGCAGCCGCTGTCCGGGCTTCAGGTCCAGCTTGCGGCAGATCAGGTCGAGCTTGGCCTCCTGGGCGTCCTCCAGGGTCGCGTCGGGCCCCTCCCAGTAGGCGCAGGAGTAGACCATGGACGGGCCGAGCACGAGCTCGTAGAAGTCGTTGCCGACGTCGTAGTGGTGGCTGATGGCCTGCCGGTCGCGGATCGGGCTGTGCAGCACGCCGCCGCGTCTGCGGACCTCCTCCGGCGGCGGGGGCGGGGGCAGTCCGGGGCCGGCGAGCGAGAGCACCTCGCGGGCGATCAGGGCGGTCCCGGGGTCGCGCAGCCGGGCGAGCAGACGTCGGTAGGCCGGCTCGCCCTCCTCCGGCGGACGGCCCCAGACGACCCCGGCGAGTCGGTGCAGCGCCTCGTACAGGTCGCCGTCCACGTCGAGTTCACCGGCCACCCACGCACGCACCAGGCCCAGTTCGCCGGGCTTGAACAGCATCCGGCGCAGCGCCCTGCGGTGCCTGACGACCAGGGCCGGCGCGTCCGGCGGCCCGGTCTCGCTGCCGTCCCACGCGCGGATGCGCAGCGGGAAGGAAACGCCGAGCGCTTGCTTGGCGAGAGCGGTCAGTCGTCCGGCCGTATCGGCCATGGCGCGTACCTCCGTGCCTCCATGAAGACGGGTCCACTGCGCAGGGAAAACAGATGTGGAGTACAACCACATTCCCGGAAACGTAGTTCTCCCCTACCCATCTCACGTTTGCAGTGTGCACGGCCAGGACACGGGCATGCCGAAGGGCGCCCGCCCCACGGATGGCGGACGCCCTTCGGCTGTAACGGGTGAACGAGCCCTTCGGCCCGGCGGCGGCTAGGCCTTGGCCTTGGCCGGGGACGCCTCGGCCGGGGCCACGGGGGCCGGCAGCGGCTTGGCGGCCTCGTAGAACTCCTCGCGGGGGTTCTCGATGGCGCCGAGCGAGACGACCTCGCGCTTGAGGAAGACCGCCAGCGTCCAGTCCGCGAGGACCCGGATCTTGCGGTTGAACGTCGGCACCGCCATGCCGTGGTACCCACGGTGCATGTACCAGGCCAGGCGGCCCTTGAACTTCAGCTTCATCTTGCCGAAGCGGACCAGGGCGACACCCTTGTGCAGGCCGAGGCCGGCGACGGCGCCCTTGTTGGCGTGCTTGTACTCCTTCTGCGGGAAGCCCCGCATACCGGAGACCACGTTGTCGCCGAGGACCTTGGCCTGGCGCAGCGCGTGCTGGGCGTTGGGCGGGCACCAGGCGCCGGGGCCGGAGGCCAGGTCGGGGACCTGGGCGTTGTCGCCGGCGGACCAGATGTAGTCGGTGCCCTGGACCTGGAGGGTCGGGGCGGTGTCGACGTGGCCGCGCGGGCCCAGCGGCAGGCCGTACTTGGCCAGCACCGGGTTGGGCTTGACGCCGGCGGTCCACACGATGGTGGAGGCATCGACCTCCAGGCCGTTGGCGAGCACCACGTGCTTGTCGACACAGGACTTCATCGACGTGCCGAGGTAGACCTCGATGCCGCGCTCGCGCAGGTGCTCCAGGCCCCAGGTGCCGAGCTCAGGACCGACCTCGGGGAGGATCTTGTCGGCGGCGTCGACCAGGATGAAGCGCATGTCCTCGCGCTTGACGTTCGCGTAGTACTTGGCCGCGTCGCGGGCCATGTCCTCGACCTCGCCGATGGTCTCGGCACCGGCGAAGCCGCCGCCGACGAAGACGAAGGTGAGGGCCTTGCGGCGGACGTCCTCGTCCGTCGTGGAGGCGGCCTTGTCGAGCTGCTCCAGCACGTGGTTGCGCAGGCCGATGGCCTCCTCGACGCCCTTCATGCCGATGCCGTTCTCGGCCAGGCCGGGGATCGGGAAGGTGCGGGAGACGGCGCCGAGCGCGACGACCAGGTAGTCGAAGGGCAGTTCGTAGGACTCGCCCACGAGCGGCTCGACGACGGCGACCTTGCGGTCCTGGTCGATGGTGGTGACCCGGCCGGTCAGAACCTCCGCCTGGGGCAGTACGCGGCGCAGCGGCACCACGACATGGCGGGGGGAGATGCTGCCGGCCGCGGCCTCCGGCAGGAAGGGCTGGTACGTCATGTACGAACGCGGGTCGACGACCGTGACGGTCGCCTCCGCATAGCGCATCTTCTTGAGGATGCGCCGGGCCGCGTACAGGCCGACGTACCCACCGCCTACTACGAGGATCCTGGGACGCTCCGTGGTGCTCATGCTTCGAGTATTCACCACGTCCCGGGGGGTACCTCGTGAGCCCCTTCACAAGGTTTCCCGGGCCCTCTGCTACACTGCGCCGCTTCGTGATCAGGACCACAGCCGCCGGGGGGAACCCGTTGCCGGCCGTAGGCGTTGAGTACCCGTCCCACCAGCGACGATCGGCATCCGGGGGGCCTCGACAACGCTCCCGCAATATGGACGAAACACGGGCCCGGCAAGGGCTCTTGGGGGTTCCGGGGGCCCTTGCGCGGGGCAGTTGGGCCGTCCGGCGGGAACTTTCATGTGAAGAAATTCACGAACCTTCTGCGGCAGGCGTGTCGGGCCCACCGCGAAGGCCCGCTCACCTGACAAGCGTGCTGCTCAGGCGATGCTCCAGGCGATGCCGTCGAGGATGTCGTGCTCGCTCACCACGACCTCCCGGGCACCCGTCCGCTCCATGATCCGCAGCAGCACGAGCGCCCCCGCACCGATCACGTCGACCCGCCCCGGATGCAGCACCGGGATCGCCGCGCGCTCGGCGTGCGTGGCGGCCAGCAGCCGCTCGGTGACCGCGCGGACCTGCTCCACCGGGATGCGGGCGTGGTGGATCGCCACCGGGTCGTACTCCGCGAGGCCCAGTGCGATCGCGGCGACGGAGGTCACGGAACCGGCGAGCCCGACGAGCGTGCGCGCCTCGCGCAGCGGCACGGTGGCCTCCGCCAGGTCCAGCGCGGCGTCGATGTCCCGCGTCGTGGCGGCGATCGCCCCGGGGGTCGGGGGGTCGGTCACGACGCCGTCGCGCACCAGGTGCCGTTCCGTCATCCGCACGCAGCCGACGTCGACCGAGCGGGCGGCGGTGACGGCGGTGTCGCCGACGACGAACTCCGTCGAGCCGCCGCCGATGTCGGTGACGAGGAAGGGGCGCGCCAGGTCGGCGCGGCCCACCAGCTCCCGGGTGGCCCCGGTGAAGGAGAACTCGGCCTCCTGGTCACCGCTGATCACCTCGGGCTCGACGCCGAGGATGTCCACCACGCCGCGCACGAAGTCCTCACGGTTGGAGGCGTCGCGGGAGGCGGAGGTGGCCACGAAACGGATCGCGTCGGCGCCCAGTTCGCCGATGACCGCCGCGTACTCGCGGCAGGCCGCGAAGGTGCGCTCCAGCGCCTCGGGGGCCAGCCGGCCGGTGCGGTCCACGCCCTGGCCGAGCCGGACGATGGTCATCCGGCGGTCCAGGTCCTTGATGGCGCCGGTCGCTGGGTCCGCGTCGGCGACCAGCAGGCGGATCGAGTTGGTGCCGCAGTCGACGGCGGCGACACGGGTCACTGGTCGCCCCCCTCGGCGCCGGTGCCGCCGTCGGGGTCGACGCACGGTCCCTTGCGCCACCATTCCGGCAGCAGCGCGATCGCCTCGTCGCCGAGCGGGTTGACCCCGGGGCCGGCCGCGAGGGAGTGGCCGACCAGCACGTGCAGGCACTTGACCCGGTCGGGCATGCCGCCCGCGCTGGGGAAGCCCTGCAGCACCTCGATCGCGTCGCGGCGGGCGATGTAGTCCTCGTGCGCGGCGCGATAGCCGGCGGCGAGTTCCTCGTCCTCGGCCAGCCGTGCGGTCATGTCCTTCATGACCCCCTCGGCCTCCAGGGTGCCGATCGCGGACGCGGCTCGCGGGCAGGTCAGGTAGTACAGCGTCGGGAACGGCGTGCCGTCCTCCAGTCGCGGCGCCGTCTCGACGACGTCCGGGTTGCCGCAGGGGCAGCGGTGCGCGACGGCCCGCAGACCGCGCGGGACGCGGCCCAACTGCGCCCCGATGGCGGCGACATCGCGCTCCGTCGGTGGGGCGTGCTCGGTGGGCGGCGGGGGCGTATCCATGCCTGGGTGCGTCTCTTTCAGCGGTGTGCGGGGGCGGCGGCGTCGGCGTGGTCGACACCGTCCCACAGGTTGGCGTACCAGGGGCGGCGGGCGGCGTTGTCGCCGTCGCCGCGGTGCGGGCCGGCGGCCTCGTCGCCCCGGGCGGCGGCCCCGGTGGGCCTGACCACCGTATACGCCGTCTCGCCGGGCAGGACGTAGTGGAGCCGGGCCCGGGCCTGCGCCTTGACGTACTCGGGGTCCTGCCAGCGGGCCTTCTCCTCGCGCAGCTCCTCGACCCGTCGGCGGGCCTGGTCGGCCTGCTTGCGCTGGTCGGCGATCTGCGAGCGCTGCGCCACGTACTGGCGCGTGGGGTAGGCGAGGGCGACCACCAGCGCGCACACGACGAGGGCGAGCAGCGCGGCACGCCCGGTCAGCCGGTTGCGGCCGCGGGGCAGCGAGGGCCGCCGCGGGCGGCCGGTGGCGCGGTAGACCCGGGCCTGCGCCTGTGCCCCGAGGGCACGGATGCGCGTCGCGGTGGAGAAGCGATCCGGCACGTGCACCTCCGGTGGGGGGTTCGCGTTCGTCGTTGCCCCGGGGGGACCGGTGGACCGGTGTTCCGGTGACCGTGAACCGCTGCCGCCCGCCGCGGGTGCGGCGGGCGGCAGCAGGGCGTGCGTCAGCCCTTGAAGCGCGGGAACGCCGAGCGGCCGGCGTACACGGCCGCGTCGTCGAGGATCTCCTCGATGCGCAGGAGCTGGTTGTACTTCGCGACGCGCTCGCTGCGGGCGGGGGCGCCGGTCTTGATCTGGCCGCAGTTGGTGGCGACGGCGAGGTCGGCGATGGTGACGTCCTCGGTCTCGCCGGACCGGTGCGACATCATGCACTTGTAGCCGTTGCGCTGCGCCAGCTCGACGGCGTCCAGGGTCTCGGTCAGCGAGCCGATCTGGTTGACCTTGACCAGCAGGGCGTTGGCGGTGCCGTTGTCGATGCCGCGCTGCAGGCGCTCGGGGTTGGTGACGAACAGGTCGTCGCCGACGAGCTGGACCTTGTCACCGAGCTGCTCGGTGATGGTCTTCCAGCCGTCCCAGTCCTCCTCGTTCAGCGGGTCCTCGATGGAGACCAGCGGGTACGCCGCCACCAGCTCGGCGTAGTACGCGGTCATCTCGGCCGCCGAGAGGGACTTGCCCTCGAAGGAGTAGCTGCCGTCCTTGTAGAACTCGGAGGCGGCCACGTCGAGTGCCAGCGCGATGTCCTGGCCCGGCTGGTAGCCGGCCTTCTTGATGGCCTCGACGATCAGGTCGAGGGCGTCGCGGTTGCTGGGCAGGTTGGGGGCGAAGCCGCCCTCGTCGCCGAGGCCGGTGGACAGGCCGCGCTCCTTCAGGACCCCCTTGAGGGTGTGGTACACCTCGGCGCCCCAGCGCAGAGCCTCGGAGAAGGACTCCGCGCCCACGGGCGCGATCATGAACTCCTGGATGTCCACGTTGGAGTCGGCGTGCGAGCCGCCGTTCAGGATGTTCATCATCGGGACCGGCAGCACGTGGGCGTTCGGGCCGCCGAGGTAGCGGAAGAGCGGGAGGTCGGAGGCCTCGGACGCGGCGTGGGCGACGGCCAGCGAGACACCCAGGATGGCGTTCGCGCCGAGGGAGGACTTGTCCGGGGTCGCGTCCAGGTCGAACATCGCCTGGTCGATCAGCCGCTGCTCGGTGGCGTCGTAGCCGACCAGCTCCGGGCCGATCTGCTCGATGACGGCGAGCACGGCCTTCTCCACGCCCTTGCCCAGGTAACGGCTCTTGTCACCGTCACGGAGCTCAAGGGCCTCGAACGCTCCGGTGGACGCTCCGGAGGGCACGGCGGCACGGCCCGTGCTGCCGTCGTCGAGGCCGACCTCGACCTCCACGGTGGGGTTGCCTCGCGAGTCGAGGATTTCCCGGGCTACGACGACGTCGATCGACGGCACGTGAGTCTCCTTCTGATGTCTCTTCGTTTCGGGCATGAGCCTAACCGACCCGAAAAGCCCCGTCCGGGCACGCTCCGGGGAAGTCCGCACCGGACCGGGAACGGAAGGGGGCACCGAGAAGAACGATCGGGGAAGGACGCCCGCCGACCGGCACGGCGCGGCGCACCGCGCGCGGGCCGCGACGGGGCGCGCCCGAGCTGCCGCGCGGGCGCCCGGCAGGGCGCCCGCGGCGGACGGCACCGGGTCAGCGGCGGCCGAGCTCCAGGGTCTCGCCGGCCACGATCTGGTCCGGGTCCTCGCCGATGACGTCCTTGTTGGCCGCGTACAGTCCGCGCCACCCGCCCGGCAGGCCCTGCTCCATGGCGATCCCGCACAGCGAGTCGCCCTCCTGCACCACGTAGCGGTTGCCGCTGGTGGTCTTGGTGGCGGTGCCCTCCGTCGCGCCGCGGTCCGTGCCGCGGTCCGAGCGGTCGTCCGCGCTGCGGGTGGTGCCGCGGGCGATGCTGCCCCAGGCGGCGTCGCCCTCGACGACCTGCGGAGGCGTCGCGGTCCGGCCGCGCGTGCCGCTGCCGGCGTCCGTCGTGCCGCCGGGCGCCTGGGACGTGCTGCCGGCCTCGGGCTTGCGGTGCTTGCCCGGGACCTTGACGGAGGTGCCGGTGGAGACCTCCGGGTCGGCGGTGGCGGTGGTGTCCGGGACGGCGGTGGAGTCGTCGCCGCTGTCCGAGGACCCGGCGGACGCGTCCGTGCCGGAGTCGGTGCCGGTCCCGGAGTCCGTGCCGGTGCCGTCGGCGGACCCGCTGGTGGCGCCCTTGTCGTCGTTGTCCGTACCGGTGCCGGTGCCGGAGTCCGTACCAGTGCCGTTGCCGGTACCGGTGCCCTGGTCGTCGTGGGAGTCGCCGCCGAGGAGGTCCTGCAGCACCTCGCCCAGCCCGGCCTGGTCGGCACAGCCGGACCACGCGTCGGGGCCGAGCACGCCGAGGATCTTCTCCGCGACGGTTATCTGCTCATTGCGGCTGGCGAGGTCGGGGCGCTCGGCGTACGCCGTGCCGCCGTACTGCCGCCAGGTCTCCTCGGTGATCTGCAGGCCGCCGTAGAACCCGTTGCCCGTGTTGGAGCTCCACAGCCCGCCGCTCTCGCAGGAGGCGACGGCGTTCCAACTGGCGCCGGCGTCCGCGGCGCTCGCGCCGCTCGCCGCGAAGAGGGGGAGCGTGAGGCCCGCCCCGGTCGCCGCGACCGCGACCATGGCGGTCGGGGCCTGACGCGGCTTGCGGTGTCGGCCGTTCCCGGACTTCAGCATGCGCCATCGCCTTTCAGGTTCGAATATCGCGATGGCGCCTGACCGTAGTGGCCTTGGCCCATGCATCACAAGTCGATGTCTCGCGGATCACGTGAAGATCACGCTATGACGCCCAGTCAGTCACGTTCCGGTGTGAAGGAGACGGGCAAGGTCCGCAAACCTCTCATGATGAGCCCACCGCGCCAGCGCAGCTCGGCCGGATCGGCCGCGAGCCGCAGGTCGGGCAGCCGGGTCAGCAGCGTCGCGAGCGCGGACCGCGCCTCCAGCCGGGCCAGTGGCGCACCCAGGCAGTAGTGGATGCCGTGACCGTAGCCGAGGTGCTGGTTGTCCCGGCGGGAAAGGTCCAGGGTGTCCGGCTCGTTGAAGCGCGCGGGGTCGCGGTCTGCGGCCGCCAGCACCACCAGCACGGGGTCCCCGGTCGCGATCTCCTGGCCGCCGACGGTGAGCCGCTCCGTCGCGAACCGCCAGGTCGCCAGCTCCACCGGCCCGTCGTAGCGCAGGAGTTCCTCGACGGCCGTGCCGAGCAGTCCGTCCTCGCCCTGGGCGAGCGCGTCCTGGAGCCGGCGCCGCGGGCCGGGGTTGCGCAGCAGCGTGTACATGCCGTTGCCGATGAGGTTGACGGTGGTCTCGAACCCCGCGAAGAGCAGGATGAACGCCATCGCGGCGGCCTCGTTCTCGGTGAGGTGCTCGCCGTGGTCACTCGCCCTGATCAGACCGGAGATCAGGTCGTCGCCGAGGTCCGCGCGCTTGCGGTGGATCAGCTCCAGCAGATATGCGCGCATTTTCTTCACCGACCGGGCGACCCCGCCGCGCGGGCCGCCGCCGTGCCGGATCATCATCCCGGCCCAGTCCCGGAAGTCGTCCTGGTCCTCGGCGGGGACGCCGAGCAGGTCGCAGATCGCGTAGATGGGCAGCGGGAAGGCGAACTCATGGATGAGATCGGCCTCCCCCTTCGCGGCGAAGCCGTCGATGAGCCGGTCGGTCAGCTCCTGCACCCGCGGGGCGAACTCGGCGACGCGGCGCGGGGTGAAGGCCTTGGAGACCAGCCGGCGCAGCCGGGTGTGGTCCGGCGGGTCGATGTTGAGCAGGTGCGTCATCAGGTCGGCGCTCCGCTCGCCCGGGATGCCCACCTTCCCCTTCGCATGGGCCCGTTCGGAGTGGTGGACGGGGTTCTTGCTGAGCCGTCCGTCGGCCAGCGCCTGCCGCGCGTCCGCGTACCGGGTCACCAGCCACGCGTCCACACCGCTGGGGAGCGTGGTGCGGTGCACCGGTGAGTGCTCGCGCAGCCAGGCGTACGCGGGATAGGGATCGGTGGCGAACTGCCAGGTGAACAGCTCGGGGGGCTCGGGGGTCACGCTGTCATGCACCCCATGACGTTAGCCGCTCGCGGCTGAGCCGGTCGGCCAGCCGGGTCGTCTCCGGCAGCCGGTAGGAGGGGGACAGGGCCAGGACATGGCGACACGCGGTGTCCAGGTCGATGCCGTGGCCGGTCGACACGTACACCGGCCGCACCCCGCTCCGCGTGCGCAGCACCCGCCCCACCGTCTCGCCCGCGTCGACCAGCGGCACCGACGCCCCGCGCTCCTCGCCGAGCGCCTCCGGGTCGTACGTGCCGGTGAACGGGGTCTTCGCCACGCCCGCGGCCGGCAGCCCGGTGACCACCCCCAGGTGGCAGGCCAGGCCGAAGCGGCGCGGGTGGGCGAGCCCCTGACCGTCGCAGAGCAGCAGGTCCGGCGTGACGGTCAGGCCCCGCAGCGCCTCGATCAGCACGGGGAGCTCCCGGAAGGCGAAGAGCCCCGGGACGTACGGGAAACCCGCCCGGGCCGTCGCGGTGGCCCGGTCGACCGGGGCGAGCGTGGCCGCGTCGAGCACGACGACGGCGGCCGCCACGATGTCCTCCGCGGCGCCGTGACCCCCGCCGTACGCGACGTCCAGCCCCGCCACGTACCGCGGCCGCTGCGGGCCGGGCCCGCGGTGGTCGGCCAGCGGCCGGAGCCGGTCCTGCAGGGCCAGGGCCCCGGCCTCGTCGCGCGGCCATGCGTGGGGGACGTCGATGCGCATGGCCGCGAGACTACGGCGGGGTCAGGTCTGTCCGCCCCGCTGGTCCCTGCCGTCGCCGTTGGCGGGGCCCCTACCGCGCTCCGGCCCGGGTGTCCGGTTCCGGCCCGCGGCGTGTGCCTTGGGCACGGGCACGCCCTCCGGCGGGGTGGCGACCCCGTGAGAACCCCAGTTGCCGAAGCCCTTGAGGGAGTGCGGGAGGTGACGGATGCCGTCCTGCGGCCACTCGTCGTAGTCACGCCACTCGGTCAGGCGGTGCCGCTCCCCGTCCTGGTGACCGGGGCCGTGGTCGGCCGGGGTCTCGCGGCCGTACTCCTGCCGCGTGTGCCACGCCCCGCCGCGGGGCTGTGGCCGCTGCTCGGGCGGCGGCTCCTTGGACCGGGCGTACAGGCCGATCGACACGGCGCCTATCAGCAACCCGACGAGGAAGATGCCCACGACCAGCGGGGCGATGCCGACGAGGTAGTCGTGCGGCACGGCCAGCTGGATCTGCTCAAGTGCTCGCATGTCACCCATTTACCCCATTCGCCCCGAGTCATCCCTCCCACCCGCCCTCCCCCAACCTTCGGCCGGGGGTGCCCCCAGCCCGGCGCGGTCAGTCACCCCGACGCGCGTGCGGGGTGGGCCGGGTGCGGGGCCTCCGGGGCCGGCCATTCTGGACAGCACATTTAGGTGCCTCAAGCACCCTCAACTGATCACCCCGGGTCATGCACCCAAATATGCTCCACAGTCCAGAACACCCACCCCTCCGACCCCGCCCCCTCCGTAGTTGCGAGCGCCTGATCCCCGGTGGGGGGTAGTGGCGGCACCGTGCTCGGGCCACCCGTTGGCGCAGCGCCGTCCAAGGGCGCAGCCGTCACCGCCAACAGCACCCCCACCGGCCGTCAGTCGCCAGCCGACCCGGGAGGGGATGTGGCTGGGTGCCCCCGCAGGGGGCAAACGGGGCGCACCCCCGGCGTGGCACCGACCCCCGACGCACGCAGCGCAGGGCCCGCACTTACCGCGCCGGGCTGGGGGAGGGCGGGCGGGGAAAAAGCCCACCCGGACCGGAATCAGCGGGTCTCGGCCTCCACAATCGCATCCCGGTAGCGCCGCGCAGCGGCCCGCAGCGCCGACTCCGGATCGATCCCCGCCGCCTGCGCCGCCAGCGCCAACGCCAGCAGCCGCTCCCCCGTGTCCGCCGCGTCCGCGTCCGGAACCGGCACGTCGAGGCCCGCCCGGTCCGCGCGAGCGCCCAGCTTGGCCGCCAGCGCCAGGGCGGGCTGGCCGAGCGGGACGCCCTCCGTGACCGACGTGCGCTGCTTCTCCTGCTCCTTCATCCGCAGCCAGTGCGCCTGGACCTCTTCCGGCGTCTCGGCCGTCTCGTCACCGAAGACGTGCGGGTGTCGGTGGACGAGCTTGTCGACGATCGTCGCGGCGACGTCGTCGATGGAGAACGGCTCCTCCGGGTCGTCCTGTGCGATCCGCGCGTGGAAGACCACCTGGAGCAGCACGTCGCCGAGTTCCTCGCGCAGTGCGTCCCGGTCGCCCTCCTCGGCCGCCTCGACGAGCTCGTAGATCTCCTCGATGCCGTACTTCACCAGTTCCTGGCTGGTCTGCACGCTGCTCCAGGGGCACTCACGGCGGATCCGGTCCATCACCTGGACCAGGTCGAGCAGCCGGGCGCCGGGCAGGTCGTAGGAACCGGGCAGCAGCTCCAGGTCGGGCATGCTCACCCGGCCCGAGCCGCCGAGCCGGGCCAGCTCGTCGGTGACGGCCGCGTCGCCCTCGCCGCCGGTGAGGTAGACCACCGTGCGCCCGCCCCCGGTGAGGTCGACCAGGTCACGGCCGGTGGGCGCGGAGTGCTCCACGGCGACGCCGGCCTCGCGCAGGTAGGGCAGCTGCGGGTGCCCGGGGTCGGGGCAGACGACCCGGTCGGCACCGCGCAGCAGCTCCCACGCCGGCCAGGACAGCAGGCCGGGGGCGACGCGGTGGGTGGTGGTCAGCAGTACCAGGCGGCCCGGGCGGGCGGAGTCATCCAAGTGGTCCACCCGACGAAACTACCTCGCCCGGGTGACGGCTAGGCATCCGCCTTGGCGGCGCTCACCTCGGTCAGCCACGGGTCCTTGTTGGTGTCGAGGGTGAGCTTCTGCGCGTTCCACGTGCCGTAGCGAGGGTTCACGTCGATGTCGAGGCGGCCGGCGGTGCGGCGCAGGACCGTGAGCAGGGCGGCCTGGCCGTCCGGGGTCTGCACGTTCGCGCCGTAGTGGGCGGCGACCTTCTGCATGAGCAGGTCGGTGCGGATGCTCTCGTCGATGTCGGCGGGGATCATCGCGTACGTCTGCAGGACCTGCGCCTCCAGCTGCTGCTTGCCGCCGGCCTGCGTCTCGGCGGCGCGGCGGGCCTGCTGCACCTCGCGCGGGGTGACGGAGACACCGGCGTCCTTGGCGGCGCGCTCGATGACCCGGGCCTGGACGAGGCTGTGCACGGTGTTGCGCTGGAGGTCGCTGCTGGCCTCGATGAGCTGGTCGGCCTGCGGCGACTTCTCCTGGGCGGCACGCACCGCCGCGACCCTCGCCTGCACCGTGTTCACGGTGATCTGCCGCCCGCCGACGACGGCCGCGGCACCGGCGTGCGGTGTTCCGCAGGAGGTCAGGAGTGGCGCGGCGACGAGCACGGCGGCGGTGGCGAGGGCGGAGAGCGCAGTCCTGCGGCGGAGCATTTTGCCTCCCGGCAAGGGATCGGGCGACGGTGCACGATCTGGCAGATGCAGTGATCGAGGATATTGAGCGGGGACCCGCAATATCCAGCACTCTGCACAAACGATGCCGGGGCCGGTCAGGTGTCGCAGGCCACTCCGTCCCCGTCCCGGTCCAGATCACGCGAGTAGCCGGGGTCGCCGCGGTGGAGCGGGGCGGCGCCCGCCTTCCGGACGGCGGCGCAGTTCGGGTACGAGGTGGCGCCGGAGCCGGGCTTGTCGTCGCCGCCCTTGCCGTCGCCCTGGTCGTCCTTGCCGGAGGGCGCCGCGCCGGGCACGTCCGGCTTGCCGGAACCGGGCAGCCGCTCGTCCGGGCAGGTGCGCAGGACCTCGGTCATGGCGTCCTTCTCGGCCGCGGTGACCCACAGGCCGTACTTCTTCTTCACCGCCACCTGGCGGGCGACGTAGGGGCAGCGGAACGCCTTGTTGGGGGGCAGCCAGGTCGCGGCGTCGCCGTCGCCCTTGCCGCGGTTGGCGGGGCCGTCGACGGCGAGGAGGTTCAGCGGGTCGTTGGCGACCTGTATCCGCTTGTCGCGGTCCCAGTACTTGGCGCCCTTCTGCCACGCGTCGCTGAGCGCCACGACGTGGTCGATGTCGATGGTGCTGCGGCCGCGGGTGAAGCTGATCCCCTTGCCGGTGTACGGGTCGTCGAGCTTGCCGGAGGTGACGATGCAGTCGCCGCCGTCGTCGGACCGGAAGGACTCGTCGGTCAGGTCGCGCTGCAGTATGTCGTCACGCGTGTCGCAGCCGTTGTGGTCGGTGTCCACCCAGGAACTGCCGAACTGGTCGCGTGCGTAACCGGTCTTGGGCGCACGGCCCTTGACCGTCAGGTCGCCGACCGCCTTGAGCGCCGAACCCGCCGGCGCCGCCGCGTCGCTGCCCTGCCCTCCGAGGCCCTCGCCCGTGCACCCCGCGACGCCGAGGAGCACCGCGAGCAGCGCCGCTGCCGTTCCCGTCCTTGAACCCGCCCTGGTAGTGACCACCTTGGCACTGTAGGGGGTGGGGGGCGGCAACCGGCAGGGGGCCTTCCGGCCGGCGAGTGCGCCGGGGCCGCCGCCCCCGCCCCGTCAGCCGGTGACGGCGACCGGGGCGTCCCAGTAGTCGCGGTCCACGGTGAGGGTGTAACCGCCCCGGGTCTCCTTGCTGTTGACCATGTACTGGTGGCCGCGGCGGTGCCCGGTCCACAGGGCTGTGGAGAACGGCCAGTCGGCGGTCGTCGTCTTGTTCTGGTCCCACAGCGCGTACCAGAGCGCGTCGGGCAGGTCGGTACGGTCCTTGGCCTGGGCGACGGCGGCGGCGCTGCTGCTCTTGAATCCGTAGAAGCCGGCCCAGTCGTTCTTGGCGTGGACGGCCTTGTCCCAGGCCCGGATGTAGGTGAGGACCGCGGTGTTGCACGCGGTGTTGGTGGTGTCGTACGACTCCATGTCCAGGTACAGCGTGCTGCCGGCCTTCATCCCGAGCGCCGCCGCCTTGGCCACCGCGTCCGCGCCGTCCGCGGCGCCGAGGGATGCGGCCGTGCCGGCGGTCAGCTTCTCCGGGTTGCGGCTCGTCTGGCACGGCGGCTGCGCGCCGACGTACAGCGGGATCAGCTTCCAGCCGGCCGCGCTCACGGTCCTGACCCACGAAGCGGTCAGGTTCGGCTGGGCGCAACCGCGGTTCTTGCCGCCCACGTAGACGGCCGCCGCGCCGTAGAAGTTCGAGGCCTTCCACGCCTTCATCGCCGACGCCGACGGCGCGGTGCACGTGTCGAACGCCCGCCCCGTGTACACCTTCGGCGCGGGCCGGGACACGGTGGTCGCCATCGAGGCCTCCGCCGCGACGCCGGCACCCGCCAGCACGGCGACCCCCGCGACCGCCCAGGCGATGTAGCGACGCTTCTTCGACATCCGGTGACCGGACATCCCCACCCCATTCGTTGACATGCGAGGCACGAACACGTGCCGATCGCCGTTGTCGAGAGTCCTCGCGGGCCGTGCGCGTCGTCCGTCGTACGCGGGCGCGCCAGCCTCCGTAACCTACAGGCGACCGGCCCCCGCCCCGTCCTCCGGGGCCGGCTCGCCCGCGGTGCCACGACCGTCACCGCCGGGCGGTGCGCCGCAAAATCCGTACGGCGGGCCACACGAACAGGGCGCTGACGGCCCACAGGAAGCCCGCGACGGAGATCCACTCACCGGTGCCGGTCCCGGGATCGTCGGAGCCGAAGACCGTGTACGCGAGGGCCACGAACGCGAAGAAGGCGCCGAGCAGCCCGAAGAGGACCATGGCCACCGTCTGCATCCCGGTGCGCCGGGTACGGGCGGTTCGCTCCGGTGGGGTGGCAGGACCGAAGTCCCCGATGCCGGCCGCGTCGCGGGCCGCCGGTGCCGCGTCCCGTCGCGGCGGGTTCCGCCGAACCGGCATCTGCACCACCGCCGCCGCTGGTACCGCGGCGTCGATGACAGCGATCGTGTGCGCGTCGACGCCGTGCACACCGGGCTCCACATCGACGACCAGGCCGTCGGTGCCGATGAGCCGGCGGCCGCCGTCGGGCCAGCTCAGCATGGCGGCGCAGGAGCGGAAGAGCACGGTCGCCGCCCGCTCGGTCCCGTCGGCCCCGGCCGCCGGCCGCTCCGTCAGGCTGACGCCGTCGTCGCCCACGACGAGCGCCGCCGCGCCCTTGCGGCCCGGTGCGAAACGCCGCCCGGTGACCGCGTACGCCGACGTGGTCGGCGCCTGCGCGTAGCCGGCCCAGTCCGCGGAGTGCCCCGAGGGCACCTGCAGGAGGGCCGTTCCGGCGGCCTCCAGGGCCACCGCGTGCAGATGTGCGGGCGCGGTCGCCCACAGTTCGGAGCGCAGGTCGTCGTCGGACGTGCCCCGGGGCCGCCCCACCAGCAGGTCCTCCGCCATGCCTGGCAGTCGCCGGACGAGCCCGTCGGGTGCGGTCAGGGCCGCGTCGGCACGGCCGCGCACCGCGTCGAGGTCGGCCTGCGCGATCCGGCCCGCCTGAAGTCCGGCCAGGACGTCGACGAACCCGCCGAGGACCGCGTCCTGCTTGGCGGGCAGGGCGTCCGCGAAGGCGGTCACCAGAGCGAACCCGTCGCGACGCGAGGTGTACTCGGCGGCCGCCGTGTACGAGTAACCGCCTTCCTGCCGCAGCGCGCGGGAAAGTTCGCGCTCGAGGACGGCCGCGTACAGCCGGGCGGCGGCGGTGTCGGTGACCACTGCGTCCAGCAGCACCCCGCCGGCACCGTCGGAGAAGTAGGCGGGAGCGACGGGCAGGGCGGAGGTCACGGCGGGCATCGGCCGGAGATCCCCGGCAGGCAGTTTGAGCGACAGACCGGCGGGCAGCCGCTCGCCCGCGATCCACAAGGCGGCGTTGGCCTGGGTGAACCAGGACTGCGCCCACTGCCACACGTCCTGGGCGCTCGCGTTCCGCACGCCGAATTCGGGGTAGCTGACCAGACCGTATCCCTGCGCCCCGTAGCGCCACAGCGGAAGCCGGCCGGGCTCGCGGCGCGACTCCTCGGTCCGCAGGATCTCCTTCTCCGTCTCCAGCCGGTCCATCGGCAGGTCGACGAGGGAGGCGCAGACACCGGTGAGGTAGGCGACGATCTCGTGCTCGGCGCCCTCCGCGTGGAAGTGGGTGAACGCGGCCTTGGTCGCACCGTTGAAGTGGTGGTCGGCCAGGCCCTGACGGTGCAGGGCCAGGTGCTCGGTCAGGTGCGTGAGGCCCGCCCGTCCGAGCGTCTCGTCGGCGATTCCGACGCGGAAGACCAGTCCCGCGCGCATCGGCCCGGCCGCGTACGCGAAGAGGGTGGGTATGCCGTCGACCTCGGTGTGGTGGACGGCGGCCCACGGGTTCATCTCAGGCCTCTGTTCGGCATGGGCGGGTCATCCTCCGGCAAGAGTCGCGTTGCGGTGTCGGACATAGGCGTCGGCGGGCTCGCCGAGATAGCTCCACGGGTACCTGGATGCCAGGTTGCCCAGCGCGCGGAAGTGCGTGGCGGCCCGGGCGGTGTCGCCGATCAGTGAGAACAGGGCCGCAAAGGTCCCCTGGACGACGACCCAGCCGTGGTCGCGCCGGAATCGCGGGTGGGAGACGGACCACTCGGCAGCCTCGACGAGTTCGCCGTGGACGTGCCGTTCGCGCAGGTACTCGGCCCGCTCGCGGTCGGATCCCAGGTCGCCCCAGTGCTCGAGGTGCGCCTCCGCTACCAGCCCCGCGTTCAGGGCCCCTTCGGGGGCGCCGAGCATGCACTCCCGCGCGAAGGAATGGGCGGCCTCCCAGCTCCCGCCCCACTTGGGGCACAGCTGCTGAAGGAGCCGGGCCTGGCCCGTGAAGTGGTGCGGATGGTGCTTCGCCAGCCGGTCGTATCGGCGCCGCGCCTCGTTCTGCCCGAGCTGGAGGCCTCGGGCGGTGTTGAGCCGCTCGGCCCAGGCCGCGTCGCAGGACGGGTCGAGAGCCGTGGCCCGTATCAGCAGTTGTTCGGCCGTCCGCAAGTGGGCGTGGAATGCAGCGAACTGCTCGCGGCTCACGTTCTGCGCACGGCTCGCCGTCCGGATCTCCCAGCCGAGCTCGACCTCGCGGGCTCCGAGGACGGTGAGGCCGAACACGTCGTCCGGAGCGGCCGCGACCAGCCCCCGCAGGACGTGTTCGACGGCCGGCACCTCGGCCACGGTCCGGACGACGAAGCTGCGGTCGATCCCCGGGGGCAGCCCGTCGACGTACCGGCGCAGAGCCTCCATGTCGGCCGCGGCGGCTGCCCGGCGGAGCCAGGCGACTTCCGGATAGGCGGACGCTTCCTCGAAATCCGGAGGAGGCAGAGAAGATACGTGCGACATACGCGGATCCTAAGCGACCTTGTGGGAATCGGACCGACCGGGAAATCGGCCGCCATCGTGACCTGACTTGACGTGAATTTGATGATCTCCATACCGGACGTTCGGCTTGCGTCCACGGAATCCGCATAGTGTCCGTGGGTCTCGCCCGTCTCGCCCGTCTCTCCGCGCGGCGCGCCCCCGAGGATTCTTGACCCCGTCCCGCCCGTCCACCGCGCCCTCCGTCCGGTAATCGCCGTACGTCGCTCATCACCTCGCCAGGAAGTCAGCCATGGCCCTCAACGCCCGCCGCAACCGCCAACTGCTGGACGCCGCATCCCCTTTGCTCCTCGAAGGCGAGCAGGTGGAGATGACCAGCCTGGCCGGTGTCGGCTCGGTCTCGGTGCGCAAGCAGGCCCTCACCGCCGCGGTGGTCGGTGTGCTCAGCGCCGGCACGGTGATGGCCACGGTCACACCTCGCCCGCTGTACATCGCCCTGACCGACCGCCGTGTGCTCTTCTTCGACGGCAACCGGGGCGGCAAGCCGGGGAAGCTCGTACTGAATCTGCCCCGCCCGTACGTGTCCGCGGGTCATTCGAAGAAGGCATTCCTCGGCCTGCAGTACGTCACCCGCCTTTCGATGGCCGGTGAGGAACAGGGCCTGAAAATCACCTTCCCCGTTCAACACCGCTCGGACGGGCCCCGGTTCGTCGCTGCTTTTCCGGTGACGCGCTGACCCGACCTTTCGCGTGGCCGGGTCAGCCGCCGAGCTTGTCGATGTCGACGACGTCCTTGGCGGCGGGCGCCTTGATGTCGACCGGCTTGTCGAAGTCGGTGAAGCGCAGGGTGCCGGGCTCCTTGCCGCCCTTGGTCACGACCTTGAGCATGTACGGCTTGCCCTGGGTGGCGATGTAGGCGGTGATCGTCTCGGCACCGTCCTTGCCGGTGATCGGCAGCGCGGGGGTGCCGTCGACGGTGACGGGCTCGCCCTTGGTGCCGCCGTCGTCGCCGCCCTCCTCCTTGTCGAGTTCGGCGAGGAACGCCTTCAGGTCGCAGGCCTGCAGGAACTCCTTGGAGTCCGGCCCGGAGGCCTTCGTCTTCATCCACCGCTTGCCGATGACTTCCTGGGCGGCCTTGCCGTCGGCCCCCTGGGACGACCAGAAGGCGTCGTCCCCCTTCATGTAGAGGGAGGGGCCGGACTTCACCATGCGGACGTTGCCGCCCTCCATGGTGAGGTTGCCCTGGCAGTCACCGGTGTCGCTCATGGCCATGTGGTACTTCATCGGCTTGCCGTCGGTGATGCCGTCGAGGTCGACGGTCATCGTGGAGGCCGACTTCATGGCGGCCAGGGACTTGGTCCCGATCACGGAGGCGGGCTGGTCGGCCAGCGCGGTCGACGCGGGCTCGGCCTTGCCGCTGCCGAGGGGGCCGCAGGCGGCGATGGTCAGGGCGGCGGCGGAGCAGCCGACCGCGGTGAGGGCAGCGCGGAGGGTGGTCATGTGGGTCTCCCCTTGGTGGGTCGCGCGGGCGTGCTCGGCCCGTCTTCTTCTGCCGGTTCTTCCGGTCGCCGCGGCCGCCGGTGGTGAAGGAGGCGTCCTCGGCCGTGAGGGTCGCGCCGGCGGTGCCGCCGACGGCGTCGTGCGCGGAGATGGGGTCCGGGGGTGCGGTGCGCCCCCGGCCGCTGCGGACAGCGGAGTGCACGGTGACGGAGCTCTCCGTGAACCGATGGGTCAATCACAGCATGACCTGTGAACCGAGTCAACACGGATTCTCGATTCACAGCGATTCACGACGCGAAGGGGCGAAACACACGTTCACCGGTATGCTCGGGCCACAGCAGAGGCCCATGTGGGAGGGGAGCCAGCCAGGTGCCGGAGAACGCAGCAGAAGTGACCGCCGCCGGCATCGCCCGGCTGGCCGGTGTGGGACGCGCGGCCGTGAGCAACTGGCGCCGCCGGCACGCCGACTTCCCCAAGCCGGTGGGCGGCACCGACACCAGCCCGGCGTTCGACCTCGGCGAGGTCGAACGGTGGCTGCGGGGCCAGGGCAAACTGGCCGAGGTCCCGCTGCGCGAACGCGTCTGGCAGCGCGCCGAGGCCCACCCCGCGGGTACCGCGACCGCCCTGCGGCAGGCCGGCGCCGTGCTGCTGCTCGTACGCGAACACCCCGGCGACTGGCGGCATCCCGACCCGGACGCGCTCACCCACGCGGCACGCGAACTCCTGGAGCACCGCTTCGGCGGCCGATTCCCGCTCGGGACACCCGTGGACCCGGCCCTGCTGCGCGGCGCCGCCGACCTCGCCGGCGAACTGGGCCCGCGCCAGGCCTACGAGTTCCTGCTCGGCCGCCACCTGGACGCCAACCCGCGGCAGTACAGCCTCACCCCGGCCGCCCCCGCCGAGCTGATGGCCGCGCTCGCCGGGCCCGCCCGCAGCGTGCTGGACCCCGCCTGCGGCACCGGCACCCTGCTGCGCGCCGTGCAGGCACCCCACGCGCTGCACGGGCAGGAGGCCGACCCCGACCTCGCCGCCCTCGCCGCGCTCCGGCTGACCCTGCACACCGACACCGCCGCCGAGGTGCGGGTGGCCG
This sequence comes from Streptomyces sp. NPDC088354, assembly GCF_044753585.1. NCBI lineage: Bacteria > Bacillati > Actinomycetota > Actinomycetes > Kitasatosporales > Streptomycetaceae > Streptomyces > Streptomyces sp. NPDC088354. Next base: position 68,833 of record NZ_JBIVNJ010000018.1, on the reverse strand, counting down.
CGGGCGACAGCCTCCGCGAGGACGCCTTCCCGGACCTGGCCGCCGACGCCGTGCTGTGCCACCCGCCCTTCAACGAGCGCAACTGGGGCCACGAGGATCTGGCCTACGACCCTCGCTGGGAGTACGGCTTCCCGGCCCGCACCGAGTCCGAACTCGCCTGGGTGCAGCACTGCCTGGCCCGGGTCCGCGACGGCGGCACCGTGGTGCTGCTGATGCCGCCGGCCGCCGCGTCCCGCCGGTCCGGCCGCCGGGTCCGTGCCGACCTGCTGCGGCGCGGCACCCTGCGCGCCGTGATCGCGCTGCCGGCGGGCGCCGCGCCCCCGTACGGCATCCCGCTGCACCTGTGGGTGCTGCGCAGGCCGGAGGGCGGCGCTCCCCCGTCGCCGCACCTGCTGCTGGTCGATGCCGCGCAGGCGCAGGGCGGGTCCGCGGCGGGCGGCGAGAAGCTGCCCTGGCAGACGGTGCGCGCCACCGTGCTGGACGCGTGGACCGCCTTCGACCGCCACGGAGCGGCCGGCCCGGACGCCGAACGGCCCGGCGTCAGCCGCGTCCTGCCCGTCATCGACCTCCTCGACGACGACGTCGACCTGGCGCCCGCGCGTCACCTCCCGCCCCCTGCGGCCGGCGGTGGCCCCTCCGAACTCACCGATGTGCGGGACCGGCTGACGGACACCCTGCGCCGCACCTCCGAACTCGCCCCCGGGCCTGCCCGGTCCGCCCCGCCCGCCCGGTGGCCGCTGACCACTGTCGGCGAACTGGCCCGGGCCGGCGCCCTGGTACTGCGGGCGGGCGGCCAGGGCAGCGCCCGCCCCGGCGGGGGCCCGGCCGTGCTCACCGAGCACGACGTCCTGGCCGGCACGGGTCCGACCGGCGCCCTGCCCGAGGGCCCGCAGGAGGACGAGCCGGTGCTCGTCGAGGAGGGCGACGTGGTCGTCCCGGTCCTGGGCCGCGGCGCGGCCGCGCGGGTCGTCGACGCCGCCACCGCGGGCGCGGCTCTCGGCCGCAACCTGCACCTGCTGCGTCCCGACCCGGCCTCGCTGGACCCGTGGTTCCTCGCCGGCTTCCTGCGCGGCACCGCCAACAACCGCCAGGCCAGCAGCTACGCGTCCACCGCCACCCGGCTCGACGTGCGCCGGCTGCAGATCCCCCGGCTGCCGCCCGCCGACCAGCGGCGCTACGGGGAGCGGTTCCGGACGCTGGCCCTCTTCGAGGAGACGCTGCGCCTGGCCGGGCAGTTGGGCGAGCAACTGGTGCAGGGTCTGTACGACGGCTTGACGGACGGCACCGTGCGGCCCGAATAGTTACGGGATCGGGTGAACGTCTGTCGGCCCCTGCCGATACGCTCGCGATGCCACCCGCAGCTGTCCCGTACGCATGCCCAGGAGTCCAGGAGCAGTGATGAACGGCCCCGGCCCGGTCCCGCCGCCCCCGTCCGCGCAGTCCGGCGGCTCCGCAGTGGCGTTGCGTGCCATTTTCCTGGTGCTGACCGCGCTCAGCTGCGGTTTCCTGTCCTGCCTGCCGTTGCTCCACCTCGCGGTGCAGCGCCGCAGGACACTGGACTGGGTGCTGTTCTGGGTCGGTACGGCCGTGACCATCGCGGCGTTCGCCACCATCGGCGTGCTGCCGGAGTCGAGCGGCTGGACGGACGTGGCGCTGATCACCGTCATATCCATGGTCCCGCTGGTCGGCGTCCACTACCTCGTGGCCGACATGGCCCTGCACCGCAAGCAGGCGCTGACCGGGTACCCGCCGTACGCGACGACGGTCCCCTACCCCCCGCAGCAGCCGCAGCCCGCCTACAACCCCTACAACTCCGTCCCCGCTCCCCCGCCGGCCCGGCCCGCGTCCCCGTCGCAACCGCCGGCCGCGCCGCCGCACCCCCCGCGCCTGAACCAGGTGCGCGCGGAGCTGGACGAGCTCAGTGACCTGCTGCGCAAGCAGGAGGACCAGTAGTGAACGGACGGATCGTCGCCGGCCGTTACGAGCTGGCCACGGTCCTCGGCCAGGGCGGCATGGGCCAGGTGTGGACCGCGTACGACCGCCGGCTGGACCGGCGGGTGGCGGTGAAACTGCTGCGCCCCGACAAGGTCGCCGGCGCGGCCGACGCCGAGGAACTGCGCCGCCGGTTCCTGCGCGAGTGCCGGGTCACCGCCCAGGTCGACCACCCCGGTCTGGTCACCGTCCACGACGCCGGCAGCGACACCGACGAGCTCTACTTCGTCATGCAGTACGTGGAGGGCGCCGACCTCGCCGACCACCTCGCCGAGCACGACCCGTACCCCTGGCCGTGGGCGGTCGCGGTCGCCGCGCAGTTGTGCGCGGTGCTCTCCGCCGTGCACGCGGTGCCGATCGTCCACCGCGACCTCAAGCCGCGCAACGTGATGGTGCGCCCGGACGGCTCGATCGTCGTCCTGGACCTGGGCGTGGCCTCCGTGCTGGACAGCGACACCACGCGCCTGACCCACACCGGCACGCCCATCGGCACCCCCGCCTACATGGCTCCGGAACAGGCCATGAGCGGCGCCGTGGGACCGCGGACGGACCTGTACGCGCTCGGGGTGCTGCTGCACGAACTCCTCAGCGGCAACGTGCCGTTCGCCGGCTCCACGGCCCTCGGCGTGCTGCACCGCCATCTGTACGAGCAGCCGGTCCCGCTGCGCCAGGTGCGCCCGGAGGTGCCCGAGCCGCTGGAGGCACTGGTGCTGCGGCTGCTGGCCAAGGACCCCCAGCACCGGCCCGAGGACGCGCAGGAGACCTACCGCCAGCTGGCACCGCTGCTGCCGGTGCCCGGCACCGTCCACCACGCCCCCGGCCCGATGGACCCCACCCGCCCCTTCCTGCGCCCGCACGCCCCCTGGCCGGACCGGCCGGCCGCACCGCCGCAGCCCTCCGCGGTGCCGCCCGCGCCCGCCGCGGCACCGGCCGCGGGCGCGCGCGGCATCGCCGAGGCCGTGGACGAGGTCAAACGGCTGCTGGACGCGGGCCGTATCACCCAGGCCGTCGACATCCTGGGCGGTGTGCTGCCCGCCGCGGCCGAGAAGCACGGCGAGCACTCCCCCGTGGTGCGCATGCTGCGCAAGCAGTACGCGGCCACGCTGATGGAGGACGGCCAGTACCGCCGCGCGCTGCCGGAGCTGCGCCGCCTGGCGGAGGAACTCGCCGCGGAATCCGGACCCTCGGGGCGGCAGTCGCTGCAGTACCGCTACGAGGCCGCGCAGTGCCTGGAACAGCTCGGCGAGGCCGCGGCGGCCCTGGCCGAGTACCGCGCGCTGCTGCCGTCCTTCGAGCAGTACCGCGCGACCGACCCGGAACTGCCGCTGGAGGTGCGGCGGCGCATCGGCCAGCTGCTGCTGTCGGTCGGCGACCGGATCGGCGCGCACGACGTGCTGTCACGGCTGCTGTACGACTCCGACCGCGTGCACGGCCCGCACCATCCGCTCTCGGTGGAACTGCGGCGGACGCTGGCGTGGCTCGGCCGGATGGGCCGCTGAACGGCATCAGACATCGTCTCCTGCCTCGCGAGCGGTTGGAGCCGCCGTGGGTGCAGGCCGACGCGGCACCCGATGGCACTCCGCCAGACGCCGCCAGCAGATCATGCCGAACCGAAGCCGAGCTCCTGCGACAGGTGTTCCAAGGCAATTCCCCGTATCCAACACGAACGGGATGCCCTGGAACACACCGGTCCGGATGCCACCTTTGCCCGGGACAGCGACCGCGACGCTCACCGCCCACTGGCGTGCGTCCTCGCCATGCCACGGCCTCCGCCGAGCCACCCCGCTCCCGCCGATCGCTCTCGGAGTGGTCCGACCACCCCGAACTTCCTTTAGCGGTGGGGAGTCCTCACGCGCGCACCGCGGCCCGCACTCGGGCGGCCTGAGAGGTCATAGCACGCTTCAGCCATAGCCCAACGGGCTTCTCCACCAGACGATGGATCACGTAGGCCAACATCAGCAACCCGACCAGCGTCGCGGCCAGCGTCTGCCTCGGAGTGAACTCGAGATGCTGGTGGAGCCCAGCGATTGCAAACCAGCCGAGATGTTCGTGCACCAAGTAGAAGGGGTAAGTGAGCGCCCCAGCGATCGTGAGCCAGCGCCAGTCGGCCCAGCGCAGCCAACCCAGGGCTACGGCCGCAACCGCCACGAAGCAGAGGGCGACGGCTGTCTGGATCACCAGCGGTGAGCGGTGGAACGGAGCGTGGGGGTCCCACAGAGCCGTGACGACGTAGCGCTGCCCCGTCAGAAAGCTCACCCCGACAATGCCCCACAACAGCAGGTCACTGCCGTAGCGATGGATGAGGTACAGCGCGAGCCCCCCGATGAAGAAGGGAGCGTGATCCCGCATCACCAACTCGTCGGTCAGAGGGTTGTGGGCCACCCGGGCGAAGACTCCGGCCACCGTCCACAGGCCGCAGAAGACGACCACCCGGCGGTAAGTCACGCCCTTCACGATCACGAACAGCGCGAACAGCAGATAGAAGCGAGCCTCGACCCACAACGTCCAATCCACGCCGAGTACTCGTGGGACGCCCATGGGTTGCTGAACCATGGTGAAGTTCACCAGCACCTCGTTGGGCCGGAGGGGCTTGATGACGGTCGGCATGGCGACACAGGCAGCGGTCACCAGCAGGATCGCCGCCCAATAGGCGGGGTACAGTCGCGAGACACGGGAGCGGAAGAAGTCGCCGGCTGATTTCCCCCAACTGCTCATGCAGATCACGAAGCCGCTGATGACAAAGAAGAGCTGGACCCCCAAATTGCCGTAGAAGGCAACATGGGAAAGATCGGGGAAGAGGTCCCGGGGGTTTCGGCCCCAGGCCTCGGCAGTCTGCGCCTTGCCGACGTAGTGGAACAAGGCGACCATAAGGGCCGCCACAATACGCAGCCCGTCCAGTGCGCGCAGCCGATCACCGCTCCCCTTGGGGCGCCGACCGTCCGGGTCAGCCGTAGCATGCACCACCCGAGGCGCGACGCGCGCGTCTACCGTCCCCTTCGCCGTAGCCGATATGTCCGGCGCGGCTTCCGCCGCGCCCTGCTCCGTAGCCGTCGAGGGCATACCGCTCCCACTCCACCGTCACTCAATCCGACGCCACCGCGAACGCGGGACCTAAAGGCAGAATAAGAAGCAGCCACAGAGGGATAATCCGACTAGATGGACATCCCGACGCATCCGGATCGCGATTTGCTAACCCTTCAGCGTGAGTTCACCTTCTGCTCATCTCCCATACATCTTGTCGCCACGCACCACAGCCTAGCCTTTCATCGGCTTCCCCTGTATGAGAACTAGGTGAACATGTGACCAATAGGCCCACGCTCTCCGTCATCGTCCCGTGCTTCAATATCGAGCACTTCTTGGCGGCCACGGTGACCAGTCTCGCAGGAAACGCTCGCGACGATTTTGAATTCATCTTCGTCGAGGACCGTTCCACAAGGGACAGCACGTACGAGGTACTACTGGACATGTCCCGGCGCCTGGCGAACAGCCGTGTCATCCGGCACGAGGCAAACCAGGGACTCGCCACCGCCCGCAACACAGGGATCGACGTGGCGGAAGGACGCTATCTCACCTTCCTCGACGGGGACGACTGGTTCGCACCCGGATACCTCCCGAAACTGGTCGAGGCCATCGAGCGCCACGACGTCGACTTCGTCCGCACCGATCACGTTCAGGTGACAGGCTCGGAACGCCGCGTTCATCGTGCCCCCGAAGGCCGACGGGGCGAGGTACTGGACCCGCGCTCGTCGATCCTGCCCACCGACGACACCACGATGGTCGACTACCCGTACGCGTGGGCCGGCATCTACCACCGTCGCCTGCTCGACCGCGGCCTGCTGCGCTTCCACGACGGACTGCGCACCGCCGAGGACCGTCCATGGATCTGGGCACTCCACCGGGAGGCGCAGTCGTACTCCGTGGCAAGCCTGCACGGCGTCTTCTACCGACGCGGCATAGCGACCTCCCTCACGCAGATCGGTGACGTGCGTCAACTGGACTTCATCCGCTCCTTCGACCTCGTGCTGGAGGAGTTGGCGGGGGACCCCGACGCGGAGCGGCTGCGCCCGAAGGCCATCCGCAACTTCTGCGTCGTCATCGCTCACCATCTCCGTGAACGGCAACGCTTCGAGCCGCGGGTTGCCGCCCGCCTGAAGGAGCTGAGCGCCCAGGCGCTGCGCCGGATTCCCGAGCACGAATTGCAGGCGGCCCTCGCCGGCATGGACGACCAGCGCAAGCACATCCTGCGCCGAACGCGCGGCGGCATGAAGGAAGCCCTCGTATGACCCAGATCTTCTTCGCGGCGACCCAGTACGCCGCCGCGACCATCACGGCCGCCATCAGGGCCGGGCTCTTCGGCCCTCGCGAAGGCCAACGGCGGCTGCTCGTGGTCAGCAATGTCTCCGCCATACCTGAACTCAGCACGCCCTTGGACCGGATGGCGGGGTTCGAGAAGCTGCGTCCGGAATTCGACGCGGTGCACTCCTGGAACGAGACCATCGCGCCGCACCACCCGGTCGGCTGGTCGCCGCGCGCCCAGGACACCGTCATGTGGCAGCGTGCTCTGCGGCTCGCCTGGGACCTCGGTGACGAGCCGGTCGAGATCGCCTGCGAGTCCATCCAGGCCAATCCGTCCCGGGCGATCGCGGACATCTTCGCCGACAGCCCGGTCCACGTGTACGCCGATGGCCTGATGAGCTACGGACCTACCCGCAACCGCATCCCCGTGGGCCTCCACTCCCGGATCAAACGGCTGCTCCACCTCGATCTCGTGCCCGGGTTGCGCCCGATGCTCCTGTCCGAGTACGGCGTCGAACCGGTGGTCATCCCCAACGAGTCCTTCCTGCGAGTACTGGAGGAGATCGGCGGGCACGGCGTATCAGTACTCGACGAGCGGATACCCGAGGGCGCCAGGCCTACGGCGGTGCTCCTGGGTCAGTACCTCTCCGCCCTGGAGCTGATCACCGTGGCCGAGGAGGACGAGCTTCACGTACGCATGCTGCGCGGCGCCGTGGCCGCCGGACATCGACGCGTATTGTTCAAGCCACATCCAAGTGCGCCGGCCCAGTACTCGCAGTCGCTCGAGCAGGCGGCGGAGGAGCTGGGGGTCAGCCTCACCGTGCTCGATGTCCCCGTCCTCGCCGAGACGCTGTACCAACACGTCCGGCCGGACCTGGTCGTGGGCTGCTTCTCCACCGCGTTGCTGACCGCTTCCGCCTTCTACGGCATCCCGGTCGCCCGAGTGGGCACGGACCTTCTTCTGGAACGCATCACCCCGTACGAGAACAGCAATCGGGTACCCCTGACGATCATCGACGCCGTGCTGCCCGATCTCGAAAAGGACGCGGCAAAGGTCGGCAAACCACTCGATCTGACCCCGGATCAGGTGACCGGCGGACTGGCATCCCTGGTGCGGGCCGTGGGTTATTGCATGCAGTCGGTGAAGTACGCGGCCCAGCGTGACGAAACCGTGGCCTGGCTCACCGCCCACCTCGCCGAGCACCAGAAGTACTTCAAGCGGCGGCGGCTCACCAGCCTCAGGTTGCCCGGCGGCAGCCCGGTACGGGCCGAACAGCTGCGCCGCAATCCGACGGTGCGACGCCTCGTACGTGGTATCCGAGCAGCCCAGGCTCAGGTTCAGGGCTGACCGGCCGCATCAGGCATGGTGGAGCCTCCCGCGTCGGGCGCGAGGCTCCACCATCCGATCTCTGCACACAGGGACCCGGCGTACACGGACCGTGTCCCCGGCCGGGTCACGGCCGTCGCGCACCGTGACGTCGGATCTCAGGAGTCGAGCACCGCCGTCAGCAACTCCGCCGTCCACGTGAGCAGTTCGCGCCCGACGACCGGCTTGCCGCCGATGCGCGCCGTGCTGGGGCGCGGAACCAGGATCTGCTTGGTGCCGGCCTTGACGACCGTGCGCGGGTAGAGCCGGTTCAGCCGCAGTTCCTGGGACTCGCGCAGCTCGACCGGGGAGAAGCGGACGTTGGCGCCCTGCAGGGTGATGTCGGCGACGCCGACCTTGCGGGCCAGCAGCCGCAGGCCGGCCACCAGCAGCAGGTTCTCCACCGGCTCGGGGAGCTTGCCGTACCGGTCGGTGAGCTCCTCGCGGACGGCCTTGATGTCCTCCTCGGAGTTGACGGAGGCGATCGCGCGGTAGGCCTGCAGGCGCAGCCGCTCGCCGGGCGCGTAGTCGTGCGGGACGTGTGCGTCGACCGGCAGCTCGATCTTGACCTCCAGCGGGGCCTCCTCGGCCTCGCCGCCGCCCTCCTCCAGGGCCGCCCGGTAGTCGGCGACGGCCTCGCCGACCATGCGGATGTACAGGTCGAAGCCGACACCGGCGATGTGGCCGGACTGCTCGCCGCCGAGCAGGTTGCCCGCGCCGCGGATCTCCAGGTCCTTCATGGCGACGTACATGCCGGCGCCCATCTCGGTGTGCTGGGCGATGGTCGCCAGCCGCTCGTGCGCGGTCTCGGTGAGCGGCTTCTCCGGCGGGTACAGGAAGTACGCGTAACCGCGCTCGCGGCTGCGGCCGACCCGGCCGCGCAGCTGGTGCAGCTGGGACAGGCCGAAGGTGTCGCCACGTTCCACGATGAGGGTGTTGGCGTTGGAGATGTCGATGCCGGACTCGACGATCGTGGTGGAGACCAGGACGTCGAACTTCTTCTCCCAGAAGTCGACGACGACCTGCTCCAGCTGCGACTCGCCCATCTGCCCGTGCGCGGTGGCGATCCGCGCCTCGGGGACCAGGTCGCGCAGCCGCGCCGCGGCCTTGTCGATGCTCTCCACCCGGTTGTGGATGTAGAAGGCCTGGCCCTCGCGCAGCAGCTCGCGCCGGATCGCGGCGGCGATCTGCCGGTCCTCGTACGGTCCGACGAAGGTCAGCACCGGGTGCCGCTCCTCCGGCGGGGTGGTGATCGTCGACATCTCGCGGATGCCGGTGACCGCCATCTCCAGGGTGCGCGGGATGGGGGTGGCGGACATGGTCAGCACGTCGACGTTGGCCCGCAGCTTCTTCAGCTGCTCCTTGTGCTCCACGCCGAACCGCTGCTCCTCGTCCACGATCACCAGGCCGAGGTCCTTGAACTTCGTCTCCGACGAGAACAGGCGGTGCGTGCCGATGACCACGTCCACCGAGCCCTCGCGCAGCCCCTCCAGGACCGCCTTGGCCTCGCTGTCGCTCTGGAACCGGGACAGCGCCTTCACCACGACCGGGAACTGCGAGTAGCGCTCGGAGAAGGTCCCGAAGTGCTGCTGCACCAGCAGCGTGGTGGGCACCAGGACGGCGACCTGCTTGCCGTCCTGCACGGCCTTGAAGGCCGCCCGCACCGCGATCTCGGTCTTGCCGTAGCCGACGTCGCCGCAGATCAGCCGGTCCATCGGGACCGACTTCTCCATGTCCTCCTTCACCTCGGCGATCGTCGTGAGCTGGTCAGGGGTCTCCGCGTACGGGAACGCGTCCTCCAACTCCCGCTGCCAGGGGGTGTCCGGTGCGAAGGTGTGGCCGGGGGCGGCCATGCGCGCGGAGTAGAGCCGGATCAGGTCGGCGGCGATCTCCTTGACCGCCTTCTTGGCTCGCGCCTTGGTCTTCGTCCAGTCCGCGCCGCCCAGGCGGTGCAGGGAGGGCGCCTCGCCACCGACGTACTTGGTGATCTGCTCCAGCTGGTCGGTCGGCACGAACAGCCGGTCGCCGGGCTGGCCCTTCTTGGCGGGCGCGTACTCCACGACCAGGTACTCGCGGGTGGCGCCCTGGACGGTGCGCTGCACCATCTCCACGTAACGGCCGACGCCGTGCTGCTCGTGCACGATGAAGTCGCCCGCCTGCAGCGTGAGCGGGTCGATGGTCTTGCGGCGCCGGGACGGCATGCGGCCCATGTCCTTGGTGGACGAGCGCTGGCCCGACAGGTCCGTCTCGGTGAGGACGGCGATCTTCAGCGCGGGGTCCACGAAGCCGCTCTCGATCGAGCCGCACGCGACATGGACGACGGCGGGCTCCACCGGCCCGGTCAGCTCGGTGTCGAGCCGGGCGGCGATGCCCTCGTTGCCGAGCACCTCCACGATGCGGGCCGCCGGGCCGTGGCCCTCGGTCACGTAGACCGTGCGCCAGCCCTCGGCCAGCCAGCCCTTGGTGTCGGCCAGCGCGCGGGCGGTGTCCCCGCGGTAGACCTCGGGGGCGTGCATACCGAGTTTCAGGGTGTCGGCCTCACCGTCCGCGGCGTCCTCGTCGGCCCCGAACGGGCTGACCGACCACCACGGGGTGCCGAGCTCCCGAGCCCGGTCGCGGACGTCGGCGATGCCCCACAGCGACGCGGCGCCCAGGTCGATCGGCGCCTCCCCGCCGCCCGCGGACGCGGCCCACGAGGCCTCCAGGAACTCCCGGCTGGTCGCCACCAGGTCCGCGGCGCGGGCGCGCACCCGCTCCGGGTCGCAGACCACCGCCATCGCCCCGCCGGGCAGCACGTCCAGCAGCAGTTCCATGTCGTCGACCAGGACGGGCGCCAGGGACTCCATGCCCTCCACGGCGATGCCCTGCGCGATCTTGTCCAGCAGCTCGCGCAACTGCGGGTGCTCCTCGGCGAGCGCGGCCGCCCTGGCCCGCACCTGCTCGGTGAGCAGCAGCTCCCTGCACGGCGGCGCCCACAGACCGTGCTCGGCGACCTCCAGCGAGCGCTGGTCGGCCACCTTGAAGTAACGGATCTCCTCGACGTCGTCGCCCCAGAACTCGATCCGGAGCGGGTGCTCCTCGGTCGGCGGGAAGACGTCCAGGATGCCGCCGCGCACCGCGAACTCGCCGCGCTTCTCCACCAGCTCCACGCGGGCGTACGCGGCGGCCGCGAGGCCGTCCACGATCGCGTTCAGATCGGCGGTCTGGCCGGTGCGCAGCGCCACCGGGACGAGGTCGCCCAGACCCTTGACCTGAGGCTGCAGCACCGAGCGGATCGGGGCGACCACCACCCGCACGGGGCCGGCGGTCGGGTCGTCCGCGCTGGGGTGCGCCAGGCGGCGCAGCACGGCCAGGCGGCGGCCGACGGTGTCCGAGCGCGGGGACAGCCGCTCGTGCGGCAGCGTCTCCCACGCCGGGTACTCCACGACGGAGTCGGCGGGCAGCAGCGACCGCAGGGCCGCCGTCAGGTCCTCGGCCTCGCGGCCGGTGGCCGTGACCGCCAGCACGGTGCGGCCCGTGCGGGCCGCGAGCGCGGCCAGCGCCAGCGGGCGGGCCGCCGGCGGGCCCACGAGGTCGACGTGCGGGCGGTTGCCGTCGGTGGCGGCACGTACGGCCTCCGCGAGCGCGGGGTCGCTCACGACGATGTCCAGCAGACCGTTCAGGCTCATGAGGCTTTCCGTCCCAAGGCAGGCAGGCAACGCGAACAGCCCGACACGTGGAACGAGCCGGGGTGTCCCAAGCGTACGACGCTCCGCTGACACCCGGTGCCGCGTCGTGTGCCCGTTGATTTTTTTCCCCGCCCGCCCGCCCGTGTGCCCGGCAAGGTCTGGGCGCCCCGGCGCGCGTGTGGGGTGGGCCGGGTGCGGGGCCTCCGGGGCTGGCCATTCTGGACAGCACATTTAGGTGCCTCGGGCGCTCTCAACTGATCACCCCGGGTCATGCACCCAAATATGCTCCACAGTCCAGAACGCCCACCCCTACGACCCCGCCCCCTCCGTAGGTTGTCGCGCCTGATCCCCGGTGGGGGGTATGGAGGCGGTCCGGGGTGACCGCGGTTGCCTGACTCCGCCCCGGCGGCCTGCCGCGCGAGCGCTGGCCCCCTCGGACCGCGCCGGAGGGGGGTGTCGGGGCGGTCCGGGTGACCGCGGTTGCCTGACTCCGCCCCGGCGGCCTGCCGCGCGAGCGCTGGCCCCCTCGGACCGCGCCGGAGGGGGGTGTGAGGGCGGTCCGGGTGACCCCGATCGCCTCACTCCTGCCCCCGCGGCCTGCCGCGCGAGCGCTGGCCCCGCGGACCGCACCGGAGGGGGGTGTGAGGGCGGTCCGGGTGACCCCGATCGCCTCACTCCTGCCCCGGCAGCCTGCCGCGCGAGCGCTGGCCCCGCGGACCGCACCGGAGGGGGGTGTGAGGGCGGTCCGGGTGACCCCGGTCGCCTCACTCCTGCCCCGGCGGCCTGCCGCGCGAGCGCTGGCCCCCCCGGACCGCGCTGCGCCAACGGGCGGCCCCAGGCACAGTGCCGCTTCTACCCCCCACCGGGGATCAGGCGCGATACGAAACGGAGGGGGCGGGGTCGTAGGGGTGGGTGTTCTGGACTGTGGAGCATATGTGGGTGCATGACCCGGGGTGATCAACGGCAGGTACCGGAGGCACCGAAATGTGCTGTCCAGAATGCCCAGCCCCGGAGGCCCCGCACCCGGCACCCCACGAAACGCGCGCCGGGGTCACTGACTTCCTGGGGCACACGGGCGGGAGGGCGGGGAAACCCCGCCCCCCTCCCCGCGCGCGCTAGTCCGTCGCGATCGCGTTGAGGACGTTCATGCGACCCGCGCGGAACGCCGGGACCAGGGCCGCGACGAGGCCGACGAAGGCGGAACCGATGAAGACCGTGATGATCGTCGGCCAGGGGATCTCGAGGATGCCGAGGCCCTGGAGGGCGAGCAGCTTCTGCGCCGTGGCGCCCCAGCCCATACCCAGGCCGAGGCCCAGGATCGCGCCGAAGAGGGCGATGACGACGGACTCCAGGCGGATCATGCGGCGCAGCTGGCGGCGGGACATGCCGATCGCCCGCATGAGGCCGATCTCCCGGGTGCGTTCGACGACGGACAGGGCGAGCGTGTTCACCACGCCCAGGATCGCGACGATGATCGCCAGCGCGAGCAGGCCGTAGATCAGGTTGAGCAGCTGGCCGATCTGGTCCTTGAGCAGCTGCTTGTAGTCGGCCTGGTTGCGGACCTGGACCTGCGGGAAGTCGTGCAGGGCCTTCTTGAGTCCGGCGTACGCGGCGTCCTGCCGCCCGTCCTTGGCCGCGGCGAACATGATGTCGTTGATCGGCATCCGGTCGGCGGGGATGTAGTGGGCCGCGGTCGTGATGTTGGTGTACATCGCGCCGCCGTCGAAGGCGGTGTCCTTGGTCGTGATCGCGGTGACCTTGAGCTTGGCGGTGTCGCCCGCCGTGAAGCGGACGGTGAGGGTGTCGCCGAGCTTGACGTGGTGCTTGTCGGCGAAGCTCTCGCCGACCGACATCGCGTCGGCCCCGTAGGCGGCGGAGAGTTCGCCGGCGACGGCCTTGACCTGGAGGTCCTGGGCGTAAGTGGGGTCGGCGGCGGAGATGCTGGTGTCGGAGACCGCGCCGTCGGGGGTGGTGATCCTCGCGTCGAGCGACTTGTAGTCGGTGACGTGGGCGAGGTCGGGCGCGGCCTTGATGGCCTTCTCGATCTGCGGGGTGATGGGCTGGCCGCTGTCGGAGGCGATGATGAAGTCCGCGCCGACCGACTTGTCGAGCTGGTCGCTGGCCGACGCCACCATGGAGGAGCCGACCACGGACAGGCCCGCGACGAGGGCGAGGCCGATCATGAGGGCGGCGGCGGTGGCGCCGGTCCGGCGCGGGTTGCGGAGCGCGTTGCGTTCGGCGAGGCGGCCGACGGAGCCGAAGATCCGCAGGACGCCCGCGCTGATGACGCGGACCACGAAGCCGGCGAGCAGGGGGCCGACGACGACGAAGCCGACCAGCGTCAGCAGGACGCCGAGGCCGAGGAAGGACGAGCCTTCGGCGGCCTTGGTGGCCCGCCCGGCGGCCACGAGGGCGGCGGCACCGCCCAGGGTGAGGACCACGCCGATCACGGCGCGCACCCGGCCGGCCCGGCCGTCGGCCGGGATGCCGGCGTCGCGGAGGGCGGCCATCGGGGAGACCTTCCCGGCCCGGCGGGCGGGCAGGTAGGCGGCGAGAACGGTCACGACGACACCGAGGACCAGACCGGCGACGGGCGTGGTGGCCTTGACGGTCAGGGAGGAGGTGTCGAGGTTCATGCCCATGCTGCCCATGAGCTTCATCAGCAGCACGGCGAGCCCGACGCCGCCGCCGATGCCGAGGACGGAGCCGACGACGCCGAGGAGCAGCGCCTCGATGAGCACGGAGCGGTTGACCTGGCGGCGGCTGGCGCCGATGGCCCGCATGAGGCCGATCTCGCGGGTGCGCTGGGCGACCAGCATGGAGAAGGTGTTGACGATCAGGAAGACGCCGACGAGGACGGCGATCCCGGCGAAGCCGAGCATCGCGTACTTGATGACGTCGAGGAAGCCCGCGATGTCCTTCTTGTTCTCGGCGGTCCACTCGGCCTGGGTCTGGATCTTGTACCCGGCGGAGGTGCCGAGTTCCGCGGCGACGTTCTTCTTCAGCTGGTCGTCGCTGACGCCGGGTGCGGCGGTCAGGCCGATGCTGCTGAAGACGTCCTTGGCGCCGAGGAGCTTGGTCTGGGTGGTGGCGGTGTCGAAGTAGAAGACGGCCGCACCGGGGTTGGTGACCTTGAAGGTGACGATGCCGGTGATCCGGGCGCGGAACTCGCCGGGGATGGCGATGACGCGGATCTCGTCGCCGATCTTCAGGTGGTGCTTGTCGGCGGTGTCGGCGTCGACCATGACCTCGGTGGGGCCGCGCGGGGCGTGGCCGGAGGTGAGGTCGACCGAACGCTCCTCGGTGGAGTCCCAGTTGGTGCCGATGGTGGGGGCGCCGGAGGTGGGGCTGAGGCTGTCGTTGCCGCTGTCGGTGACGGTCAGGGTCTGGCTGTTGGCCTCGCCCGTCGCGTCCTTGACGCCCTTGACGCCCTTGAGCCGCTGGACCACGGAGGCCGGGACGGTGGTGGCCTTCGCCGTCATCTGCATGTCGTCGTTGCCGGGCGCGCCCTTGGGCGTGACGGTGACGTCCGACGCGGTGGCCGCGAAGAGCTTGTCGAAGGTGGAGGTCATCGTGTCGGTGAAGACGAGCGTGCCGCAGACGAAGCCCACCGACAGCAGGACGGCGATGGCGGAGAGCGCCATGCGGCCCTTGTGCGAGACGAAGTTGCGCAGGGAGGTCTTGACGACGGTCACGAGGTCCTCCCGCGGGCGTCGAAGTCCTTCATGCGCTCCAGGACGGAGTCGGCGGTCGGGTCCCGCATCTCGTCGACGATCCGGCCGTCGGCGAGGTAGAGGACGCGGTCGGCGTAGGAGGCGGCGACCGGGTCGTGGGTCACCATGACGATGGTCTGGCCGAGTTCGTCGACCGAGCGGCGCAGGAAGCCGAGGATCTCGGCGCCGGCGCGGGAGTCGAGGTTTCCGGTGGGCTCGTCGCCGAAGATGATCTCGGGGCGGGCGGCGAGGGCGCGGGCCACGGCGACGCGCTGCTGCTGGCCGCCGGAGAGCTGGCCGGGCCGGTGCTTGAGGCGGTCGGCCAGGCCCACGGTCTCCACGACGCGCTGCAGCCACTGCGGGTCGGCCTTGCGGCCGGCGATGTCCATGGGCAGCGTGATGTTCTCGACGGCGTTCAGGGTCGGCAGCAGGTTGAAGGCCTGGAAGATGAAGCCGATCTTGTCCCGGCGCAGCTGGGTGAGCTTCTTGTCCTTGAGCTTGGTGATCTCGATGTCGCCGACGAGGATCTGCCCCTCGGTGACGGTGTCGAGACCGGCGAGGCAGTGCATGAGGGTCGACTTGCCGGAGCCGGACGGCCCCATGATCGCGGTGAACCGTGCGCGCTCGATGTCGACGTCCACCGCGTCGAGGGCCACGACCCGGGTCTCGCCGGAACCGTACGCCTTGGTCACGCCGCGGGCACTGGCGGCAACGGCCGTACGTTCTCCGCTGCCCCCGGACTTGGGAATCGATACTGCCGTTGTCACTGGTCTCTCCTGCTTCGTCGTGAATGTCATGGCTCGTGCGGACGTGCGCCATCGCCTGTACAGACTGGCTGCCGGACGGGGGCCTGGACGATGGTGCGGGTCTCCGTATCGACCCGGGGGCTAGCCCCACCAGAAGGCTAGGGAGCCGATGAGGGGTGGTTCGTCCTCCGCCGGTACGAACCGGGGGTAGGAGAAAACTCGGTACGCCCCCTAGGGGGACTGCGACTTTCGGGTGACCCGGCTCGGGGTCGATGCTGCACCCTCCCGCCGCGGGAGGCTCAAGCACGGGTGTCCGGCCTGCGGGAACCCCCTGTGCGGCGGCGGTGCGGCCATGAAAAAGTGTGTCGTACACAGATCCAGGGGGGTTCTCCCGTGCAGGGCACCGACCAGAGCACGACAGCGGCGGCCGCGACCGCCCCGCCGATCCGCCGCGGCCCGGTGGTGGCCGCGCTGATGCTGGCGATGGCGCTGGCGGCGATGGACTCCACGATCATCTCCACCGCCGTCCCGCAGATCGTCGGCGACCTCGGCGGCTTCTCGGTGTTCTCCTGGCTGTTCTCCGGCTACCTGCTCGCGGTCACGGTGACGCTGCCGGTGTACGGCAAGCTCGCCGACACCTTCGGCCGCAAGCCGGTGCTGCTCGTCGGGATCGCGATCTTCCTGCTGGGGTCCCTGCTGTGCGCCGGTGCGTGGAACATGGCCGGCCTGATCGCCTTCCGCATCGTGCAGGGGCTCGGCGGCGGCGCCATCCAGGGCACGGTGCAGACCGTGGCCGCCGATCTGTACGGGCTGAAGGAGCGCGGGCGCATCCAGGCGGCGATCTCCACGGTGTGGGCGGTATCCGCCGTGGTCGGCCCGCTGTGCGGCGGGGTGCTGTCGGGATACGCCAGCTGGCGCTGGATCTTCCTGATCAACCTGCCCATCGGGGCGATCGCACTCCTGCTCATCTCACGCCACCTGCGCGAGTCGGTCACCCGCCGCACCCGGCACCGCGTCGACTGGCCCGGGGCGCTCGGCCTGTTCCTGTCCGGCGGGCTGCTCATCAGCGGCCTCGTCCAGAGCGGCCCGCTGCGGCCGTGGCTGCTCGGCGGCAGCGTCGTGCTCGGCGTCACGACCTTCTGGATCGAACGCCGCGCGGCCGAGCCGATCATCCCCGGCTGGGTGTGGCGGCGGCGCGCGATCGTCTCGGTCAACCTCGCGCTCGGCATGCTCGGCGTGCTGATGGTGGCGCCGACCGTCTTCCTGCCGACGTACGCGCAGACCGTGCTCGGTCTCGGGCCGATACAGGCGGGTTTCGTGCTGTCGGTGATGACCATCAGCTGGCCGCTGTCGGCCGCCCTGAGCAACCGCGTCTACCTGCGCATCGGGTTCCGCAACACCGCCGCGCTCGGCATGGCCGCCGCCGTGGTCGTCCTCGTCGCGCTGGTGATGCTCCCGTACGCCGGCCCGGCCTGGCAGCCCACGCTCGTCATGCTGCTGCTGGGTGCCGCGCTCGGCCTCTTCCAGTTGCCGCTCATCGTCGGCGTGCAGTCCACGGTGCCCTGGCGCGAGCGGGCCACCGCGACCTCGTCCATCCTCTTCTGCCGCCAGGTGGGGCAGAGCGTCGGGGCGGCGGTCTTCGGCGCCGTCGCCAACGCGACCCTCGCCTCCCGCCTGCACGGCTCCGGCACGGACCTCGACGCGGTCACCGGTGCCGCGCACCTGAGCGAGCCGGTCCGCCGGGCGGTCGCCGCCGCGGTCGACCACGTCTACGCGGGGTCGGCGCTGGCCGCCGTCCTGGCGCTGCTCGCCGTGCTCCTGGTGGCCCCGCGCCGCTTCCCGGTCCTGGAGGAGGACCCGCAGCCGCGGTGAGCCGGCCGGGGCGTTGCGGGACTACGGCTCCCCGCGCGTGTCGTCCCCGGCGGCCGGGGCGTCGCCGGTGCCCTTGGCGTCGCCGGCGTCCTCGGCCGTGGCCGGGGGCGGCACCTCGGCGCTACCGGGGTCGTCGTCCGGGGCGGGGACCTCACCGCCGGTGAGGGCGGCCAGACTGCTGCGGACATGGGCGAGGTGTTCGCGGATCTCGTCGCGGCGGACCTCGTGCTGGCGCAGTTCGCGCTCGGCGGCCAGCCGGATGCGCTCCTCGCGGACGCGGGCCTGGGCGAGCAGTTCTGCCGCGGCCGCCTCGGCGTCCTGGTCCCGGCGGCGCGCGGCCTCCTCGGTGGCCGCCAGGGCGCGGCGGGCCTCCTCGACCATGTTCTCGGCGTAGTGGGTGAGTTCGGCCAGGCGCGCGTCGAGGCCGGCCTCGCGTTCGGCGAGCTCGTGCTCCTGGGCGTCGCGGCGCTCGCGCCGCTCCTTCTCCTGCGCGGCGAAGGCGCGTTCGGTGTCCTGGCGCAGCGCGTCCAGACGCCGCGCGGCGTCGTCGCGCAGGTGGGCGGCCTCGCGACGGGCCACGCCGAGGAGTTCGGAGGCGGTGGAGCGGGCTTCGTCGAGGGTGCCCGAGGCCTGGACGTCGGCGCTGGTGCGGCGGGCGTGCGCGGCGGCTCGGGACTCGTCCAGCAGGGTGCGCCGGGCGGCCTCGGCCGCGTCGTGCGCGGTCCGGGCCTCCTCCTCCGCGCGGTCGCGCACGGCGGCGGCCTCTTCCTCCACCAGGCGCAGCAGTTCCTGCGCGCCGCCGCCGAGGGACTCGAAGGTGGGCGGGGCGAGGCCGGCGACGACGTCCCGCAGGGCGGCGCACTCGGCGTCCATCTCGTTCGCGAGGACGGTGAGCCGCGCGGCACGCTCCCAGGCGGCGTCGCGGTCCTCGGACAGCTCCTCGAGGAAGCGGTCCACCTGGTCGGTGCGGTATCCGCGGCCGCGGACCATGGCGAAGCCGTAGGGGTATGCCGTACTCATACCCCCATATTCCTGGGTTTGCCCTATTTACACACCATGCGACACTCCGGCCGCGTGCGACCGGAGTGCAGCGGCGACTACAGCATGCCGTCCCACATCTGTTCGATCAGCACGGACCACCAGTGCTCGGGCGACGCGACGGCCGCCGGGTCGAGCGCGGCGATCTGCGCCTGGAAGTCCACCGTCCAGCGGCCCGCCTGTTCCGGCGTCAGCCCCAGCCGCCAGCGCCACATCTTGCCGAGCAGCGCCAGGCAGCGGACGAACTCCGGCAGGCTGGAGTTGACGAACTGCGGCACCGCCGTCCCACCGCCCGGCCCCGCCTCCAGCGGGACCGCGACGATGTGCGCCGTGCCGTACTGCACGCACAGCTGGCGGCCGAAGTCATTGCCCATGACCAGGTAGGAGCCGGCGTCCGGCGCCGGCTGCACGCCGCGCTCGGCGGCCAGCTCGGCCAGGGTCGGCACCGGGCGGCCCGGCTGGGCCTGCGCCCAGAAGAACGGCCCGAAGTCCACCGGCAGGCCCGACCACGTCAGCGTCTGCGCGACGATGTCCGGCACGCCCTGACGGGCGACCGCGCGCTGGTCGAAACGGAACACGCCCTGCGGCCCGAAGGACTGGGCGAGCTCGTGCCCGATCGCGTCCAGCGGGATCGCGGGGACCCGCTGGATCCGGTGCGGCTCGGGCAACGGCACCCGGTGCGGGCGGGCGGGCGCCGGGGCGCTCGCCACCTGGTGCAGCTCGCCGAGGTGCGTCAGCAGGTGCTCGACGCCGGCCCGGCGGCCGGCCCGGTCCTTGCCGTACGGGGCGGTGCTGCTGATCCGGACCTGGGGCCAGGTCTCCCGGATCATGCGGGCGCAGTAACCGCCGGGCAGGTCGCACGACTCCAGCTCGGTGTGCAGCTCCAGCACCGCCTGCGGCGGCACGCCGAGGGCGCGCAGCTCGTGCAGGATCTGCCACTCCGGGTGCGGGGTGCCCGGCGCGGAGCGGCGGATGAGCTGCTGCTCCGAACCGTCCTGCGCGCGGTAGCGGAGCACGGCCATGTAGCCCGGGCCGATCGTGGGCACGCCGGCGGCCGGCTGCGGCGGGGCGGGGGGCTGCGGATAGCCGTACCCGGCCTGCGGCTGCGGCTGCGGCTGCGCCATGGGCGCCGGAGCGGGTCCGGGCGGGGGCGGCGGAGGGCCGTCGGGGCGGGACAGCATCGTCGCGGCGTGGTGCGCGTCCGGCGCCTGGGGCCCCGGCGGGGCGGGCGGCGGCTGGTTCGCGGGCAGCGCCTGCACCAGCTGGGTCGGCACATAGCCCGCGCCCGGGGTCCCGGGCACCCCGGGGCCGGGCGGCGGGGGCGGTCCGGCCTTGGAGGTCTCGGCACCGGCCAGGTCCGCCGCGCCCTGCCGCGGCGCCCCGGCGCCCGGTACTCCGGGCGGGGGCGGTGGCGCGGGGGCGTCGGGACGCGACAGCATCGTCGCGGCACGGTGCACGGCGGGCGGCGGGGGCGGAGGCGTGGCCGCGCCGCCCGGGTAGCCGTAGCCGCCGGGCGGCAGCGGGGTGCCGGTCTCCGGCACACCCGGCAGCCGCTCGGTGCTCGCCTCGGCACTGCTCCTCGGCGGCGGCGTGTGGGCGTCGTCGGAGTCGGTGATCGGCGGTGCGTAGACCGTCGCGGGCGGGGGCACGGCACGGCCCGCGTCGCCGTTGTTGGTGTCCCGCCACGCCGAGGGCGGCGGCGTCGGCGACCGGTCGTACGGCAGTGGCATCACCGGCGTCGGCGTCGGGACGAACGGGGGCGGCGGCCCGTCGAAGGGCGTGGGCGCGGGGGTGGGCGTCCCCGCGCCGGTGTCCGCCACGGTCAGGGCGTCGGACGGCGTCACGGCATCGGCCGGCGGCCGGCGGTCCGGGATGCCGAGCCGGTCGGCCGCGTCCTGCAGCCACTGGGGCGGGCTGAGCAGGAAGGAGGTCGCCTCCAGGTCCAGCCGCTTCGGCGGCTCCGGGACGGCGTCCGCGACCGCACCGGCCGCGCCCCCGTACGCCTCCTCCCAGTGGCGGATGATCTCGCCGACCGGCAGCGCCGGCCACAGCGTGGCCTCCCCGCTGTCCTTGGCGATGACCACGCGGGTCTCGCCCTCGTCGCCGATGGGGCCCCCGTCGCGGGGCTCGGACCACACCACGAAGCCCTGGCCGAACTCCCGTACCCGCACCTCGCGGACGAGGTACGCCGGGACACCGGCGTTGATCCACCGCTCGGCGCGCTCCTGCGCCTCCGCGAACGTGACCATCTGCAGCCTCACCCCTCCAACGGGACGGCGCGGGCGAAGCCGCCGTCCACCATCAGGTTCGCGACCGTGTCCAGTTCCGGCGGGTCGCCGGCGAGCGCGGCGAGGAAGGCGTCGAAGTCCTCGCCGCAGGGCAGCAGCAGCGCGGCCACCCGCTCCTCGGTGGAGGCGAAGGCACCGTCGGTGTCCCGTACGTCGTCGTAGGCGCACAGCCACATCGAACCGAGGTCGGCGCCGCGCGCCTTGACCGCGAGCACCCCGCCCTGGACGTAGGAGATCGCGAGGTAGTCCTTGGTGAGGTGGTCGCGCAGGCACTTGTTGACGTAGACGAGGTCGTTGACCGCCGACTCGTCGCGCACCGTGAAGAAGGGCTGGTCGACCAGGAGTCCCAGCAGGGGCAGCAGGGCGACGCCGCGCGGGGCGCAGCCGCCGGCGGCCTTGAGGAAGCTGCGGTAGGCGCCGGGGAGCCGGTAGCCGAGCTCCTCCTCGACGTCGCGCACCTGCTGCTCGGTGACGGCCGCGGCGGCGTTCCGGCCCGTTCCCACGGCGAAGTGCGCGGGCCGGGTGTCCTGCAGCGGTCGCGTACCGCGCTTGTCGTGGTCCGCGGAGGCGGTCGTGGCGAGGCCGCCGTGGTGCCGCAGCAGCGACTTGACCTCGGCGGGGATCAGTTCCAGGCGGCGCGAGCCGGCGACATGGTGCCACGTCCAGCCGTGCGGGGTGGCGACCGGCGACAGGCTGCCCCACAGTTCGTGACCGGCGGCGTGCTGGGCGGCGTTGGCGGACACGTAGTCGGTGAGCCGCAGTTCGTCGATGCCGAAGCCGTCCGGCGGCTCGGCGATCTCGGCGGCGGCACGGGCGTAGGGCGTGAAGTCCGGGAAGCCGTGGTCGTCCACGCGGACGCCCTGCGGATGGCGGGCGCGGCGCACCGGGTCGGGGAAGTGCACGATCTGACCGGCGTAGGCCGCGTTCGGTGGCGCGGCCCGGTGCCCGAGCCGACCTGTCGTCATTGCGGATGCCCCCATGCTGGATCTGGTGTTGGGCACAGCCTAGGGGGTGGGGCGGCAGGTGCTTCGGCTGGTTCCGGTCACTGCTCGGCGGCAACGCGGCGGAGTTTCGCGTCCTGCGTGCGCACGACCGCGGCGGGCGGTCCGCCGGTGCCGCCGGACAGTTGGACGGTCACATAGGTGGCGGTGCTGCCGCCGGTGCGGACGACGGTGACGGTGGCGGCCCCGTCCGAGGGCGCGGCGGTGTCGGTCAGGACGTACGCGACCGCATCGTCCCCGGCCGTGGGCGCCTCGGCGGGACGGACGGCGAAGGCGGTGGCGCGGCCGCCGCCGTCGGTCGCCTCGAAGGTGCGGCACTTCCGCAAGGCGGAGGCGAGACCGCCCATGATCTTCCGCGCGTCGCCCGGCGCGTGCGCGGACAGCAGCAGCATGTCGAGTTCGCCGCTGCCCCCGGCCGCCTCCTTCGAGGTGAACGTCGTGGAGGCGTACGCGGTGCGCCGGTGGGCGGGCCGGGCGCTGACGGGGTCGGACAGCGGGCGGCATTCGGCGCGGCCGGCGGTGAGCACCTGATGTGGACTCATCGCGCCGGTCCCCGCGGTACCGGTCACCACATAACCGGGCACATCGGCGTTGATGACGAGTGCGGCCCTCAACTGGGGAGAACTCAGCGGCTCGTGATCGTCCGAAGCGACGGGAACCCCCGAATCGACGACCTTCCCGCCCTTCGCGTCCGGCCCGGCGCTACTATCCGTACAACCAGTGGCCAACACAAGGACGACGAGAGCGGTGGCACATCGGACTGCGATACCCATCTCCCCACAGTGCCGTGACATCCGGCACAAAGTAAACCTCTCACCTCACAACCGACTTCCGTAACGCGCGATCAATTGGCAGTCTTGCGCAGATAAGGGGGACGTCCTCTTCGGAGGACGGATCGGAGGGCCGTAGGAACATGCTGACGAGAGGTGCCGCGGACCCGCGGCTGACCTGGGGAAGTGAGGAAGCGCCGCCACCGCCCGTGCTGCGCCACCGCCGCGACGGCATCCTGCCGGCGGTCGCCGCGGCGCTGTCGGTCAAGGACGAGGTGCTCACCTGTACCGGGAGCAAGGGCGAACAGCCGCCCGAACTGCACCCCTTGGTCCAGGACGCGCTCGACACCCTGCCCGTCGCACAGCGTGAGCGCTTCACCGGGCGGTGCCCGGAGCCCGTACTGCTGTCGCGCTGGCTCACCCAGGCCGACGCGGGGCGCAGCAAGCGCGCCGCGCGCAAGCCGCTCACCCACGCCGAGGCCCGCAAGGCGCTCAAGGGCGCGAAAGTGACGGCCCGTCACATACGTGAGGACGGCGACCCGGCGCACGGCGGCTACGCGCCGCCGTGCCGCTCCTGCCTGCCGCTGCTCGCGCACTTCGGCGTGCGGCCCTTCGATCCGGGGGCCGAGGCCGAGTGAGCGCGAGCGACGCCCTCAACGCACGGACCACCTCGACGCGCTTCCCCGTCGGCGTCGACGCCGCGCTGCGCTCCGCGGGCTGGCAGCCCGGCCAGTGGGACATCCGCCAGGCCGAGGTCTGGGCCGACACCCTGCGCGCCTACGTCTCCCCCGGCGGCCACCGGCACAGCGTCTTCCCCGCCGCGGTCGAGGCCTGGGCCGAGTTCGGCGGCCTGACCGTCCCCGCGGTCTCCGCCCCGGGCCGCCCCCAGGTCGCGCCGAGCGGGGTCCTCATCGACCCCCTCCAGGGCCTGCACCTCGCCCGCACCTGGGGCGATCTCGGCTCCGCGCTCGACACGGAGGTCGCGCCGCTCGGGGTGGAGTCCTCCGGGCAGGGACATCTCGGCGTCGATGCGCTCGGGCGCGTCTACTGCGTGGACCACACCGGGGACTACTACTTGGGCCCGACGATCGACGCTGCGCTGTGCACGCTCACGGCGGGCGTGCGCCCCCACCGCCTCACGACGTGACCCCGGGTTGCTGTGCGGGCAGGTTTTTTTCCCTCCCGCCCTCCCTCCCCCAACCTTCGGCCGGGGGTGCCCGCAGCCCTGTGAAGTCAGTGACCCCGGCGCGGGTGCGGGGTGGGCCGGGTGCGGTGCCTCCGGGGCTGCACGTCCTGGACTGGGATATTTACGCGCGTTTCCAGCACCTGCTCATCCCGTCCCTGCCCGGATGGTGCGCACAAATATCCCGCAGCGTCCAGAACATCCACCCCTCCGACCCCGCCCCCTCCGTGAGCTGTCGCGCCTGATCCCCGGTGGGGGGTATGGAGGCGGTCCGGGGTGACCGCGGTTGCCTGACTCCGCCCCTTCGGCCTGCCGCGCGATGGCTGGCCCCGCGGACCGCGCCGGAGGGGGTGGGGGCGGTCCGGGTGACCGCGGTCGCCTCACTCTGCCCCGGCGGCCTGCCGCGCGAGCGCTGGCCCCGCGGACCGCACCGGAGGGGGTGGGGGCGGTCCGGGGTGACCGCGGTCGCCTCACTCTTGCCCCCGCGGCCTGCCGCGCGAGCGCTGGCCCCCTCGGACCGCGCTGCGCCAGCGGGCGGCCCCAGGCACGGTGCCGCTTCTACCCCCCTCCGGGGATCAGGCGCGACAACCTACGGAGGGGGCGGGGTCGTAGGGGTGGGCGTTCTGGACTGTGGAGCATATTTGGGTGCACAACCCGGGGTGATCAGTTGAGAGCGCCCGAGGCACCGAAATGTGCTGTCCAGAATGCCCAGCCCCGGAGGCCCCGCACCCGGCACCCCACACAACGCGCGCCGGGGCGCCCAGACTTCCTGGGGCACCCGGGAGGGCGGGCGGGGAAAAAACCCCACAGCTACGCAGGCAGAAGCGCCGAGACGCGGAAGCCGCCTTCCGTCGTGGTCCCGGCGGCGAAACCGCCTCCGAGCGCGGTGACACGCTCCCGCATGCCGATGAGCCCGTTCCCCCCACTGGGCAGCGCGATGGCCGCCGCCCCGTCGGAGGGCCCGTTCTGGACGAGGACGGCTATCTCCGCCTCGCGGTACGCCAGCCGGATGCGCGCGCGGGCGCCCGGGGCGTGCTTGTGGACGTTGGTGAGGGCTTCCTGCACCACGCGGTAGACCGTGGTCTCCACGCGCGCCGCCAGGGACCGCTCCGTCCCCTCCACCGTGAACTCCACGTGCATGCCCGCCGCCCGCGACTCCTCGACGAGCGCGTGCAGTTCCGCGAGGCAGGGCCCGGAGTCCTCGTGGACGTCCGAGGGCGCGGGCGCGGCGGGGGCGGGCTCCGCAACGGGGGCGGTCACCGCCGGCACCGCCGGCCCGGGCCCCGGGACGGTCCGCAGGACGCCGAGCATCTCGCGCAGCTCGTTGAGGGCCTGGCGTCCCATGTCGCCCAGCAGCTGCGCGCTCGCGGAGGCCTTCTCGGGGTCCTTGACGGCGATCGCCTGGAGCGCCGCCGCGTGGACGACCATGAGGCTCACCCGGTGCGCGACCACGTCGTGCATCTCGCGGGCGATACGGGTGCGCTCCTCCATGCGGGCCCGTTCGGCGCGCTCGGAGGCCTTCTCCGCCAGCAGGGACAGCTCCCGCTCCAGGCCGTCCGCCCGCTCGCGCAGCGACTCCACCAGGCGCCGCCTGGCGCCCGCGTAGAGCCCGAGGAGCACCGGCGGCGCGGTCACGCCGATCGCCGCGAGCACGGAGGTGAGGGCGACCGCCGCGAGCGGCGCGTGGTAGGTGCCGGAGCTGAGGTCGCCGTGCATCTGCAGGAAGGTGACGATCAGCGTGCCGAGCATGGTCATCCCGGAGAGCACCGCGATGATGCGCCGGGGCACGTCGGAGGCGGCCAGGGTGTAGAGGCCGACGACGCTGAGCAGGATGCCCATCTGGGCGGGCGTGATCGCGATGGACACGAGGACCACCGCCACCGGCCACCGCCTGCGCAGCACCAGCAGGGAGCCGACCAGCAGACCGAAGACGCCCGCGACGACCGGGGACACCCCGGTCTTCTCCGCGAAGGCGACGCCCTCGACGAGGCACTCCAGCGCCGAGACGGCGGCCAGCACCACGTCGAGCACCATGCTCCGCCGCCGGGCCCACCACCACGGCCCGGCGGCCCCCCGGCTCCGTCCTCCAGCTCCGTCCGGTACGTACTCCCCCGTCGTACTCATACGGCCCAGCCTAGACGCGGCACTGTCCGCCTGGCGGTCAGCCCCGGTCGCGGGCGGGCGGCCCTTCTATCCTGGTGGCGTCGGACAGCGCGGTCCGCCTCTCCCGTCCCCTCACGACCGGACGACCCGCCGTGCGGGGCCCACGCGTTTCTTGCCGCGATCCATACCACTGCACTAGGAGCCGCACCTGTGAGCAGCGCCGACAACACCACCGAGAGCGCACCCCTGCGCGCGGACATCCGCCGCCTGGGCGACCTCCTCGGCGGGACGCTCGTACGGCAGGAAGGCCAGGAACTCCTCGACCTCGTGGAGAAGGTGCGGGCGCTGACCCGCAGCGACGGCGAGGCCGCCGCCGCCCTTCTCGGCGACACAGATCTGCAGACCGCCGCCAAACTGGTGCGCGCCTTCTCCACCTACTTCCACCTCGCCAATGTCACCGAGCAGGTGCACCGCGGCCGTGAGCTGCAGGCCCGCCGGGCCACCGACGGGGGCTTGCTGACCCGTACGGCTGACCTGCTGAAGGACGCCGATCCCGAGCACCTGCGCCAGTCCGTGCGCAACCTCAACGTGCGGCCGGTCTTCACCGCCCACCCGACCGAGGCGGCCCGCCGCAGCGTGCTGAACAAGCTGCGCCGCATCGCCGCCCTGCTGGACAAGCCGCAGGACGCCGACCGCCGCCGCACCGACGTGCGGCTGGCGGAGAACATCGACCTGCTGTGGCAGACCGACGAGCTGCGCGTGGTGCGTCCCGAGCCCGCGGACGAGGCGCGCAACGCCATCTACTACCTGGACGAGCTGCACGCCCGCGCCGTGGGCGACGTCCTGGAGGACCTGGCCGCCGAGCTGGAGCGGGTGGGTGTGCCGCTGCCGCCGGAGACCCGCCCGCTGACCTTCGGCACCTGGATCGGCGGCGACCGGGACGGCAACCCGAACGTCACACCGCAGGTCACCTGGGACGTGCTGATCCTGCAGCACGAGCACGGCATCACCGACGCCCTGGAGATGGTCGACGACCTGCGGGCGATGCTGTCGAACTCCATCCGCAACTCCGGCGCCAGCCCGGAGCTGCTCGCCGACCTGGAGCAGGACCTCAGCCGGCTCCCGGGGATCAGCCCGCGCTACAAGCGGCTGAACGCGGAGGAGCCGTACCGGCTCAAGGCCACCTGCATCCGGCAGAAGCTGCTCAACACGCGCGAGCGGCTGGCCACCGGCACCCCGCACGTCCCCGGCAGGGACTACCTGGGCACCGGCGGGCTCCTGGCCGACCTGCGCCTGATCCAGGACTCGCTGCGCGCCAACCGCGGCGAGCTGATCGCCGACGGCCGCCTGGACCGCACGATCCGCACGCTGTCGGCCTTCGGTCTGCAGCTGGCCACGATGGACGTCCGTGAGCACGCGGACGCCCACCACCACGCCCTCGGTCAGCTCTTCGACCGCCTCGGCGAGGAGTCCTGGCGGTACGCGGACATGCCGCGCGAGTACCGCCGCAAGCTGCTCGCCAAGGAACTGCGCTCGCGCCGCCCGCTGGCGCCCACCCCGGCGCCGCTGGACGCGGCCGGCGCGAAGACGCTGGGTGTCTTCCACACCATCGCCGAGGCCTTCGAGCGCTTCGGGCCGGAGGTCGTGGAGTCGTACATCATCTCGATGTGCCTCGGCTCCGACGACGTCTTCGCGGCGGCGGTGCTGGCGCGCGAGGCCGGGCTGATCGACCTGCACGGGGATGTCGCCAGGATCGGCATCGTGCCGCTGCTGGAGACCACCGACGAGCTGAAGGTCGCCGACAGGCTGCTCGACGAGATGCTCTCCGACCCCTCCTACCGCAAGCTCGTGTCGCTGCGCGGGGACGTGCAGGAGGTGATGCTCGGCTACAGCGACAGCTCCAAGTTCGGCGGCATCACCACCTCGCAGTGGGAGATCCACCGCGCGCAGCGGCGGCTGCGCGACGTGGCGCACCGGCACGGGGTGCGGCTGCGGCTGTTCCACGGCCGCGGCGGCACGGTGGGCCGGGGCGGCGGCCCCACCCACGACGCGATCCTGGCGCAGCCCTGGGGCACGCTGGAGGGCGAGATCAAGGTGACGGAGCAGGGCGAGGTCATCTCGGACAAGTACCTGATCCCGTCGCTGGCCCGGGAGAACCTGGAGCTGACGGTGGCGGCCACGCTGCAGGCCTCGGCCCTGCACACCGCCCCGCGCCAGTCCGACGAGGCGCTGGCCCGCTGGGACGCCGCCATGGACGTGGTCTCCGACGCCGCGCACGCCACCTACCGGCGGCTGGTGGAGGACCCGGACCTGCCGGCGTACTTCTTCGCCTCCACGCCGGTCGACCAGCTCGCCGAGCTGCACCTGGGGTCCCGTCCCTCCCGCCGCCCGGACAGCGGCGCGGGTCTGGACGGGCTGCGGGCGATCCCGTGGGTGTTCGGCTGGACGCAGTCGCGGCAGATCGTGCCCGGCTGGTTCGGCGTCGGCTCGGGGCTGAAGGCCGCGCGCGAGGCGGGCCGGGAGGCGGACATCGCCGAGGCGTACGAGCAGTGGCACTTCTTCCGCAACTTCCTGTCCAACGTCGAGATGACGCTGGCCAAGACGGACCTGCGGATCGCCCGGCACTACGTGGACACCCTGGTGCCGGAGGAGCTGAAGCACGTCTTCGACACCATCCGGGCGGAGCACGAGCTGACGGTCGCCGAGGTGCTGCGGATCACCGGCGAGGCGGAGCTGCTGGACGCGCAGCCGGCGCTGCGGCAGACCTTCCACATCCGCGACGCCTACCTGGACCCGATCTCCTACCTCCAGGTCGCCCTGCTGCACCGGCAGCGGGAGGCCGCCGCCCGCGGGGAGGAGCCCGACCCGCTGCTCGCCCGCGCGCTGCTGCTGACCGTCAACGGCGTGGCGGCCGGCCTGCGCAACACCGGCTGATCGCGCCGGCACGGCACGGCGAAGGCGCCGCACCCCACTCGGGTGCGGCGCCTTCGCCGTACAGGTCGGGGGGCGCTCAGTTCTTGCGGTGGCCGATCAGCCGGGGTCTGGGCTCCAGGCCCGACAGCCCGTTCCAGGAGAGGTTGACCAGGTGCGCGGCGACGTCGGCCTTCTTCGGCTTCTGGGCGTCCAGCCACCACTGGCCGGTGAGCGCGACCATGCCGACCAGGGCCTGCGCGTACATCGGGGCGAGCTTGGGGTCGAAGCCGCGCTGCTTGAACTCCATGCCGAGGATGTCCTCCACCTGGGTGGCGATGTCGCTGATCAGTGAGGCGAAGGTGCCTGTCGACTGCGCGACCGGGGAGTCCCGTACGAGGATCCGGAAGCCGTCGGTGAACTGCTCGATGTAGTCCAGGAGCGCGAAGGCGGCCTGTTCCAGCAGTTCGCGCGGATGACCGCCGGTGAGCGCCCCGGTGACCATGTCCAGCAGCTGGCGCATCTCGCGGTCCACGACGACGGCGTAGAGGCCTTCCTTGCCGCCGAAGTGCTCGTACACCACGGGCTTGGAGACGCCCGCCTTGTGCGCGATCTCCTCGACCGAGGTGCCCTCGTAGCCGCGCTCGGCGAAGAGCGTGCGCCCCACGTCGAGGAGCTGCTCGCGGCGCTCCTTGCCGGTCATGCGCACCCTGCGGGCACGCCGGGACGACGTGCCCTCGCTCCCTCTGCTGCTACTGCTGCCGTCGCTCACCCGTCAATCATGCCGCTTCGCTGACGCTTTCCTTACGGCGGGCCGCGATACGGTCAGCGGTCGGCCAGCGCACGTCCGTGGCCCAGCCGAGCATCTCGAACCAGCGGATGATCCGGGCGCTGGAGTCGATCTGGCCGCGCAGCACACCGTGCCGGGCGCTGGTCGGATCGGCGTGGTGGAGGTTGTGCCAGGACTCGCCGCAGGACAGGACGGCCAGCCACCAGACGTTGCCGGACTTGTCGCGGGAGCGGAAGGGGCGCTTGCCGACCGCGTGGCAGATCGAGTTGATCGACCACGTGACGTGGTGCAGCAGCGCGACGCGCACCAGGGAGCCCCAGAAGAAGGCGGTGGCGGCGCCGGTCCAGGACATGGTGGCCAGACCGCCGACGAGCGGCGGCAGCGCCAGCGAGACCGTCGTCCAGAGCCAGAAGTCGCGGCTGACCCGCCGGATCGCCGGGTCCTTGATCAGGTCCGGGGCGTACTTCTGCTGCGGGGTCTGCTCCTCGTCGAAGAGCCAGCCCATGTGCGCCCACCACAGGCCCTTCAGCAGGGCGGGCAGGGTCTCCCCGTAGCGCCAGGGGCTGTGCGGGTCGCCCTCGGCGTCGGAGTACCGGTGGTGCTTGCGGTGGTCGGCGACCCAGCGCACGACCGGCCCCTCGACGGCCATGGAGCCCGCGATCGCCAGGGCGATCTTGAGCGGCCGGTTGGCCTTGAACGATCCGTGGGTGAAGTGGCGGTGGAAGCCGATGGTGATGCCGTGGCAGCCCAGGAAGTACATCCCGACCATCAGGCCGAGGTCGAGCCAGCTCAGGCCCCAGCCCCACGCGAACGGGATCGCCGCGACGAGCGCGAGGAAGGGGACGGCGATGAAGAGCCCGAGGGTGATCTGTTCAAGTGACTGCTTCCGGTCCGCGCCGAGGGTGGCGCGCGGAAGCGACGTGCCGTCGCCGGGCCCGGGTTCCGGGGACTCGGTGATCACGTCGGTCTGTGTGGTCATGGGGGTCCCTCACGATGTCGGGGAGCTACGCAACCGTAACCTACGGTGCCGTAATTCCGGCAACTCCAAGTGACAGGCGAACCGGGCGCGCGTGTCGACCCGGAATACGGCTCTTGACACGTGTACCCACGATCGGGGAAAGAGAAGTGCCGATCTTTGTCGTCGCATTGGGGGGCCTCGGTGCGGCATAGTGGGGGAGGCCGAACGGGCACCCCGGCAGGGGCGTCCGGTACGACGGCTTGTGCCATCCGCTGTGGTGTAACGGCAGCACTGAGGGTTTTGGTCCCTTAAGTCCGGGTTCGAATCCTGGCAGCGGAGCACCTCCCCGGGGTCACGTCGGCTTCCGTGCCCCTGGTCCGTTACGCCCCGGTATCCTGCGGGTGAATGTCACCCCACGCCGAGGAGCCCCTTCCGTGAGCGCCCACCGCCCGGCTGCTGTCATCGTCCTTGCCGCGGGTGAGGGCACCCGCATGAAGTCGGCAACCCCCAAAGTCCTGCACGCGATCAGTGGCCGTTCCCTGGTGGGGCATGTCGTCGCCGCCGCGCGCGCCCTGGACCCCGAGCACCTGCTCGTCGTGGTCGGCCACGCCCGCGACCAGGTGACCGCGCACCTCGGCGAGATCGACCCGTCGATCCGCACCGCGGTCCAGCACGAGCAGAACGGCACCGGCCACGCGGTCCGCGTCGGGCTCGCGGAACTCCCCGAGCTCAGCGGCACGGTGGTGATCGCCGCCGGCGACACCCCGCTGCTCACCCCCGACACGCTGCGCGGCCTGATCGCCGCGCACGCCGCCGACGCCAACGCGGTGACCGTACTCACCGCAGAGGTCCCCGACCCGACGGGCTACGGCCGCATCGTGCGCGGCGACGACGGCTCGGTGCTGGCGATCGTGGAGCAGAAGGACGCCACCGTCGAGCAGCGCGCCATCTGCGAGATCAACTCCGGGGTGTTCGCGTTCGACGCGGCGCTGCTGGCGGACGCGCTGGCCAAGGTGACCACCGACAACGCCCAGGGCGAGGAGTACCTGACCGACACCCTGGGCATCCTGCGCGAGGCCGGTCACCGCGTCGGCGCCTCCGTGGCCGCCGACCACCGCGAGATCGCCGGCATCAACAACCGCGTTCAGCTCGCCGAGGCCCGCCGGCTGCTCAACGACCGCCTGCTGGAACGGGCGATGCTCGAAGGCGCGACGATCATGGACCCGGCCTCCACGTGGGTGGACGTCACCGTGGAGTTCGAGCCCGACACGGTCGTGCTGCCGAACACCCAGCTGTACGGCGCCACCCGGCTCGCCGCCGGCGCCGAGGTGGGCCCCAACTGCACCCTGACCGACACCGTCGTAGGCCCCGGCGCCCGCGTGGTCAACGCGGTCTGCGACGGCGCCGAGATCGGCGAGGCGGCCGGCGTGGGCCCGTACGCCTACCTGCGCCCGGGTACCCGGCTCGGCCCGAAGTCCAAGGCCGGCACGTACGTGGAGATGAAGAACGCCACGATCGGCGAGGGCACCAAGGTGCCGCACCTGTCGTACGTCGGCGACGCGACCATCGGCGAGTACACCAACATCGGCGCGGCCAGCGTCTTCGTCAACTACGACGGACAGCACAAGCACCACACCAGCATCGGCTCCCATTGCCGCACCGGCTCGGACAACATGTTCGTGGCTCCCGTCACAGTCGGGGACGGCGCCTACACCGCCGCGGGCTCGGTCATCACCAAGGACGTGCCCGCCGGTTCGCTCGCCGTCGCGCGCGGCCAGCAGCGCAACATCGAGGGCTGGGTGGCCCGGAAGCGTCCGGGAAGCGCCGCGGCGCACGCCGCCGAACGCGCCCAGCAGGACGACCAGGACGCCTGACCGGACCCGCGGCGAACCGGAAGAGGCCATTCTCACGTGCGCGGGTGCTCCCAGCAGCGCGTACCGTGTGAGGTGCACACAATTCCGCCGGCTAGCCGACCGTGGGCGAAGCTGCGTTGAACACCAAGGAGACGGTGCAGTGACCGGGATCAAGACGACCGGTGAGAAGAAGCTGATGCTCTTCTCCGGCCGCGCACACCCCGAACTCGCGGAGGAGGTGGCACGCGAGCTGGGCGTCTCCCTTGTGCCGACCAAGGCCTTCGACTTCGCGAACGGTGAGATCTACGTCCGTTTCGAGGAGTCGGCACGCGGCTCGGACGCCTTCGTCATCCAGAGCCACACCGCGCCCATCAACAAGTGGATCATGGAGCAGCTGATCATGATCGACGCGCTGAAGCGGGCCTCCGCCAAGCGCATCACCGTGGTCGTGCCCTTCTACGGCTATGCCCGGCAGGACAAGAAGCACCGCGGCCGCGAGCCCATCTCGGCGCGGCTCATCGCCGATGTGCTCAAGACCGCGGGTGCCGACCGCATCCTCACGGTCGACCTGCACACCGACCAGATCCAGGGCTTCTTCGACGGACCGGTGGACCACCTGTTCGCGCTGCCGCTGCTGGCCGACTACGTGGGCGCCAAGGTCGACCGCTCCAAGCTGACCGTGGTCTCCCCCGACGCCGGCCGCGTCCGGGTGGCCGACCGCTGGTGCGACCGGCTCGGCGCGCCGCTGGCGATCGTCCACAAGCGGCGCGACCCGGACGTCGCCAACCAGGTCACCGTGCACGAGGTCGTCGGTGACGTGCGCGGCCGCATCTGCGTCCTGGTGGACGACATGATCGACACCGGTGGCACCATCTGCGCCGCGGCGGACGCCCTGTTCGCCAACGGCGCGGAGGACGTCATCGTGACCGCCACCCACGGTGTGCTCTCCGGCCCGGCCGCGGACCGGCTGAAGAACTCCAAGGTGAGCGAGTTCGTCTTCACCGACACGCTGCCCACGCCGGGCGAGCTGGAGCTGGACAAGATCACGGTGCTGTCCATCGCTCCGACCATCGCCAACGCGGTCCGCGAGGTCTTCGAGGACGGGTCCGTGACGAGCCTCTTCGAGGACTCGCACTGATCACGCGCTGATCGATTTCCGGGGCGGCCTCCCCGCCGGGTAGACTCACCGAGTTGCTCGGCGAGGGAGGCCGTTGCCGTTTGGGCGGCGGACTCCGTTATCGACGCGCTCCTCGTAAGTGGAACGGCCCGTCGTGGGCTGGGCGACCAGACAGAAGTCCCGTCGTCACTACGAGGAGTGTGATTCCCATGTCCGAAGTGAAGATCGCCGCCCAGCTGCGCACCGAGTTCGGCAAGGGCGCTGCCCGCCGCATCCGCCGCGCGCACCAGGTTCCCGGTGTCATCTACGGCCACGGCCAGGAGCCCAAGCACGTCTCCATGCCGGGTCACGAGCTGCTGCTCGCCCTGCGCACCCCGAACGTCCTGATCAGCCTGGACATCGAGGGTGACGGCAAGGAGCTCGTCATCCCCAAGGCCGTCTCCCGCGACCCGCTGAAGGGCTTCCTGGAGCACGTCGACCTGCTCGCGGTC
The DNA here is from genome assembly GCF_044753585.1 of Streptomyces sp. NPDC088354. Lineage (NCBI taxonomy): Bacteria > Bacillati > Actinomycetota > Actinomycetes > Kitasatosporales > Streptomycetaceae > Streptomyces > Streptomyces sp. NPDC088354. The sequence continues at coordinate 34,678 of NZ_JBIVNJ010000018.1, read as the reverse complement.
AAGCGCGGCGAGAAGGTCACCGTCGAGATCGTGGTCAGCACCGAGGGCGAGCTCGCCCCCGGCGGCAACCTCCTGGAGCACGTGCTCAACGCGCTCCCGGTCGAGGCCGAGGCCACCCACATCCCCGACGGCGTCACCGTCTCCGTCGAGGGCCTGGAGGCCGGTACCTCCATCCTCGCCAAGGACATCCCGCTCCCCAAGGGCACCACCCTGGCCGTGGACGAGGACACCGTCGTCCTGCAGGTCGTCGCCGCCCAGGCCGAGGCCCCCGCCGAGGGTGAGGGCGAGGAGGGCGAGGGCGCCGAGGGCGCCGAGGCCGCCGCCGAGTAATCAGCGGCACGCAGCACGCTTCTCACGACCGCCGTCCCGCTCCGTCAGGAGCGGGACGGCGGTCCTGTTGAATGGACGCCATGAGCATGAGCGCAGCGGATAGCGCCCCCGAGGGGCCCTGGCTGGTGGCCGGACTGGGCAACCCCGGACCGGAGTACGCCGGCAACCGGCACAACATCGGCTTCATGGTGGCCGATCTGCTCGCCGACCGGATCGGCGGGCGCTTCAAGACCCACAAGAGCCGCTCGCAGGTGGTGGAGGGGCGCATCAGCGGTCACCGGGTGGTCCTGGCCAAGCCGATGACGTTCATGAACCTCTCGGGTGGACCGGTGACCGCGCTGCGCGACTTCTACAAGGTGCCGCTCGGCAACATCATCGCCGTCCACGACGAACTGGACATCGACTACGCGACGCTGCGGCTCAAGAAGGGCGGCGGCGACAACGGCCACAACGGCCTGAAGTCGATCACCAAGTCGCTCGGCCCGGACTACCTGCGGGTGCGCTGCGGCATCGGGCGCCCGCCGGGACGGATGCAGGTGGCGGACTTCGTGCTCAAGGACTTCTCCGGCACGGAGCGCAAGGAGCTGGACTGGTTCGTGGACCGGGCGGCCGACGCCGTGGAGGCACTGGTCTGCGAGGGCCTGGAACGGGCGCAGGGCACCTACAACAGCTGACCTGCCTGCGAAGTTGACCGAGTGGCAGGCAATGGCCAAGGATCGCCCGCATGGCCAAACGGAGTCTTGCCCGCCGCACCGCAGAGAGCACGTGGGGTCTGGTGCTGGTCGCCCGGATCGTGGTGCTGAGCGCGCTCGTCCTGGTGATCCTGGCGGCCGGGGTGTGGACCTCGTGGAAGACCGCCCAGCACGCGATGCTCACCAAGGGGCGCGAGCGGGGCACCATGACGGTCTCCGCCTGCGCCGCCGACACCTGCACGGGACCCTTCGTGCCGACCGGGCTCGGCTCCATCCGGGCGAAGGTGACGATCGACAAGGCGGTCACGCACCGTGTCGGCGAGCGGATCCCCGTCGCCGTCGAGCCCGGCACGGACACGGTGGTGCGGATTGGCACGGCGGGCGTGCTGCACACCTGGATCCCGTTCGGGGGCGCGCTGTTGCTGGCGGCACTCGTGCTGGCGGGCGGTCTGCGGTGGACCCGCACCGCCTGGGTGGCCGGGATCGCCGGGGCGGCGCTGCTGGGGGCGGCGTTCCTCACGCTGTAGGCCCGCCACCCCCGGCGCTCCGGCCCGCTCAGGCCCCCTCGGGCTCCAGGAACTCCAGGCGGTTGCCGACCGGGTCCTCGGAGTAGAAGCGGTGGTGGCCCGGCAGGTCGTGATCCCAGACGACCGTCGCGCCCCGGGACTCCAGCGTCTCGGCGTAGGCGCGGATGCCGCGCACCCGCAGGCCCGGGTGGGCCTTGCGCGCGGGGCGGAAGTCCTCCTCCACCCCGATGTGGATCTGCGCGGCGCCGGAGGTGAACCAGCATCCGCCGCGGGCGGCCAGTACGGGCGGCTTGGGCACCTCGGTCATACCGAGCACGCCGGCGTAGTAGGCGCGCAGCCGTTCCTCGCAACCGGGCGGCGCGACGAGCTGGACGTGGTCGAGCGCGGCTATCACGGGGTCAGCGGGCCTTTCGTGCGATGGCGAAGATCCGCCGGAACGGGAAGACGGTGCCGTGCGGGCCCGCGGGGTAGGCCTTGCGCAGCAGGTCGCGGTACTGGCCGAGAAACTCCGCGGCGGCGGCGGGGTCGTCGGCCAGTTCGGTGAGCACCGGGCGCAGCGCGGTGCCCTTGGTCCACTCCAGGACCGGGTCCTCGCCCTGGAGCAGCTGGACGTAGGTGGTCTCCCAGACGTCGACGTCCACGTCGACGTCCGGAATGTCGATGAGGCGTTCCAGGTAGGCGGCGGGCTCCAGGATGTGGACGTAGCGGCGGCCGTGGCCGTCGCCCAGCCGGTGGCGCCAGGCCGGGGAGTCGCACAGCTCGCCCAGCAGCGCATGGCTGGGGGAGGTGAAGTTGCCCGGCACCTGGAAGGCGAGCACCCCGCCGGGCACCAGGTGCGCGGTCCACTCGGGGAAGCGCTCGGCGTGGCCCTCGACCCACTGCAGGGCGGCGTTGGACACGATCAGGTCGTAGTCCTCCTCCGGCACCCAGTGCGCGGCGTCGGCGGCCCTGAAGTCCAGGCTGCCGCCCCCGGGGGTGACGCCCGCATGGGCCTGCGCGGCCTCCAGCATGTCGGCGGAACTGTCGAGGCCGGTGATGCGCGCGGCAGGCCAGCGGTCCGCGAGCAGGGCCGTCACGTTGCCGGGGCCGCAGCCGATGTCGGCGATGCGCGGGGACGGGCCGGGGAGCTCCGGTATCCGGGCCAGAAGGTCGTGGAAGGGACGGGTCCTGTGGGTGGAATGCCGGAGGTACTGCTGCGGGTCCCACGATGCTGCGGGCATGTCTCGAACTCCCTGGCGAAGGTTGGATCTCTTCCTGCGGCCGACCTTGCCCACAAGGTTCCGCACCTAATCTCTTGATGTCAAGAGACTTCATGTCGACAGAACCACTACACTGATCCCCATGGAGGACGAGGTCGACCGGTTGGTCGCGGCGTGGCGCAGGGAGCGCCCCGACCTCGACGTCGAACCGCTCGAGGTACTCAGCCGGGTCAGCCGGCTGGCGCGGCACCTGGACCGGGCACGTCGCCTGGCGTTCGCGGAGCACGGCCTGGAGCCATGGGAGTTCGACGTCCTCACGTCGCTGCGCCGCGCGGGCGCGCCCTATCAGCTCTCCCCGGGGCAACTGCTCACCCAGACGCTCGTGACGTCCGGGACGATGACCAACCGCATCGACCGGCTCACCAAGAAGGGTCTGGTGGAACGACTCCCCGACCCCTCGGACCGGCGCGGCGTCCTCGTACGGCTCACTCCGGAGGGCCGGGACCGTGCCGACCAGGCCCTGGCGGGACTGCTCGCGCAGGAACGAGCCATCCTCGGCGAGCTCTCCGGCCGCCAGCGCGGAGAACTCGCCGACCTTCTGCGCCAGTTGACGGCGCCGTTCGACAACATCCCGAGCTGAGGCCGATTACCCGGCGTAATCACCCAGGGAAGATCACAAACGGCCACGCTCTGCCACCGGTTGCGCACCCAAAGTGGCAGATTTAGCGTGATCTACGTGAACGCCGCATAAAGGCCCGGATGGCCACCTTTGCGGCTGCCGGCGCACCCGAGCACCGGCGCCATTTTTTGAAAGGCGCCGAGCCGCGCCGGCTTCCAATCCCTGGACCCTGTCGGGTCCCGCTCCACCTTGGAGATGCAGATGACTCTGCACACCCGCGCAAGCAAGATAGCCGCGACAGCGGTGACCGGCGCCTTGGCCGGCACCCTTGCCATTGGCACGATGGGCACCGCGTTCGCCAACGAGATCGCTGCACCCGGCGCGCCGAAGGCCGCACCGGCTCCCTCGGGGAACACGGAAAGCGTGGGCGCCGGCGAGGACCTCCCGGACCTGTCCGGCGAGATCGCGTCCGCAGCGGCGGACGGCCCCAACAGCGCCCTCTACCAGGGCCGTGTCATCGCCCGGATCGGTCTGCGCGTTCGCAGCGGCCCGGGCACGCAGTTCAGCTCGGTGGGCGTGCTCCCGTACAACGCTCTGGTCTCGATTGTCTGCAAGACCAATGGCCAGGACATCGGTGGTAATCCGCGTTGGTACCGCCTGGCCCAGAACCTCTACGCATGGTCGGCAGGGCGTTACATCGCCAACGTCGGCGCGTCGCCGCGTGTCTGCAACGCCAGTGAGCTCAGTGGCGGTGGTGGCGTCGGCGGCATCGGCGGTGGCGGCATCGGCGGCATCGGCGGCATCGGCGGTGGCGGCATCGGCGGTGGCGGCATCGGTGGTGGCGGCGGTGGCTGCTACGGCGGTGGCGGCGGCGGCGGCGGAGGCCGCGACGACGGCCGTGGCGGCGGCGGTGGCGGTCGCGGCGGCGAAGGCGGCGGCCGTGGCGGCGAAGGCGGCGGCCGTGGCGGCGAGGGCGGCGGTCGCGGCGGTGAAGGCGGCGGCGGTGGCCGTGGCTTCAGCTTCGGCGACGACGGCCGTAACGGCGACTACGGCGGCCGTGGCGGCGGCGGTGGCGGTCGCGGCGGCGAAGGCGGCGGTCGCGGCGGCGGCAACTACGGTGGCGGCGGCGGTGGCGGCAACTACGGTGGTGGCGGCGGCAACTACGGCGGCGGTGGCGGCGGTTGCTACGGCGGCGGTGGCGGCGGAGGCCGCGACGACGGCCGCGGCGGCGGTGGCGGTCGCGGCGGCGAAGGCGGCGGCCGTGACGGCAACTACGGTGGCGGCGGCGGCCGTGGCGGCGAAGGCGGCGGTCGCGGCGGCGAAGGCGGCGGTCGCGGCGGCGAGGGCGGCGGCCGTGGCGGCGAAGGCGGCCGTGGTCGCTAGGACATCGCGATGATGCGGCGGCCCGTCCTCCCGGTTCCGGGGAGGGCGGGCCGCCGTCGCGTCATGCAGGGGCCGCCGAGCCCACCCGGCCGCCGTCGCCCTCCACCGGAGGCACCCCCGCCCGCCGGGCAAGCGCCACCGCGGCCAGCGTCGAGTGCACACCCAACTTGCCCAGCACGTTCTGCATATGGGTGCGGACGGTGTGCGGGGACAGGTAGAGCCGTTCGGCCACCGCCTTGCGGCCCAGCCCCGCCACCATGCAGCGCAGGACCTCCTGCTCGCGCGGGGTGAGCGACTCCACCAGCTGTTCGCTCTCGGTGCGGTGGCGGCGAGCGGCGGTCAACTCCCGCAGCACACCTGTGAGCAGGGCGGGCGGCAGGTGGGTCTCGTCCCTCAGCACCCCGCGCATGACCGCCAGCAGCCGGGACAGCGAGCAGTCCTTGGCCACCCATCCCGAGGCGCCGGCCTGCAACGCGCGGGCGGCGCGGCGCGCGTCGTCACGCTCGGCGAGCACCACCGTGCGAGTGGCGGGGTGTTCGTTCCTGACGCGTTCCACCAGCGCGATGCCGTCGACACCGGGCGGCGTGCCGCCCGGAGCGGCGGGACCGCCGGAGACGACGGCTGCGGAGCCGTTGGTGTCCACGGCGTTCAGCGTGCGCACGCCCGCCGCGCCCGCGGCCGACCCGAGGTCGGCGTCCACCAGCAGTACGTCGTAGCGGCGGCCGTCCGCCGCCGCGCGTTCGAGGCAGCGCTGGGCGGCCGCGCCACTGCCGGCCGCCGACACGTCCACATCGGATTCCGCGGCCAGGGCCGCGGCGAGCGACTCGGCGAAGATGCGGTGGTCGTCCACGACGAGAACACGGATTCGTCCCACGGGCCCCACTCCCGGCATTAGGCGGTTTCCCCCCAACGGACGAGGTTGAGGTGCACTGAGGCCCGGCACCTGGAGCGGACGCCGCATGCCGCCGGGCTAGCCGTCGTCCTCCGCCAGGTGCCGAACCCTTGTGTCTCGCCCCCTGATGCCACCGGCCCCCACCGGCGGTGTTCAAGAGCCTAGGGGCAGGAGCAGACAAAGGCGCCCGAATGGAAAAACTGGGCGGCCCCAGTTGCCGGCCCGGGTCCGCGGGTGTGACCCCCGGTGCGCGGCGTGTCCCGTGCGCCGGGGGTCGTTCCGCTACGCGAGCCGCCGCGCGCCCGCCGAGGGCACCGCCGTGAAGACGCGGGGTTCGCGGTACCCCGCGTCGGCGAAGGCGGCCACCACCGAGTCGGCGACCTTCTCCGCGGCCGGCTCCTCGACCAGCACGATGGCCGAGCCGCCGAATCCGCCGCCCGTCATGCGGGCGCCGAGCGCTCCGGCCTCGTTGCCCGCGGAGACCACGAGGTCGAGTTCGGGGCAGGAGACCCGGAAGTCGTCGCGGAGCGAGGCGTGCCCCTCGGTCAGGACCGGCCCGATGGCACGGGCGTCGCCCGCCTCCAGCAGCCCGACGACCCGCTCCACGCGCCGGTCCTCGGTCACCACGTGCCGTACCAGCGGCCGCAGTTCGGGCTCGCCGGCCAGTTGCTCCAGGGCCGCGTCGAGACCGTCGTAGGGGATGTCGCGCAGCGCCTCGACGCCCAGTACGGCTGCCGCCCGCTCGCAGCCGGTCCGGCGCTTGCCGTACTCGCCTTCGCTGTGGGCGTGGGTGACCCGGGTGTCGACGACGAGCAGCCGCAGGCCCTGCGCGGCCATGTCGAACGGGATCTGACGCTGCGACAGGTCGCGGGTGTCCAGCCACAGCGCGTGCCCCTCGGTGCAGCACGCCGAGGCGGTCTGGTCCATGATGCCGGTGGGGGCGCCCACGTAGACGTTCTCGGCGCGCTGGCACAGCCGGGCCAGCCGCCAGGGCTCCAGGCCCAGCCCGTACAGCTCGTTGAGCGCGACGGCCGTCACCACCTCCAGCGCGGCCGAGGACGACAGGCCCGCACCGGTCGGGACGGTGCTCTCGAAGTGGATGTCGGCGCCGGTGATCGCGTGGCCTGCGTCGCGCAGCGCCCACACCACCCCGGCGGGGTAGTCGGCCCAGCCCGCGCCGCCGCCGGCCTCCAGTTCGTCCACGTGCAGTTCGACCACGCCGCCGTCGACGTCCGGCGAGGCGCTGTGCAGCCGCAGCCGCCCGTCGGCGCGGCGGGCCACCGCCGCGACGGTGGTGTGCGGCAGCGCGAAGGGCATCACGAAGCCGTCGTTGTAGTCGGTGTGCTCACCGATGAGGTTGACCCGCCCGGGGGCGGCCCACACGCCCTCGGGCCCGGTGCCGTACGTCGTTCGGAAGGCGTCCGCTGTCACTGTCGCTCTACTCCCGGTTCTGCAGGGCCTGCGTGAAGGTCCAGGCGTCGCGGACGATCTCCGCGAGGTCGGTGCGTGAGGGCCGCCAGCCCAGCCGCTCCTTGGCGCGCTCGGCGGAGGCGACCAGGACCGCGGGGTCGCCGGCCCGGCGCGGGGCGACGACCTCGGGGACGGGGTGGCCGGTGACCTGCCGTACGGTCTCGACGACCTCGCGGACCGAGAAGCCGTTTCCGTTGCCCAGGTTGCAGATCAGGTGCTCGCCCGGGGTGGCGGCGTCGACGGCGAGCAGGTGCGCCTCGGCGAGGTCGGTGACGTGGATGTAGTCGCGGATGCAGGTGCCGTCGGGGGTCGGGTAGTCGTCACCGAAGACCGAGATCGCCTCGCGGCGGCCCTGGGCGACCTGGAGGACCAGCGGGATCAGGTGCGACTCGGGGTCGTGCCGCTCGCCGAACTCCCCGTAGGCGCCGGCCACGTTGAAGTAGCGCAGGGACACCGCCGCCAGGCCGTGCGCGACGGCCTCGCTGGTGATCATGTGGTCGACGGCGAGCTTGGACGCGCCGTACGGGTTGGTCGGCAGGGTCGGGTCGTCCTCGGTGATCGGGACGGACTTCGGCTCGCCGTAGGTGGCCGCCGTGGAGGAGAAGACCAGCCGGCGCACCCCCGTCTCGCGCATGGCGCCCAGCAGTTCCAGGGTGCCCGCGACGTTGTTGCGCCAGTACTTCTCCGGGTTGACCACGGACTCGCCGACCTGGGAGCTGGCCGCGAAGTGCAGCACGGCGTCGTACGAGGAGTCGAGCACCTTGCCCGCGTCCTGGACGCGGCCCTCGACGAACGTGGCGCCGCCGGGCACGCCGGCCCGGAAGCCGGTGGACAGGTCGTCCAGCACGGTGACCCGGTGCCCTGCCTCCAGCAGGTGGGCCGCCACGACGCTGCCCACGTAACCGGCGCCGCCGGTCACCAGGACCTTCTTCCCGCCGGTCTCGGGGGCACCGGCGCTGGGGGTGTCGCTCATGAGGTCTCAGCCTTTCTCGGGTCCGTCTCGGAGCAACCGTAGTGGGGACGGACGAGGGCGTGCCGCGCGCATGCCGTGGAGGGCCTCATGGGGTGGCGACCTCGCGCAGACGGGCCGCGGCGGCCTCCGGCGGCACGTCGTTGATGAAGACGCTCATGCCGGACTCAGAACCGGCCAGGAACTTCAGCTTCCCCTTGGTGCGGCGGATCGTGAACAGCTCCAGGTGCAGCGCGAACTCCCGACGCAGCGGACTGCTGAAGGGTGCCTGGTGCCAGCCCGAGATGTAGGGGGTCGGCGGCTCCTCCGGACCGAAGATCCGGTCGAAGCGGCGCAGCAGTTCCAGGTAGACCGCCGGGAACTCGGCGCGCGCCTCCTCGTCCAGACCGAGCAGGTCGGGGACCCGGCGGCGCGGGTAGAGGTGCACCTCGTACGGCCAGTGGGCGGCGTAGGGGACGAAGGCGGTCCAGTGCTCGCCCTCGAGGACGATCCGCGAACCGTCCTCGCGCTCGCGCTCCACGACGTCGTCGAAGAGGTTGCGCCCGCCGGTGGCCTCGCTGTGCCGCTCCAGCGACCGCAGCATCAGCTCGGTGCGCGGGGTCGCGAAGGGGTAGCCGTAGATCTGGCCGTGCGGGTGGCCGAGGGTGACGCCGATCTCCTCGCCGCGGTTCTCGAAGCAGTAGACCTGCTCGACCCCGGCGAGCTGCGACAGCTCGCGCGTGCGGTCGGTCCACGCGTCGAGCACCAGCCGCGCCCGCTCGGGGCTCAGACCCGCGAACGACGTGTCGTGGTGGTCGGTGAAGACGACCACCTCGCAACGGCCATGTTCTCCGGAGAGTGAGGGAAAGCGGTTCTCGAAGACGGCGACCTCGTAGTGGTCGTCGGGGATCTCGGTGAGGTGACCGTCACGCGTGGGACACAACGGGCACTCGTCCACGGGCGGGTGGTACGTACGGGCCTGGCGGTGCGAGGCGACGGCGACGGAGTCGCCCAGCAGGACGTCGTGACGGATCTCGGAGACCGAGGACACCGGATCCAGCGGGCGCCGGTCGACGGCGTCGTGCACCGCGTCGTCCCGGGTGTCGTAGTAGATCAGCTCGCGCCCGTCGGCGAGCCGGGTCGATGTCTTCTTCACCCTGCGGGCTCCTCACACACACCCCAACCAACAGAACCGAACACAATGAACCACAACGAAACAGCAACGTCAACGAATGAGGCGCTGCGGGGAGTGATCACACCATGAACCTGCTGGCAGAGGGCCTACGGCTGCCGACCAACGCCCTCGACTACTCGATCCTCGCGATCTACTTCGTCGTCGTCCTGGGCATCGGCTTCGCGGCCCGCCGCTCCGTGAAGACCAGCCTGGACTTCTTCCTGTCGGGGCGCTCGCTGCCGGCCTGGGTCACCGGCCTGGCGTTCATCGCCGCCAACCTGGGCGCCACCGAGATCCTCGGCATGGCGGCCAACGGCGCACAGTACGGCGTGTACACCGTGCACTGGTACTGGATCGGCGCCATTCCGGCCATGGTCTTCCTCGGCCTGGTGATGATGCCCTTCTACTACGGCTCCAAGGTCCGCTCCGTGCCGGAGTTCCTGCTGCACCGCTTCGGGCCGTCCTCGCACCTGCTCAGCTCGATCATCTTCGCGGTCTCGGCGCTGCTCATCGCGGGCGTCAACCTCTACGCGATGGCGATCGTGCTGGAGGCGCTGATCGGCTGGCCGCAGTGGGTGGCGATCGTCGTCGCCGGGCTCTTCGTGCTCTTCTACATCACCCTCGGCGGACTGTCCTCGGCGATCTACAACGAGGTGCTGCAGTTCTTCGTCATCCTCGCCGCGCTCATCCCGCTCACCGTCGTCGGCCTCAAGCGGGTCGGCGGCTGGTCGGGCCTGCGGGACTCGCTGACCGACTCGCACTCCCCGGCGTTCCTCTCCGCCTGGCAGGACACCGGGATCGGCTCGCAGAACCCGCTCGGCGCCAACTGGCTGACCATCGTGCTCGGTCTCGGCTTCGTGCTGAGCTTCGGCTACTGGACGACCAACTTCGCCGAGGTGCAGCGCGCCCTGTCGGCCAAGAACCTCTCGGCGGCCCAGCGCACCCCGCTGATCGCCGCGTACCCCAAGATCTTCATCCCGCTGATCGTCGTCCTGCCCGGGCTGATCGCGCTCGTCATGGAGCCGGACATCGGCAAGGACGGCAGCGGACTGCAGTACAACGACGCGATCCCGGTGCTCATGCGCGACCTGCTGCCCAACGGCGTCCTCGGCATCGCCGTCACCGGCCTGCTGGCCGCCTTCATGGCCGGCATGGCGGCCAACGTCTCGTCGTTCAACACCGTCTTCACGTACGACATCTGGGGCCGCTACGTGCGGCGGGACCGGCCGGACGCGTACTACGTCACCACCGGTCGCGTGGTGACGGCGATCGGCGTGCTGATCGGCATGGGCACGGCCTTCATCGCCTCGTCCTTCAGCAACATCATGAACTACCTGCAGACGCTCTTCTCGTTCTTCAACGTGCCGCTGTTCTGCGTCTTCATCCTCGGCATGTTCTGGAAGCGCTCGACCGCGGCGGCGGGCTTCTGGGGACTGCTCAGCGGCACGGTGGCCGCGATGATCAACTACTTCTGGTTCTACAAGGGCGGCCTGATCTCCATCCCCAGCGACCAGGGCGCCAACTTCGTCTCCGCCATCGCCGCGTTCGTCGTGGGCGGCGTCGTGATGGTGCTGGTCTCGTGGTTCACCCGGCCCAAGCCCACCGAGTCGCTGGCCGGCCTGGTCTACGGGACCACCTCGCCCGGCATGGCCGAGCCGCCCGCCAAGGGCGACGACGCCTGGTACCGCAGGCCCGCCCTGCTGGGCTGGGGCGCGGTCGTCCTCGCCGCCCTGTGCTACATCCCCTTCTCCCTGTGAGGTGACCTGTCGTGACCAGTTTCGGGAACGAGTCCGAGTTCCAGGACGACATGGGGAGCCTGGAGCGCAAGTCGGCCACCGCGGCCCGGCTGTTCGACGTACGCCGCGTCATCGGCGGTCTCTTCGTCGTCTACGGGGTGCTCGTCACCATCGCCGGGATCACCGCCTCCGACGCCGACATCGCCAAGGCCCAGGGCATCAACATCAACCTCTGGGCCGGCATCGGCATGCTGGTGCTGGGGCTGGCCTTCCTGCTGTGGATGAGGCTCAGCCCGCCCCCTCCCCCGCCGTCCCCGGACCCGACACCTGCTGAGGAATCACGACCCCGCCCGGAGGGCGGTGCGTGACGCGGTCCAGCAGTCCGGTGCGGGCGGCCAGCGCGGCCGCCTCCAGTCGCGACCCGACGCCCAGCTTCATCAGCACCCGCTGCACATGCGTACGGGCGGTGCTCGGCGCGATCGCCATTCCCGCGGCGATCAGCCGGGTGTCCTCCCCCTCCGCGACCCGCATCAGCACCTCGACCTCGCGCGGGGTGAGCATCTGAAGCAGCCGTGTGCCCTCGTCGTCCGGCTCCACCACGGGGTTGAGCAGTTCCGCGAAAGCCCCCTGGAGCAGCGCGGGGGCCACGGCGACCTCGCCCGCCCGGGCCTTGGCCATCGCCCGTTCGACCCCCTCGATCCGCTCGTCGTGCCGGACGTAGCCCGAGGCGCCGGCGGCGAACGCGGCGGCTATGCCACGCGGGTTGGGCACCGGTCCCAGGACCAGCACCGCCACCCCCGGCCGCTCGCGCTTGATCCGCGCGACGGCGTCGAAGGCGCCCGGCTCGGCCGGGGCGGCGGTGCCGATCAGGCACACCTCGGGTGCCCGGCTCAGGACCAGATCGGCCGCTCCCGACGCGGGCGCGGCCGCGGCGAGCACCCGGTGCCCGCGCAGTTTCAGGGCCGAGGCGAGCGCCTCGGCCAGCAGACGATGGTCGTCGACGACGACGAGCCGTACGCCCATGGGCGTCCCCCTCATCCCCCCATGGACCGGTGCGGGCCTGCCCACCGAGTCCAAGCCGGTCCCCCCTCACATGCCGTAGCGCGGCCACGGCCCGGCGTCCCGCGCGTACCCCCACAGTGGCCCACAGCGGTCCGGGTCATGCCCGGGAAGGTACACGCTTGTTCGACGCGGCGCGCCCCCTACCGGCCAGATGCCTCCAGCAATTCCGAAATGACCGGCGTTCCTGGCTGCTTCTCACCCGAAACCGCTCGTTCCGTACCGTACATACCCAGGAATCGACCGCTCAGCCGAAGGCCGCGATCGCCTTGCCGGTGAGGCTGGTGTTGGCCGAGATGCTGGCGGGGTTGACGAAGAAGTGGTCCTTGTAGAGCCAGTAGTAGGAACTGCCGTCCAGGAACTGGTTCTCCAGTTCCTTGCCGCCGGCGGGGAGTTCCATGAAGTCCGTCGTCCTGCGCGTACCGGGGTCCAGGGAGACCAGCCGGCCCGGCTTGTCGTAGGTGTTGCGCTGGTAGGCGATCACCTTGCCGTCCCTCATGCCGACGACCTTCATCTCGCGCTCCTCGCCGGGCTCCGCCAGCCACTGGGGCTTGCCGGTCCGCAGGTCGAGCGCCGCGATCTCGTTGGTCTGCGTGTACGAGTCGCCGGTGCCGGCATGGCTTTTGGTGGGCAGGTAGATCGTGGTGCCGTCGATCGCGAAGTTGGAGCAGTGCGCCTCGCCGTTGGGCGGGCAGGAGACCGCGTACGTGCCCTGGTAGCCGCCGGCGCCCAGGGAGATGCGGCTCTTCATCCTGCCGTCCTCCAGGTACGCCAGATCCGTCATCAGACCGCTCGCACCGGCCGACAGCCCGACCACGACCGGGTCGGTGGACAGGATGTTCTGCACGTCGCTGCCCGTGGGCACCTGCCAGGACCACTGCTTGCGGCCGCTCTCGCTCAGCCCCTGGACGTAGATGTCGCCGTTGTAGCCGCCGCACTGGACGACGGCGACCAGCTTCGTACCGCCCTTGTAGCCCTTGTCGTTGCAGTCGGAACCGGCCTTCGGGGTCCACAGGACCTCGCCGCTGCCGATCCGGTAGCCGACCGAGCCGCCCAGCCACGCCAGGGCGGCGGTGTCCCCGGTGACGGCGACCTGCGTGTAGTCGTGCGAGGTCTGGCCGTTCTGGTCCGGCAGCTGCTTGTCCCACAGCTTCACGCCCTTGGCGATGTCGATCGCCATCACCTGGCCGCAGTCCGTGCCGTACGTGACGACCACGCGGTCCCCCGACGCCTCGCGCGAGGCCGGGCAGGACTCGCCGGACAGCGGGACCGACCAGTTCTCCTTGCCGCTGCCGATGTCGTAGGAGCGCACCGCGTCCGGCGTCGTCTTCACCACCGCGTTGCCGGTGAACCAGGCGTCGGGAATCGCCGCCAGGATCTCCGACTTGGGCGGGCGCACCCCGTCCTTGTCCCACAGCGCCTTCGCCTGGATCGCGCCGCCGCCACGGCCGTCCTGGCCGCCGCTGCCGCCGCGGCTGTCCGACGGCGTGCCGGGCTTGCCCGTGCCCCCGCCGGCGTTGAGCGCCACGAACACACCGCCGCCGACGACCAGGACGCCCGCGATCGCCGCCGCCACGACGGCGACCAGCCTGCCGTTGCCCTTCCGGGGCGGCGGCGGGGGCGGGAACTGCGGGTAGCCGTACGGCGGTACGGGCTGGGTCGGCGCCTGCGCGTACGGGTGGGGTCCGTACGGACCGGGGCCCGGAGGTGGCGGCGGAACCGGTGCGGCGTACGGGTTCGGCTGCGCGGGCGGGTAACCGTACTGGGGCGGCTGCGGCCCGAAACCGGGCTGGTGGCCGGGCGGGGGCGGCGGCTGCGACATCAGCGGGCACCTTTCGGGCACAGACGTGCGGGGGCGGACGGTGACCCTCTTTGTACCACCGGTGACACACCGTTCCGAGCTCGCGCCCGGCGACCGTTACGGCACTGCTACACCCGTTCCCACGTCACGCCTCGTCGGCCAACTCCAGCCAGCGCATCTCCAGTTCCTCACGCTCCGCGCTCAGCGAACGCAGCTCCATGTCGAGTTCGGCGACCTTCTCGAAGTCGGTCGCGTTCTCGGCGATGGCGGTGTGCAGCTTGGACTCCCGCTCGCCGACCTTGTCCAGCTGCCGCTCGATGCGCTGCAGTTCCTTCTTGGCGGCACGGCTGTCGCCACCGCCCTTGGGCTTGGCCGGGGCGGGCGCGGGGGCCGCGGCCTCGACGACGGCGCGACGCCGCTCCAGGTACTCGTCGATGCCGCGCGGCAGCATGCGCAGCGTCGCGTCGCCGAGCAGGGCGAAGGTGCGGTCGGTGGTCCGCTCCAGGAAGTACCGGTCGTGGGAGATGACGACCATCGAGCCCGGCCAGCCGTCGAGCAGGTCCTCCAGCTGGGTCAGCGTCTCGATGTCCAGGTCGTTGGTGGGCTCGTCGAGGAAGAGCACGTTCGGCTCGTCCATCAGCAGCCGCAGCAACTGGAGCCTGCGGCGCTCGCCGCCGGACAGGTCGCCGACGGGCGTCCACTGCTTCTCGTTGGTGAAGCCGAACTTCTCACACAGCTGACCTGCCGTCAGTTCTCGGCCCTTGCCGAGGTCCACCCGGCCGCGCACCGACTCCACGGCCTGCAGCACACGCATCGCCGGGTCGAGTTCGGCGACCTCCTGCGACAGGTAGGCCAGGCGCACGGTCCTGCCCACGGCGACCTTGCCCGCCGCCGGCTGCTTCTCCCCGTCGCTCGTGGCGGCGTCGGCCAGCGCCCGCAGCAGCGAGGTCTTGCCCGCGCCGTTGACGCCGACCAGGCCGACCCGGTCGCCGGGGCCGAGCTGCCAGGTCAGGTGCTTCAGCAGCACCTTGGGACCGGCCTGCACGGTCACGTTCTCCAGGTCGAAGACGGTCTTGCCGAGCCGGGTCGTGGCGAACTTCATCAGCTCGGCGTTGTCGCGCGGCGGCGGCACGTCCGCGATGAGCTCGTTGGCCGCCTCGATGCGGAAGCGCGGTTTGCTGGTGCGCGCCGGGGCGCCGCGGCGCAGCCACGCCAGCTCCTTGCGCATCAGGTTCTGCCGCTTGACCTCCTCGGTCGCGGCGATCCGCTCGCGCTCGGCGCGGGCGAAGACGTAGTCGCTGTAGCCGCCCTCGTAGTCGTGGACGTCACCGCGCTGCACGTCCCACATCCGCGTGCAGACCTGGTCCAGGAACCAGCGGTCGTGGGTGACGCACACCAGCGCCGAGCGGCGCGCCCGCAGGTGGCCCGCGAGCCACGAGATGCCCTCGACGTCGAGGTGGTTGGTGGGCTCGTCGAGCACGATCAGGTCCTGCTCGGCGATCAGCAGCTTCGCCAGCGCGATGCGGCGGCGCTCGCCACCGGAGAGCGGACCGATCACCGTCTCCAGGCCCTGCGGGAAGCCGGGCAGGTCCAGCCCGCCGAACAGGCCGGTCAGCACGTCCCGGATCTTCGCGTCGCCTGCCCAGTCGTGGTCGGGCCGGTCCCCGATCACCTCGTGGCGTACGGTCGCCGCCGGGTCCAGGCTGTCGTGCTGGGTCAGCACGCCCAGCCGCAGCCCGGAGGTGTGGGTCACCCGGCCGCTGTCCGGGCCCTCCAGCTTGGCCAGCATCCGGATCAGGGTCGTCTTGCCGTCCCCGTTGCGGCCGACGACCCCGATGCGGTCGCCCTCCGATACGCCGAGCGAGATCCCGTCCAGCAGGGTACGGGTGCCGTACACCTTGCTGACGGACTCGACGTTGACCAGATTGACGGCCATGGGACTCCTGTCGATACGGAAGAACGACCTCCCAGAGTAGTGCTGCCGCCTGCCGCCCCCGAATACGCCCATCGGGCTCCGGCGTCCGCCCGCACGGCGCGGGCGCCTCGGGCTCCCCGCCCCCGATGGCCGAATCCGGCATGTCGGGCACGGTACGCGGCCGCAGGTCTGCGCGGTTTCCCCCTGGAGGCGTATCCGCTCGTCGAAGCCCGCAACCCGCCCGGGCCGCTCGTCGGCCGCCTCCGGCACGGGCACGAACCCGTCCTCATCAGCGAATACGGCAAACCCGCCGCCGCTCTGATCCTGATGAGCGAGCCGTCACCGTGGTCGTCCTCGAGGTCGGCCGGGTGAAGTGAGGCCTCACCCCCGGCTCCGGCCCGCGCGTTCCACCAGGGCCCAGCCGGCGGCGGCCATGAGGATCGCGGCCGGGGCGGTGAGGCGGACGGCGACGAGGACGGCGGAGTGCCCGTCGAGGAGGCCGCCGAAGCCCACCGTGGACAGGCCCAGGACGCCGAGGAGGGCGAGGGCCGCACCCAGGGCGGCGCCGGGGCCGCCGAGCCGGCCGGGGGCCGCCGGCGGGCGGGGCGCGGGCGGGCGCTCGGCGCGGCGGAAGACGGCGACCAAGGCGGCGGTCAGGGCCGCCGCGACGGCGATCCGCAGCGGGACCTGGGCCCACCACGCGGCGGATGCGGGGGCGGGCAGGTCGCCGCCGAGGGCGATCAGCGCACCGTAGACCGCGAGCATGGCCGTGAGGTGCCACAGGAAGGCGCTCATGGCGACGCCGTTCGCCGCGACCACTCCCCGCCACACGCGCGGCCGCCGCAGCCACCGTCCGGCGGGGCCGCCCAGCAGCTCGACGGCGCCGACCAGCCACACGCCGTGGCAGAGCAGCGCGAGCGTGGGCGGCGCCATGTTCGAGATCCGCTCGCCGGGCATCCCCACCATGGACAGCGGGTACGGGCCCAGCGCCACCAGCGCCGCCGCGGCCGCCGACCCGCCGACCGCCATCACCGCGGGCCGCCGCAGCCGGCCGTCGGCCCGCAGGAAGCCCAGCTGGTGCACCGCCAGCCATACGAAGGCGAAGTTCAGGAACGGCACGAAGGGCACCCCGGCGGCGAAGCGCAGCACGTCCACGGCCGCGGCCGCACCGCACAGGGCCGCGAACGCGCCCCACCCGTACCGGTCGTGCAGCCGCAGCAGCGGCGGCGTGAAGGCCGCCATCCCCAGGTAGACCCCGATGAACCACAGCGGCTGCGCCACCAGCCGTGCCGCGGCGTCCGGCACGGACAGCAGCAGTGCCGCGGCGCCCCAGACGACGGTGAAGACCGCCGTCGGCAGCAGCAGCCGGTGCGACCGGGCGCGCAGGAACGCCGCGTAGCCGCCGCCCGCGCGCACCACCGAGCGGTACGACAGGGCGTGCGAGAAGCCGCCGACGAAGAAGAAGACCGGCATGACCTGGAGCACCCAGGTCAGCGGCTGGAGAGCGGGGCGTACGGCCAGCAGGTTGCCGACCTCGATGCCGCCGCCGTCGCGGGTGGTGACCGCCGCCATCAGCCAGTGCCCCAGCACGACCGTGGCCAGCGATGCCACCCTCAGGAAGTCCACGTACCGGTCCCGGCTCGCGGGCGTGGCCGCGGCCAGTGCCGCGGCGTTCGTCTCCACCATGCGGCCCACGATGCCGCCGGACGGCCGTGGCCCGGCAGCGGCGGGCTACTCAACTCCCGTACGGGGTCGCTGAGTACGCGTACCTACGACTGCCGGACGACGGTCGCTCCCTCGGCCGGTCCCGAGGTGACGCGGACCGCCCGGCAGGTGCCGGAGGCGCTGAGCGCGGCGGCGACGGACCGCGCGGACTCCGCGTCCTTGGCGAGGAACGCGCAGGTCGGCCCGGAGCCGGAGACGAGACCGGCCAGCGCCCCCGCGTCGGTGCCGGCGGCCAGGGTGGCCGCGAGCGAGGGGCGCAGGGACACCGCGGCGGCCTGGAGGTCGTTGACCAGCGAGGCGGCGAGCGCCACGGGGTCGCCGGTGCGCAGTGCGTCCAGCAGGGCCGGGGCCGGCTCGGGTTCGGGCACCGCGGCGTCGCCGCGCAGGCGGTCGCACTCGCGGTAGACGGCCGGGGTCGACAGGCCGCCGTCGGCGACCGCGAAGACCCAGTGGAAGGCGCCGCCGACCGGCAGCGCGGTGAGCAGTTCGCCGCGGCCCCGGCCGAGGGCGGCGCCGCCGACCAGGCTGAACGGCACGTCGCTGCCGAGCTCCGCGCAGATCTCCAGCATCTCCTCACGGCCGGCCCCGGTCCCCCACAGCGCGTCGCACGCGAGCAGGGCGGCGGCAGCGTCGGCGCTGCCGCCCGCCATGCCGCCCGCGACGGGGATGTCCTTGACGATGTGGATGTGCACGTCCGGCGTCACGCCCTCGCGCCGCGCGGCCAGCGCGAGCGCCGCGCGGGCGGCGAGGTTGCTCGCGTCCGCCGGCACCTGGTCCGCGTCGCGGCCCTCGACGGTGATCCGCAGCCCGTCGGCCGGGGTGACGGTGACCTCGTCGTACAGGCCCACGGCCAGGAAGACGTTGGCCAGGTCGTGGAAACCGTCCGGGCGCGGACCGCCCACCGCGAGCTGGACGTTGACCTTGGCGGGGACGCGGACGGTCACGGATCGGCTGGTCACGGGCGTGGTTCTCCTCGGGGAACGGGACGGGGCCGCACGGCGGCGGCCCCCATTGTGCCTTCTGCTACCGCTGGGCGCCGTGCTCGGCGATCGCCGCGAACTCCTCCACCGTCAGCGACTCCCCGCGCGCCTGCGGCGACACCCCGGCGGCCACCAGGGCCTCCTCCGCGGCCGCGGCCGAGCCCGCCCAGCCGGACAGCGCGGCCCGCAGGGTCTTGCGGCGCTGCGCGAAGGCCGCGTCCACGACGGCGAAGACCTGCTCGCGGGTCGCGGTCGTCTTCAGCGGCTCGGTGCGGCGCACGAGCGAGACGAGACCGGAGTCCACGTTCGGCGCGGGCCAGAACACCGTGCGGCCGATCGCGCCGGCCCGCTTGACCTCCGCGTACCAGGCGGCCTTGACCGACGGCACGCCGTACACCTTGGAGCCGGGGCTCGCGGCGAGGCGGTCGGCTACCTCCGCCTGCACCATCACCAGCGTCCGGTCGATGGTCGGGAACGTCGCCAGCATGTGCAGCAGCACCGGCACGGCCACGTTGTACGGCAGGTTCGCCACCAGCGCGGTCGGCGGCGGCCCGGGCAGCTCCGCCACCCGCAGCGCGTCGCTGTGCACCAGCGTGAAGCGGTCCGCCCGGCCGGGCAGACGATCGGCGACGGTGTCCGGGAGCGCCGCGGCCAGCACGTCGTCGATCTCCACGGCCGTCACGCGGTCCGCGGCCTCCAGCAGCGCCAGCGTCAGTGAGCCCAGCCCCGGCCCGACCTCCACCACCACGTCCTGCGGCCGCACGTCCGCGGTCCGGACGATACGGCGCACGGTGTTGGCGTCGATCACGAAGTTCTGCCCGCGCTGCTTGGTCGGGCGTACGCCCAGCCTTGCGGCGAGCGCCCTCACGTCCCCGGGCCCCAGCAGTGCGTCGTCTTGATGATCGTTACGGTCGGTCTCGCTCACCGTCCCAGCCTATCCGCGCCTGACGGCGCGACCGGGCAGGCTCTTTCCCCGCCCGCCCGCCCGTGAAGTCAGGGCGCCCCGACGCGCGTGCGGGGTGGGCCGGGTGCGGGGCCTCCGGGGCTGCACGTCCTGGACTGGGATATTTACGCGCCTTTCCAGCACCTGCTCATCCCGTCCCTGCCCGGATGGCGCGCACAAATATCCCGCACCGTCCAGAACATCCACCCCTCCGACCCCGCCCCCTCCGTCTCCATATGCGCCTGATCCCCGGAGGGGGGTGAAGAGGCGGTCCGGGTGACCGCGGTTGCCTCACTCCGCCCCGCCCGCCTGCCGCGCGAGCGCTGGCCCCGCGGACCGCACCGGAGGGGGTGGGGGCGGTCCGGGGTGACCGCGGTCGCCTCACTCTTGCCCCCGCGGCCTGCCGCGCGAGCGCTGGCCCCCTCGGACCGCGCTGCGCCAGCGGGCGGCCCCAGGCACGGTGCCGCTCCTACCCCCCACCGGGGATCAGGCGCGACAACCTACGGAGGGGGCGGGGTCGTAGGGGTGGGCGTTCTGGACTGTGGAGCATATTTGGGTGCATGACCCGGGGTGATCAGTTGAGAGCGCCCGAGGCACCTAAATGTGCTGTCCAGAATGGCCAGCCCCGGAGGCCCCGCACCCGGCCCCCACGAAACGCGCGCCGGGGTCACTGACTTCACAGGGCACACGGGAGGGCGGGCGGGGAAAAAACCTACCCCACGGCCACCCGCGTCAGCGGTAGAGCTTGCGGCCGCAGACCGGCCACGGAGTGGCGCCGCGCTGGATGTAGAGCCGCTTGGCGCGGTAGGTCTGCTCCTTCGCCGGCGCGTCCTGAGGGCGGCCGCTGCCGCCGAGGGCGTGCCAGGTCCGGCGGTCGAACTGGTACAGGCCGCCGTAGGTGCCGCTGGAGTCGACCGCGTTGGGCCTGCCGCCCGCCTCGCACTTGCCCAGGGCCTGCCAGTTGAGGTGGTCGGCGCCGTCGACGGACTCGGGGAGGCGCTTGGTGCCGACCCGCACGACCTCCTGGACCGGCTCGCGCACCAGTTCCTCGGCGATGGGCTCGGGTTTCTGCCGGACCCCGTTGATCGTGCGGTAGGCGTACGTGACGCGCCGGAGCCCGTTGCGGCCCCGGGAGTCGACGGCGGTGGTGCCCTGGAAGAGCCGGGGGTCCTCGCGCCGCACGACCTCGTAGGGGATCGGCTGCTCGCGGGTCTCCTCGCGGCCGCGGATGCGCATGACGGAGATGGTCTGGCCGTCCCGGGGGAAGCTGTCGGGGGCGGCGGAGGTGGTGTCCTCGCCGCTCAGCCGGATGCCGGCGTCCCGCACGGCCTCGGCGATGGTGGCGGCGTTGGTCTGGACGGTGCGTTCCTTGCCGTCCACGAGGAAGGTCAGCTGCCGCTCGGTCCGTACGTTCAGGTCCAGGCCGCGGCGCCCGATCGGCTCGGAGCGCGAGGTGGAGACGTACGCCCCGTCGGCGCGCACGCCGAGCCGGCCCAGGGCCTCGTCGACGGTGCGGGCGGTGGTCCACAGCCGCTTCGGGCGGCCGTCGAGGGTGAGCGAGACGGGGCGGCCGTAGCGGACGGCGACGCTGTCGCCGTCGTGCAGTTCGGCGTGCCGGCCGGGGGCGACGATGTCGTGGTCGCCGACCCGGACGCCCTGCCGGCGCAGCAGTTCCCCGACGTCCCCGGCGTAGGTGTGCAGGGTGCGCACCTGGCCGTCGACGGACAGCTGGACCGCCTTGCCGCCCGTCACGTAGGCACCGGTGCCGCCGGCGAGGACGGCGACGACCAGCGCGCGGGGCAGCAGCCTGGCCAGCGCGTCGGGGCGCTCGGCCGCGCGCCGCCTGCGGGCCTCCGCGCGTGCGGCGATCCGGGCGGCCGCGCGGCCGCCCACGGCGGGCGCCGGGCGTTGCAGCGGCAGCCCGCTGCCGTACAGCCCGGCTTCGGCATACGAATGACTCACGACGTACCTCCGGCGGGTCCGGTCGGAACCGAACCGGGACCATAACCGACATTCGTCGCGATCCATCGCTGCGTGGTGACCCCGTGTCGCGGATCAGTAACCGAAGGCGCGCGCCGTGTTGGCGCCGATCGCCGCCGCGACCTCGTCCTCTGCCGCCTTCCGCGCCTCCGCCATGGCACGCACCGTTATCGGAACGAGATACGGAGCGTTAGGCCGACCGCGGTACGGAACCGGGGTCAGGAAAGGGGCGTCGGTCTCGACCAGCAGCAGCTCGGCCGGGGCCACCGCGACCGCGTCGCGCAGGTTCTGGGCGGACTTGTAGGTGATGTTGCCGGCGAAGGACATGTAGTAGCCCTTGTCCGCGCAGGTCCGCGCCATCTCCTCGTCGCCGGAGTAGCAGTGGAAGACCACGGTGTCCGGCGCGCCCTCCTCGTCGAGGATGCGCAGGACGTCGGCGTGGGCCTCGCGGTCGTGGATGACCAGGGCCTTGCCGTGCCGCTTGGCGATGTCGATGTGGCGCCGGAAGGAGTAGTGCTGGGCCTCCACGCCCTCCGGCCCGGTGCGGTAGTAGTCCAGGCCGGTCTCACCGACACCGCGTACGTGCGGCAGCGCGGCCAGCGCGTCGATCTCGGCGAGCGCGGCGTCCAGCGCGGCGGTGCCGCCCCCTTCGCGGGCCCCCTGACGGGACCCCCCTCCCCCAGGATCCCCGTGCACGATCCGCGGCGCCTCGTTGGGGTGCAGCGCGACGGCTGCCCAGACGGTGTCGTACGCCGCGGCCGTGCGGGCCGCCCAGTGGGAACCGTTCACGTCGCAGCCGACCTGCACGACGGTGGTGACACCGACGGAGGCCGCCTTGGCCAGCGCGTCCTCGACACTGCCTTCCTGCATGTCGAGGTGGGTGTGCGAGTCCGCCACCGGGACCGCGAGCGGTTCCGGGAGGGGAGGGGCGGCGGACCCGTCCTTGCGCTGGTCCTTCTGCTGGCGTTCGGGCTTCTGGGGCATGCCCCAGATCCTAGGCGGCGGCCGTGACGGCTACGCCTGGCCCCTCCTGCGGTGGAGCAGGTGCAGCGGCGACCAGTGCCGGCCGCGGCGCTCGGTGCCCTCGGCGGGGGTGGCGGCGGCGACCGGGCGCCGGGGGGCGGCGCAGGGAAGCGGGCCGGCGGTCGCGGTGCTGGACCACGTACCGGTCACATCGGACACCTGTCCGGCCCGCATGATGCGGACCTTGTGGCCCTCGCACTCGACGCACGTGGGGCGGGTCAGCGGGGACGGGACCCGCTTGCCCTCGACCATGTACCAGACGAGTTCGCGGCCCTGGGCGTCGACGTGGTGCTCTATCTCGTACGCCTGCTCCCAGCCGCGACCGCAGCTGATGCAGACGAAGGCGTACGCCTCACGAACCGTGCCATCGGTTCCGATGGTCTCGCTCATGGCAGCTCCTGTTGCCCTCCGGACGAGGCGTCCGGAGCGGGACTTCCCACTACAGAGAACGCCCGCGAAGGCGGCGGTGACAGCGGGGGTGCCCTTTCTTGAGCCAGTTTTGGGAAGTATGTGACGCGGGGCCGACAGAGCGGCCAACACCCTTTCCCTACCCCACGACAGTACTTTGCCGACGCCGTGTTTAGCCCTTTGTGGGGGGGTTCGTCGCCGCGGCGTGCTTGGCGGACACCACGGCGTCGAAGACCTCGCGCTTGGGCAGCCCCGCGTCCGCCGCGACGGCGGCGATCGCCTCCTTGCGCCGCTCCCCCGCCTCCTCGCGCAGCTGCACCCGGCGTACCAGTTCGGCCGGGTCCAGCTCCTGCGGGCCGGTCTCCGGGGCGCCCTCGACGACGATCGTGATCTCTCCGCGCACGCCGTCGGCGGCCCAGGCCGCCAGTTCCTTCAGCGGCCCGCGGCGGACCTCCTCGTAGGTCTTGGTCAGTTCGCGGCAGACGGCGGCGCGCCGGTCCGCGCCGAAGACCTCGGCCATCGCGGTCAGCGTCTCCGCGAGCCGGTGCGGGGCCTCGAACCACACCAGCGTGCGCCGCTCGGCCGCGGTCTCGGCCAGCCGGGCCCGGCGCTCGCCCGCCTTGCGGGGCGGGAAGCCCTCGAAGCAGAAGCGGTCGACGGGCAGGCCGCTGAGCGCCAGCGCGGTGAGCACGGCGGACGGGCCCGGCACCGCGGTGACCCGCAGGTCCCGCTCGACGGCGGCGGCGACCAGCCGGTAGCCGGGGTCGGACACCGAGGGCATCCCCGCGTCGGTCACCAGCAGCACCCGCGCCCCGTCCTCCAGGGCGCGGACCAGCTCCGGGGTGCGGGCCGACTCGTTGCCCTCGAAGTACGACACGACCCGCGCGGTGGTCGTCACACCGAGCGCCTGGGTGAGCCGGCGCAGCCGCCGGGTGTCCTCGGCGGCGATGACGTCCGCGGCGGCCAGCTCGGCCGACAGCCGGGGCGGTGCGTCGGTGACGTCGCCGATGGGAGTGCCCGCGAGCACGAGTACGCCTGCGTCCGCCGGTCCGGTCGATGTGGTCACCGACCCAGTCTCCCACCCGGTCGGACCCGGCCCGACCCTCGGATGGCCCGGTCCTCAGCGCATCCGCGAGCGGCTTCCCTACGATGGCCCGGTGACGAGTGACACCGCTACGCAGGCAGACCCGGCCGAGGGCGCCGAGAACGCCTCCTCCGAGCCCGCGGAGCAGGACTCCTGGCAGCGGCGGCTGCGCCGCTTCGGCCACGTGGACCGTCCGCGCACGAGCCTGCGCGAGCGGCTGGTCCCGCCGTTCCCCGAGCCGGGGACGCGCGCCTGGTCGGCGCTCGGGCTGGGCCCGGTGCTCGCGAACCGGCTGGCCCGCTGGTCGGCCTGGGGCGGTCCGCTGCTGGTGGCGCTCCTCGCGGGACTGATGCGGTTCTGGAACCTGGGCTCACCGCGCGCGGTGATTTTCGACGAGACGTACTACGCCAAGGACGCCTGGTCGCTGCTGCAGTACGGCTACGAGGGCAGCTGGCCCGACAAGGCCAACGACCAGATCCTCGCCCACCCGCCGACGATCCCGCTGTCGGCGGCGCCGTCGTACGTCGTCCACCCGCCCGTCGGCAAGTGGGTCATCGCCTCCGGCGAGTGGATCTTCGGGCTGAACCCGTTCGGCTGGCGGTTCGCGATGGCCGTCCTGGGCACCCTGTCGGTGCTCATGCTGTGCCGCATCGGCCGGCGGCTGTTCCGCTCCACCGCGCTGGGCTGCCTGGCCGGCGGCCTCATGGCGGTGGACGGCCTGCACTTCGTGATGAGCCGCACCGCCCTGCTCGACCTCGTCGTGATGTTCTGGGTGCTGGCCGCCTTCGGCTGCCTGCTGATCGACCGTGACAAGGCCCGCGCCCGCCTGGCGGCGGCGCTGCCCGAAGGGCGCCCGGACGACCGCGTCGCGTCCTTCGCGTGGCTGGGCGTGCGGCCGTGGCGGATCGCGGCCGCGGTCTGCCTGGGCCTGGCCGCCGGCACCAAGTGGAACGGCCTGTACGTCCTGGCCGCCTTCGGCGTCCTCACCGTACTGTGGGACGCCGGCGCCCGCCGCGTCGCCGGTGCCCGCCATCCCTGGCTGACCGCGTCGTGGCTGGACGGCCTGTGGGCCGGCTTCTCCATGGTGGCCGTCGCCCTCGGCACCTACCTGCTGTCCTGGCTCGGCTGGTTCACCACCGACAAGGGCTACGACCGGAACTGGGCCAAGGGCGACGGTGGGTTCCTCTCCGACGCCTGGGCGGCGCTGCGCAGCCTGTGGCACTACGAGACCCAGGTCTACGACTTCCACGTCAACCTGCACTCGCCGCACACCTACCAGTCGAACCCCTGGAGCTGGCTGGTGCTGGGCCGGCCCGTCTCGTACTTCTACGAATCCCCCAAGGAGGGCCAGGACGGCTGCACCGCCGTCGGCGGCTGCGCGCGCGAGGTCCTGGGCATCGGCACGCCCGCGCTGTGGTGGGCCGCCTGCTTCGCCCTGCTGTACGTGCTGTACCGCTGGGCCTTCCGCCGCGACTGGCGGGCCGGGGCCATCGCGTGCGGCGTCGCGGCCGGCTACCTGCCCTGGTTCCTCTACCAGGGCCGCACGATCTTCTTCTTCTACGCGGTTGTCTTCCTGCCCTTCCTCTGCCTCGCCCTGGCCATGATGCTGGGCGCGATCCTCGGCCCACCGGGCGCGGGCGAGCGTCGCCGCATGTGGGGCGCCGTGGGCGCCGGCACTCTCGTGCTGCTGATCGTCTTCAACTTCATCTACTTCTGGCCGCTCTACACCGGCCAGACCATCCCGTTGGACGCCTGGCGGCAGCGGATGTGGCTCGACACCTGGATCTGACCCGCCCGCGGGACGGGCCTCGGCGGCGCGGGTGCCGGTGCGGGTGCGGGCGTTGTCGGTCGGCACGATTGCCCGCCCCCGCTGCTGGGGCCGCCCGGGGCACGGCGCAGCCGCCCGTCGGTGACGGTTCCGGTCCGGTGACGGTCACCGTGCCGGGCGGCACGGAGGTTCGGCCCCGCTGCCGGGGCCCCGCAAGCCTTGGCGCAACCGCCCGTGACGGTGCCGGTTCCGGTGACGGGCGACCGAAGGTGCGCCGCGCTGCTGGGGCCTCGCGGGCTGTGGCGCGGCGCACGTACGGACGCGGCGGAGCCCGCCCGACGCGGACCATGACGGTCAGGACCCCGCCGGCGCGCTCCGCTCGTGCGGCCCTGTCGCCGTACACGCCCTCCGAAGACTCCTTGCGCAGCCGCCCGACGGGGACCGCGACGGTCACTGCGCCGGACGGCACGAAGGTTCGCCCCCGCTGCTGGGGTCCCACAGGGCCACGGCGCGCCGGGCCGTCAGCAGTCGGGGCCCCAGGGGCCGAGGTCGCGGAGGGTGTCCTCGACGAGGGCGGCCACGAACTCGCCGACGGGATCGGTGCCGTCGTCGCCGGGCCGGTCCGGGCGGACGGCGGTGAAGGAGTCGATCGGCGCGGTGCCCAGGTCCTCGCCGTTCCCGCCGTCCCGGCCCTGCCCGTCGCCGCCGCCGTTGCCGTTGCCATTGCCGTCGTTCACGACCGGTTCGGGGCGGGCGGCGGGGCGGAGCGCGGCCGTGCCGGACGGGACGCGCGGGGCGGCGGCGGAGCCCTCGCCGCAGTCCAGGCCGGCGCGGTCGGCCCGGACGAGGCCGTAGCGGACGCCGTGGCCGGTCGCGGGGATGGGCTGGGAGCACGCGCCGAGCCGGGCCAGGGTCTGCCCGGGGGCGCCGGTGCACACGCCGGCGGTACGGCACAGCGCGGCGGTGGCGCTGACGAAGCCGGTGGCCATGCTCGTGCCGGACAGAGTCGCGTAGGTGTTGCCGGCGTAGGTCGAGACGATGTCGACCCCGGGTGCGGCCACGTCGACCCAGTCGCCGCGCGTGGAGAAGGACGCCAGGGAGTTGTCGGAGCCGGTCGCGGCGACCGAGATCACCTCGGGGTAGCCGGACGGGTACTCCCGGGCCGTCGTGCCGTCGTTGCCCGCGGCCCCGACGAGGGTGACCCCGGAGGCGGCGGCGATCTGGACGGCCGCGTGCAGCAGCGGGCTGTCGTCGGGCGAGGTCAGGCTCATGTTGACGACGCCGATGTTGTGCGTCGCGGCGTTGGCGGCCACCCACAGCAGGCCCTCGGCGACCTGGGAGACGGAGCCGGTTCCGTTGTCGTCGAGGACCTTGACGTTCCACAGCCGGGTGCCCATGGCCTCGCTGGCGACACCGATGCCGTTGTCGGTGACGGCCCCGATGATCCCGGCCAGGTGGGTGCCGTGCCCGTAGTGGTCGTCGGCGGTGGCGCTGTCGGAGAAGTTGACCGACCCGGCGACCACGCCGGCCAGGTCCTCGTGCCGCGCGTCGATGCCGGTGTCCAGCACGGCGACGGTGACGTCGTTGCGGGCGCCGCAGGTGGGGGCCTTGACCGCGAGCAGTCCCCACTGGTTGCCGGAGGTGTAGTACGGGTCGTTCGGCACGCACCCGCCGGCCGGCCCGGCGAGCGGCACGCGGTCCTTGCCGGGCAGGACACCCCCCTCGCCGGGCGCGGGCCGGTCCGCGGCGCGGGGCGGCAGCGGCGTGACCACCGCGGGCCGCCCCATGCGCTCGGGCGCGTGCACGACCCCGTCCCGTACGACGGAGCTGACCAGGCGGTTCCCACGGAGGGCCGCGGCCTGTGCCGCGGTCGCCCGGATCGTGTACGCCTTCAGCGTGCGGCCGGCGGCGGCGACGTCGTAGACCCGGCCGACGGTGGCGTGGTGCGGGCGGGCGTGCTCGGCGGCCAGCGTGCGGACGTCGCCCGCCGTGGCCCTGAGCATCACGATCCACTGCGCGGCCGGGCCGTCCGCCGCGCCCGCCGTACCCGGCACGAACGCCGAGAGCAGCGCGCCCACCACCAAGGGGGCCGCCACGTCCGCCCCACGTGCCCACGTCAACGACCGCCTGGTCCGCATGCGTACTCCCGTCACACCGGCGCGCGCCCTCGCGCGACCATCGAGACCGGGAACGTACGACAATCCGACTGTCTTACTGATCTCCCACACCGGGAGCGGCCCCCCGCCCACCCCAGCGGGTCAGCGCCGGGCCGTTTTGCGGCGCCCTCGCCGCCGCCCTAGCGTGGAAAGGCGCTCAACCCCGGCACGGGGACCACTGGACCACCTCATATGACAGGCCCCGACGACAAGGCAATCGATGCGGCCGCTGCCGACACCGGCGGCGGCACCGCGCTGGCGGTGATCGACCCGGCCGGACGCCTGAGCCGGTGGACCGACAGCGCGCGCCGACTGCTGGGCTACCGGGCCGAGGAAGTACTGAGCACCCCCGCCATCGACCTGCTGGCCGAGGTGGACGACCTGCCGCACGACTTCACCGGCGGGTGGTCCGGCACGGTCGCGCTGCGGCACCGCGAGGGCCGGCCGTTCCCGGTGGGGCTGCGGGTCTCCCCGCTGCCAGGGCGGAACGGGCAGGTGGACTGGCTGGTCTCGACGACGACCACCGAGGCCTCGGTGCTGGAGGCGGTCGGCGAGGCCTGCCCCTTCCCGATGGCCGTGTGGGACGCCGACCTGCGCATGACCTGGCTCAACGAGGCCCTGGCCCGGTCCTACGGGACGCCCCGCGAGCAGCGCCTCGGGCGGCGGCTGGACGAGTCGCCGCTCTACCGCAACACCCGGGAGGTCACCCGGCTGCTGCAGAAGGTGCTGGACACCGGCGTACCGGAGATCGACCACGAGCTGGAGCAGCTGGACCACTACCGCCACCGCGCCTACGCGCTGTCGGTGTTCCCCGTCGCCAACGCCCGCGACGGCCGGCCGGGGGTCTGCTCCCTCAATGTGGACGTCACCAGCAGCCGGCGGACCCGGGAGCGGATGACCCTGCTGAGCCGGGCGAGCCGGCGCATCGGCGCGCACCTGGACGTCATGCAGACCGCGCAGGACCTGGCCGACGTGCTGGTGCCGGTGCTCGCGGACTACGTCACCGTCGACCTGGCGGAGTCCGTCGAGCTCGGCGACGCCCCGCTCGCCCGGCTCGGCTCGGCGCAGGGGGACGTCCCGGCCTTCTTCCGCGCCGGGCAGATGTCCATCCACGAGGACTTCCGGGAATCGCTCTGGCCGCGCGGGAGCGCCGTCTTCGTCCCGCCGGACTCCCCCTTCATCGAGGTCCTGCATTCGGGCCGGTCCCATATGGAGACCGTCCTGGACGCCGGTCCCGGCAACTGGCTCGACCACGACCCGCGGCGCCGGGAGCGGATCCTGACCCTCGGGATGCACACGCTGCTGATCCTGCCCATCCACGCCCGCGACGAGATCCTGGGCATCGCGGTGATGGTCCGTACCGACAACCCGCTGCCCTTCGACGAGAACGACCGGACGCTCGCCGAGGAGCTGGTCAGCCGTGCCGCGCTGAGCCTGGACAACGCCCGCCGCTACACCCGTGAGCACACCGCGGCCCTGGCGCTGCAGCGGAACCTGCTGCCGAGCAACCCGGACGGCGGGAACGCCGTCGACGTGGTGTCCCGCTACCTGCCCTCGGACGCGGAGGGCGGCGTCGGCGGCGACTGGTTCGACGTGATCCCGGTGTCCGGCGCCCGGGTGGCCCTGGTGGTGGGGGACGTCGTCGGGCACGGCATCAACGCGGCGGCGACCATGGGGCGGCTGCGCACCGCGGTGATCACCCTCGCCGCCCTGGACCAGCCGCCCGACGAACTGCTCACCAACCTCGACGAGTTGTTCGTGCGCCTCACCGAGGAGTCCGACGACCGGGCGCCGCCCACCGCGCTCATGGGCGCGACCTGCCTGTACCTGGTCTACGACCCGGTGACCCGGTACTGCGTCGGGGCGCGGGCGGGCCATCCGCCGCCCGCGGTCATCGACCCGGCGTCGGGCGAGGTGTCCTTCCTCGACATCCCCTCCGGGGCGCCGCTGGGCATCGGCACCCGGTCGTTCCTGCCGGTCGCGCACCAGCTGCCCGAGGGCAGCGTCCTCGTCCTGTACACCGACGGCCTGGTCGAGACCCGGGAGCACGACATCGACCACGGCCTGCAGCGCCTGCGCCGGGCGCTCACCCAGCCGCCCGGGACCGGGCTGGAGGACCTGTGCGCCATGGCGATGGGCACGCTCGGCGACCACCGCCAGGACGACGACGTGGCGGTGCTGATCGCCCGCACCCGGACGCTGTGCCCGAGCCGGTTCGCCACCTGGCAGGTGCCGCGGGACCCCGCGGCGGTCGCGGGCCTGCGTGCCGCGGCCGTGCGGACGCTCACCGACTGGGGCCTGGAACGCCTGGTGCCCGCAGCGGAGCAGATCGTCGGCGAACTGCTCGCCAACGCCGTGCTCCACGGACTGGCACCGGTGCGGCTGCGGCTGATCCGCGACCGGGTCCTGGTCTGCGAGGTCTTCGACCACGGATGCTCCATGCCGCGGCAGCACCACAAGGCGTCCCCGGCCGACGAGTCCGGACGCGGCGTCGCCGTCGCCGCGGCACTGTCCTCACGGTTCGGCGTCCGCAGTTTCCCCGAGGGCAAGAGCGTCTGGGCGGAACTGGAGTTGCCGCCCGGCTACACCGGCCCGCCGTGCTGAGGATGTCCCCGCCGGTGCCCCGACCGGCAGGGCACTCCGCCGGGCCGTACGAGCCCTACCGGCGTGCGACGGATGGTGAACCTGTGACCCGATAGAAGCCCCGGTTGTCACCCGCGAAGCGTAGAGTGCGCTTGCTGCACAGCTTTTTGAACGCGTTCAGGAGGATCACGGGGAGGGTCGGCCATGCGCCGAGGCGTGAAGGCGGGGATCATCGGCACGGTGTTCGCGGGGATGGTGGGAGTCGCGGGCTACGGTGCGTACAACCTCTACCAGGGGTTGAACGGCGGCGGCGGGGGCTTCACGGCCCAGGCCGCGCCTGTCGAAACGGGGCCGCCGTCCGCGGCCGAGGTACGCAAGACGGCGGCCGACTTCCTGGCTGCCTGGGCCAAGGGCGACACCGCGGCCGCCGGGAGCCTGACCAACGACGCCACCGCGGCGAGCGAGGCCCTGGCCGCCTACCGCACCGAGGCCCACGTGACCCGGGTGAAGCTGACGCCCGGCACCCCGGTGGACCGCGTGGTGCCCTTCAATGTCGTCGCCACGCTCTCGTACCAGGGCAAGACCTCCACGTGGAAGTACGGCTCCGCGCTCACGGTCTTCCGCGGCGCCACCACCCACAAGCCACTGGTGGACTGGGAACCGTCGGTGCTGAACCCGAAACTGACGGCAGGCCAGTCCCTGGTGACCGGGGAGGCCCCCTCCCCGCAGGTGGTCGTGGTGGACCGGTCCGGCAAGACCCTGGACGCCGCCAAGCTCCCCTCGCTCGCCTCCGTCCTGCCGCAACTGCGCGAGCGGTACGGCAGCAAGCTCAGCGGCGGCAAGGCCGGTATCGAGACCTGGGTCAACGGCGGCGACGGCCCCGGGCAGACCCTGCACACCATCACCAAGGGCACCCCGGCCAAGCTGCGGACCACCCTCGACGCGCGGCTCCAGGCGACCGCGGAACAGGCCGTCAAGGGCAAGCCGCAGTCGTCGGTCGCGGCGGTGCAGGCGAGCACGGGCGAGATCCTGGCGTTCGCCAACAACCCGTCCACCGACAACAACAACGCGTTCAACGCCCAGGTGGCGCCCGGCTCCACCTTCAAGGTCCTCACCGCGACGGCCCTGCTGGAGAAGGGCGTCAGCCCCGGCACCGCCGCGCCGTGCCCGGCGACCGCCAATTACGACAACGGCAAGATGTTCCACAACGTGGAGAGTTCGTCCGACCCCTCGGCGACCTTCCAGCGGGACTTCGCCATCTCCTGCAACACCGGCTTCATCAAGCTCGCGGGCAACCTCAGCGAGTCCTCCGTGCCCACCGTCGCCCAGCGCTACTACGGCTTCGGCCAGACCTGGAACGTCGGCGTCCCGGCCTGGGACGGCCGCGTGCCCGGAGGCAGCGGCGACGAGATGACCGAGGAGATGATCGGCCAGGGCCAGATCCAGATGAGCCCCCTCAACATGGCCGCCGTGGCGGCGACCGCGGACACCGGCACCTTCCGCCAGCCCCGGCTGGTCTCCGCCGGCCTCATCGGCGAACCGCTCGCCAAGGCCGGCAGCTCGCTGCCGTACGGCGTGCGGAGCAACCTCAAGTCGATGATGCGGCTCACCGCGTCGAGCGGCACCGCCGCCGGGGCGATGAGCGGCGTCTACGGGGACGTCGGCGCGAAGACCGGCTCGGCGGAGGTCGGCGGCCAGGAGAAGCCGAACGGGTGGTTCCTCGCCTACCGCAACGACGTCGCAGCCGCCGGCATGGTGCTGGAGGGCGGCCACGGAGGCGATTCCGCCGGGCCGATCGTGGCGTCCGTGCTCAAGGCCTCCTCGTAAACGGTTTGGCGTCCGGCCCCCGTACCGGGCTAGCGTTCCGGGCATGCAGACCCCCGCCACCGCCGCCCACCCCCGGTTCGCCGAGGCCCTCGCCGGACTCGGGCTCGAGGTCCCCGTACGTTCCTTCCCGGACGCGACCCGCACCGCGGCGCAGGCCGCGGAGGCGATCGGCTGCGAGCTCAGTCAGATCGTCAAGTCGCTGATCTTCCAGGCGGACGGCGCCCCGGTGCTCGTCCTCATGGACGGCGCCTCGCGGGTCGACGTGGAGCTGGTCCGGGCGGAGCTGGGCGCGACGGCCGTCCGCCGCGCCGACGCGGACCTGGTGCGCGAGACGACGGGGTACGCCATCGGCGGCGTACCCCCCTTCGGGCACCGGACCCGCACCACCGTGCTGGCCGACCGGCAGTTGCTGCGGCACGAGACCGTGTGGGCCGCCGCCGGCACCCCGCACACCGTCTTCCCGATGGCCCCGGGCGACCTCGTCCGGCACGCCGGAGCCACCCTGGCCGACGTCCGCGAACGCCCCGCGTGACCCCCCTCATAGCGGCGGCCGTCCTGGTCGCCGCGGTGACGCACGCCTCCTGGAACGCCCTCGCCCACGGCATCGGCGACCGGTTCGCCGCCTTCACCCTCGTCGGCGCGGGCGGCGGGCTGTGCGCCGCCCTCATCGCCCTGTTCGCGCCGGTGCCGGCGTCCGGGGCGTGGCTCTGCCTCCTGGCGTCGGTGGGCATCCATCTCGCCTACATGTACCTGCTGATGAAGTCCTTCACCCTGGGCGACTTCGGGCAGGTCTACCCCGTCGCCCGCGGCGTCGCCCCCATGGTGGTGACCCTGCTCGCGGCCGTGTTCATCGGCGAGGTGCCGGACGCCTGGCAGGCCGCGGGCGTCGCCGTCGCCTCCGCGGGGCTGGCCGGCACCGCCCTGTGGGGCATGCGCGGACGCGGCCCCGACTGGCCCGCGCTCGGCGCGGCCGTCGGCACCGGCCTGACGATCGCGGCGTACACCGTCGTCGACGGCGTGGGTGTCCGTGCCTCCGGCACCGCCCTCGGCTATGTCGCGTGGCTCCTGCTCCTCCAGGGCATCGTGCTGGCCGGCACCGCCTTCGCGGTGCGCCGCGCGGCCCTGCTGCCCCAACTGCGCCCCGTCGCCGGGCGCGGCCTCCTCAGCGGCGCCCTCTCCGTCTCCGCCTACGGGCTCGTCCTGTGGGCCCAGACCCGCGGCGAGCTGGCCCCCATCGCCGCCCTCCGCGAGACGTCGATCATCGCGGGCGCGGTCATCGGCGCGGTGTTCTTCCGCGAACGCCTCGGGCGCCCGCGGATCGTCGCGTCCCTGGTGGTCGTCGCGGGCATCGGACTCATGCTGCACTCCTGAGGGCTGGTCCGCGCAGAGCGTTCACTTCTCATCCATTGCAACAAGTGTGCTCTCAACCCCGTTGCATTGACATCAAATCCATTGCAACAATTTCCCTGACTTTACCTGCAACAACGCCGATTTGGTGCAACAACTTCATTGCAAAATTAATGAATGCAACGTAGCGTTTCCCACATCGGAAACAGCGAATCAAGGAGCGCACGATGCAGAAGTTCGACACCCCCGCCCCCGTCTCCGTCGTCCTCGACGTCCCCGCGGGACGCGTCCGGTTCATCGCCGCCGACCGGTCCGACACCACGGTCGAGATCCTGCCCGCGGACGCCTCCAAGAGCCGCGACGTGAAGGCGGCGGAGCGGACCGAGGTCGCCTACGGCGACGGCGTCCTGCGCATCGACGCCCGGGCCGCGGGCAACCGGGTCCTCGGCGCCTCCGGATCAGTCGAGGTGACCGTCCAACTGCCCGCCGGCTCACGCGTCGAGGCGAAGGCGGCGAGTGCCGAACTCCGGGGCGTCGGCCGGCTCGGCGACGTCGTCCTCGACGGCCAGCAGGCCACGGTCAAGCTCGACGAGACCGGGAGCGCCCGCCTCACCGTCCTCGCCGGCGACATCTCGGTCGGCCGCCTGGGCGGCCCCGCGGAGATCAGCGCCCAGCAGGGCGACATCCACATCACCGAGGCCGTCCAGGGCACCGTCACCCTGCGCACCGAGCACGGCGAGATCTCGGTCGGCGCCGCCCACGGGGTCTCCGCCTCCCTGGACGCCGGCACCGCCCACGGGCGGATCCACAACACGCTCAAGAACACCGACGGCGGCACCGCCGGCCTGACCATCCACGCGACCACCGCCTACGGCGACATCACCGCCCGCAGCCTGTAAAGGAGAGCACCCCTCATGACCAACGTGGCCATCGCGGCGAACGGGCTGCGCAAGTCCTACGGCGACAAGACCGTCCTCGACGGGATCGACCTGGCCGTCCCGGAAGGAACGATCTTCGCTCTGCTCGGGCCGAACGGCGCGGGCAAGACCACCGCCGTCAAGATCCTTTCCACCCTGATCTCCGCGGACGGCGGACAGGCCCAGGTCGC
>NZ_JBIVNJ010000017.1:0-153390 GCF_044753585.1 Streptomyces sp. NPDC088354 | reverse complement strand
GTTGACTTTTGGCACGCTGTTGAGTTCTCAAGGAACGGAAGCTTCCTTCGAGACCGTTTCACCGGCCCCTCCGGGCTTTCCCTTCGTTGTCACCAACCTTACCAGATCCGTTTCGCGTTTCCGCTCTTCGTTTCCGGCCCCCTGTTGGAGCGGGGTTTTTGTTTCGCGCCTTCCGGCGTGTCCACTACTTTAGCGGATTCCCTCCGTGACTCATAATCGAGCCATTCGGACCGAATTTCGGCACGCCGAAATCGACCCCGCAGGGAAGTCGTGAAGTACTGGGTTGCCGCCGGGCGGCGTGAGTGGCTGCCGTTGGAAGGTGACCCGTCCGAGGCAGCTAGAGAACACTACACCACGCCCTCGCGTGCTTCAAACCTGTGGCCGGCCACGCGTTTGAGGGCTACCGTCGGAACATGACCACGCATGCGCACACGAACCTGTGGTGGGCCGCCTGAGGCGGCCGACCCCACTGCGCATGCACCCAACGGCCGCCGCTCCGGCGGCCGTTTTGCGTTTCCCCTGCGGGCCGCCGGATCGACGGGTCCGGCACGCCGGACGACAGCAGGAGGAGACAGAGATGACGCGGGTCTTCAGCGGGATCAAGCCGACCGGGCACCTGACCCTGGGCAACTACCTGGGGGCGGTTCGGCAGTGGGCCGCGGTGAACCAGCACCAGGCCGAGTCCCTCTTCTGTGTGGTGGATCTGCACGCACTGACGGTGGACCACGATCCCGCCCGGGTGCGCCGGCTCAGCCGGCAGGCCGCGACCCTGCTCCTCGCGGCGGGACTGGACCCGGCGGTGTGCACCCTGTTCGTCCAGAGCCATGTGGACGAACACGCCCGTCTGGCCTACCTCCTGGAGTGCGCCGCCACGGACGGGGAGATGCGGCGGATGATCCAGTACAAGGAGAAGGCCGCCCAGGAGCCGCGGCGCGGCGGCAGCGTACGGCTGTCGCTGCTGACGTACCCGGTGCTCATGGCGGCGGACATCCTGGCGTACCGGACGGACGAGGTGCCGGTCGGCGACGACCAGGCACAGCACGTGGAGCTGACGCGGGACCTGGCGGAGCGCTTCAACCAGCGGTACGGACCGGTGTTCACGGTGCCCCGTGCGGTGCTGCCGCCGGTGGCGGCGCGGGTGATGAACCTGCAGGACCCGGCCGCGAAGATGGGGAAGTCCGACGACACCGGCCCCGGGATCGTCTATCTGCTCGACGAGCCGGAGGCGGTCCGCAGAAAGGTGATGCGGGCCGTGACCGACAGCGGCGACGACGTGGCGTACGACCGTGAGGAGCGGCCGGGCGTGGCGAACCTGCTGGAGATCCTGTCCGCCTGTTCGGGACGGTCGCCGCAGCAGCTGGCCGCGGAGTACGACTCGTACGGGGCATTGAAGAAGGACACGGCGGAGGCGGTGGTCGAGGAGCTGCGGCCGCTGCGGGAGCGGCACGCGGAGCTGGCGGCCGACCCTGGGTACGTGGACGCGGTGCTCCGGACGGGGGCGGAACGCGCGCGGGCGCTGGCGCGGCCGACGGTCGACTCGGCCTACCGGGCGATCGGGCTGCTGCCTCCCGCGTGAGCGGCGGAGGCGACTGCCGCCCCGGGTGCCGGGAGCGGCAGTCCCCTCCGGACGTCAGCCGTTGCCGGAGGCGAGTTCGCGGCTGCGGTCGCGGGCGGCTTCCAGCGCGGCGATCAGGGCGTGCCGCACACCGTGCTTCTCCAGCTCGCGGATGGCGTTGATGGTGGTGCCGGCCGGGGAGGTGACGGCCTCGCGCAGCTTGACCGGGTGCTCGCCGCTGTCGCGGAGCATGACGGCGGCGCCGATCGCCGACTGCACGATGAGGTCGTGCGCCTGGGCGCGGGGCAGGCCGAGGAGGATGCCGGCGTCGGTCATGGCCTCGACCAGGAAGTAGAAGTACGCGGGGCCGGAGCCGGACAGCGCGGTGGCGGCGTCCTGCTGGTACTCGGGGATGCGCAGGGTCTTGCCGACCGGCTGGAAGATGCCCTCGGTGCGGACGAGGTGCTCCTCCCGCGCGTGGCTGCCCGCGGAGATGACCGACATGCCCTCGTCGACGAGGACGGGGGTGTTGGGCATGACGCGGACGACCGCGATGCCGGCGGCGAGGCGTTCCTCGAAGAAGGAGGTCGGCACGCCGGCGGCGGCGCTGATGACGAGCCGGTCCGCGGCGACGTGCGGGGCCAGCTCGTCCAGGAGGGCGGACATGTCCTGCGGCTTGACGGCCAGGATGAGGGTGTCCGCGGTCTTGGCGGCCTCGTCGTTGGAGACGGCGTCGACGCCGTAGCGGGCGCGCAGTTCCTCGGCGCGGGCCGGGCGGCGGGCGGTGACCAGGAGGTTTTCCGGCTTCCAGCCGGCGCGGAGCATGCCGGAGAGCAGGGCCTCGCCGATCTTCCCGGTGCCGAGCACGGCGACTTTCTGGGTCATGCGGCCATCTTCGCACCGGGGACGGCGGCCGCGGGGTCGCTGTCCACGGTGCGGTCGGGCGCGTCGGGTCAGGCGGTGCGGCGGCGCAGGGTGGCGGCGCCGAGTGCCAGGGCGATGGCGGCGCTGCCCGCGACGACGGCGAGGTCGCGGAAGAAGTCGCCGGTGATGTCGGTGTGGGTGAGGACCTGCTGCATGCCGTCGACGGCGTACGACATGGGCAGCACATTGGAGACGGCCTCCAGCACGGGCTGCATCCGGCCGCGGGGCATGAGCAGCCCGCACAGGAGGAGTTGCGGCAGCAGTACGGCGGGCATGAACTGCACGGCCTGGAACTCGCTGGCGGCGAAGGCGCTGACGAAGAGGCCGAGAGCGGTGCCGAGGCAGGCGTCGGCGAGGGCGACCACCAGGAGCAGCCACGCCGACCCGGTGACGTTCAGGCCGAGGACGAGGACGGCGAGGCCGGTGGCCAGCACCGCCTGGACGACCGCGATGGCGCCGAAGGCCAGCGCGTACCCGGCCAGCAGGTCGCCCTTGCCGAGCGGCATCGACAAAAGGCGCTCCAAGGTGCCGGAGGTGCGCTCGCGGAGCGTCGCGATGGACGTGACCAGGAACATCGTGATGAGCGGGAAGATGCCCAGCAGCGAGGCGCCGACGGTGTCGAAGGTGCGGGGGCTGGTGTCGTAGACCCAGGACAGCAGCGTGAGCAGTACGCAGGGGACGACGACCATGAGGGCGATCGTGCGCGGGTCGTGGCGCAGCTGGAGCAGTACGCGGCGGGCGGTGGCGAGGGTGCGGTGCGTGCTCATCGGACGGCCTCCTCGGCCTCGTTCGGGGTCGCGGGGTGCGGGGCCGTGCGGCCGGACGCCTCGTCGACGAGGCGGAGGAAGGCCTCCTCGACGGTGGCGGCGCCGGTGCGCGAGCGCAGTGCGTCGGGGCTGCCCTGGGCGAGGATGCGGCCCTCGCGCATGAGGAGCAGGCGGTGGCAGCGCTCGGCCTCGTCCATGACGTGGCTGGAGACGATCAGGGTGGCGCCGCGTTCGGCGGCGAGGCGGTGGAAGAGCTTCCACAGGTCGCGGCGGAGGACGGGGTCCAGGCCGACGGTGGGCTCGTCCAGAACGAGGAGTTCGGGCGAGCCGAGGAGGGCGACGGCCAGCGAGACGCGGTTGAGCTGTCCCCCGGA
Organism: Streptomyces sp. NPDC088354; assembly: GCF_044753585.1. NCBI lineage: Bacteria > Bacillati > Actinomycetota > Actinomycetes > Kitasatosporales > Streptomycetaceae > Streptomyces > Streptomyces sp. NPDC088354. Next base: position 149,770 of record NZ_JBIVNJ010000017.1, on the reverse strand, counting down.
GAGGTTGCCCGCCAGCGCCCCGGCGTGCGAGGTGAGGTCGACGTCGGCGATGGCCCGGTCGACGTGGTCGCGGGCGTCGCCGCCGAGGACCGCGGCGAAGTAGTCGAGGTTCTGGCGGATCGTCAGGTCGAGGTAGACGGACGACGCCTGGGTCACGTAGCCGATCCGGGGGCGCAGGTCGCGGTGGCCGGCGGCGTGGCCGAGCACGTCGAGGGTTCCGGTGACGTGGGCCTGGGTGCCGACGACGGCACGCATGAGGGTCGACTTGCCGCAGCCGCTGGGGCCGAGCAGTCCGGTGATCTCACCGCGCGGGACGGTGAAGTCGAGGCCGTCCAGGACGGTGCGGCCGCCGCGCAGCACGGTCAGGCCGGCGGCGTGGACGGCGGGACCCGGGGCCGGTGCGGCGGGATCCTCGGCTTTATTCATCATGCGGTGAATACTGCTCCCGTGACGGCCACCCCGTCAAGGAGTGACAGGTACATCCATTCGAGTGACGGATCATTTACGCTGCGTTAACCTCAAAAGCTTGCAGAATGGAGGGGCCGACCGGGCAGAATGGAGACCGCGACATCTCGGGGCGGGGGCAACTGTGAGCTGGAGCAAGGGAGTTGTGCGTGTCCTCGCCGTCGGCGCCGGCCTGCTGCTCTCCCTGTTCCTCGCCATCGGCTGCGCCGCCGCGGAGCCAGCGTCCACAGCGGTACGCGAGGCGGGAGCCGGCGCCGCGTACGCACAGGCCGAACAGCGGCAGTGCCTGATCCACCGCCACGAGGGCAACGGCCTGAGCCTGGTGGTGCCCGGGGCGGTCAATGTCCCGGCACCGGCCCCACGCACCGGCTCCGCGGCCGACGATCCGGGCGTGACCGCGGACGGGCGGACGTCCGCCCCCGTCACGGCGCCCCGCACGGCACGCCAGGCCGTCCCGCTGACCAGATCCGGCGAACTCCCGGTCTTCTTGCAGGTGTTCCGCTGCTGACGGACCAGGCCGCGACGCCGCCCGCCACCGTCTGACGTCCCGTTCCGGCGACGTCCTGCGGACCGCCGGCGCGCGCGGCCGTCCGCGCACCACCGCGGACACCCGACCCCCCACACAGCTCGACCCCGCACGCCCCCGCCCCTCGCCGGGCGCCGGGGCGCCATGGAGGCCACCCGCAATGAAGACCTTCATCGACGCTGCCCGCGATGTCCCGCCGGCACGTCCCGTCATCGATCCCGACTGCTTCGCCGCCCCCGCACCGGGGCTCGCGCCCGTCCCGTCCACCGACACCCTCCTCCCCCGGTGAGCCGCCGGATCCGGGGTGTTCCGGTCAGGCCCGCGACGCTGCGTGCCGACCTCACCGCCTCGCTCGTCGTCTTCCTGGTCGCCCTGCCGCTGTGCGTGGGCGTAGCCGTCGCCTCCGGGGTACCGGCCGAACTCGGCCTCGTCACCGGCATCGTGGGCGGACTGTTCACCGGGCTGCTGCCGGGCAGCAGCCTCCAGGTGTCCGGCCCGGCGGCCGGGCTCACCGTGCTGGTCCTCGAGGCCGTCCGGGAGTTCGGGCTGCCGGCGCTCGGCGTGCTCGTGCTCACCGCGGGCGTGCTGCAGATACTCATGGGAGCGCTGCGACTCGGCCGCTGGTTCCGGGCCATCTCCGTCGCCGTCGTGCAGGGGATGCTCGCCGGGATCGGGCTGGTGCTGATCGCCGGGCAGGTGTACGCCCTCGCGGACGTCAAGGCCCCCGCCTCCGGCCCCGCCAAGATCACCGGGGTCGCCGGACTGGCTCGCGACGTGTCCGGCTCCGGCGCGGCCCTCGCCGCCCTCGCCCTCGGGGCCGGCACGATCGTCGTCCTGGTGGTGTGGCCCCGCATCCCGGGCGCCGCGCGCGTGCTGCCCGGGCCGCTGGCCGCGGTCGCGCTCGCCACGGCGGCGGCGGTGCTGCTGCGGCTGCCCGTCGCCCGGGTCGAGGTCCGGGGGCTGCTCGACGCCGTACAGCCGCCGGGTGCTGGGCAGTTCGCACAGCTGGCGAGCGTGTCGATGATCGGCACGGTGCTGGCGTTCACGCTGATCGCCTCCGCCGAGAGCCTGTTCAGCGCCGCCGCGGTGGACCGGCTGCACGACGGGCCACGCACCGACTACGACAAGGAACTGATCGCGCAGGGCGCGGGCAACGCCCTCTGCGGGGCGCTCGGGGCCCTGCCGATGACCGCCGTGATCGTGCGCAGTGCCGCCAACGTCCAGGCGGGTGCCCGCACCAAGGCGTCCCGGGTGCTGCACGGGGTGTGGGTGCTGCTGTTCGCCGCGCTGCTGCCGGCCGCGCTCGGCGTGATCCCGGTCGCGGCCCTGGCGGGCGTGCTGGTGCACGCGGGCTGCAAGCTCGTCCCGTTCCGCGCGCTGGTACCGCTGTGGCGGGAACACCGGGGCGAGGCGGTCGTCCTGGTGGTGACGGCGGTCGCGATCGTCGTCACCAACATGTTCGAGGGCGTGCTGATCGGGCTGCTGACGGCCGTGGTCAAGGCGGCATGGGAGACCTCCCACACCCACGTCGAGATCGACGACCGGGGCGGCGGCCCGCTCGTCGTGCGCGTCCTGGGCAACGCCACCTTCCTGCGACTGCCCAAGCTGCTCGACCAGTTGGAGGCGCTGCCGCGGAACCGGGCCCTGGAACTCGACCTGCGACGGCTGCGGCACCTTGACCACGCCTGCGGCATGGCGCTGGCCGGCTGGGCCGAGCGGCACAACGAGGAGGGGGTGACGCCGGTGCGGGTGCAGCGGGCACCGGCCTGAGCGCGTGGGGCGGCCGGGGTCCCGGTCGCCCCACCGCCCGAAATCCCGGCGGCCCGAAATCCCGACGGCACGAAATCCCGACGGCACGACCGGGTCCCGGCCCTGACACCCGGCTCCGGGCCGACTCAGGGACATCCCCTATGGCTTCCGGCGCGGCCCCGGGCGACCGTGGCGGTATGAGCCGTTCTACCGATCCATCCCGTCCGTCACAGGACGTGACCCGCGGCGAGAAACGCCAACTGGCGCTGGCCTCGGCCACCCTCGGCCCCTGGCGGCCCGCCGCCGCGGTCGGCGCCATCGGCGGCGGGGTCTCCCTGGCCGTGTCCGCCGTCGGTGGCGACTTCGGGTTCGGCGTGGTCGCCGGGGCCTGCTCCGTCGCCCTGATGCTCTTCTTCCTCGTCGGCGGCGCGGGGGCGGTGACGGGACGCGGACCGCGTTCCGACCGCCGCATCCGCCGCTGGGCGGCCGAGCACCCGTGGCGCGTGGCGCTGGTACCGGGCGGCATGCTGCTCGTCACCGACCTCGTGATGCGCCAGGTCCTCACCTCCGAGGGCTTCTTCGGCAGCCTCTGGGACGGTCTGTGGCGCGGGGCGCTCGTCGCGGGTGTCGTCGGCGTCGTCGGCTCGGTGGCGGCGTCCCGCCGGGCCGGCTAGTCCGTCCCGTCCTTCACGGCGACGGTCAGCGCGACCCGGTACGGCTCGACGACCAGGCCGTCCGGGAAGAGCGCCAGCAGCTCGCTCCGCTCCTCCGCCAGGATCCGGGCGGAGGCGTCCGGGTCCATCACGGCGAAGTACGACCGGCTGCCCAGCATCGCCAGATGCGTGTCCACGGGCACCGTGCGGGTCCAGCGCAGCACGCGGGAGAGCGGTCTCAGACCGAGGCCGGGACCGAGCGAGAGCAGCACGCTCTCGGCGTCGCCGGACAGGCCGAACTCGTGATGGCCGGGCACGCGGGCGGCGAGCCGGGCCTCCTGCTGCACGATCCACGGCACGTCGGTGTCCGGCAGGTTCCACCACAGCGCGAACGCGCCGCCCGGCCGCAGCACGCGTGCCGCCTCCGGCGCGGAGCGCGCGGGGTCCGTCCAGTGCCACGCCTGCGCGTACGTCACGAAGTCGGCGACGCCGGCGGCGAAGGGCAGGGCGTTCCCGTCCCCGCGTACGAGCGGCACCCCCGGCTGCCCGGCCCGCAGTTGCGCCGCCATGCCCGCCCCTGGCTCCACCGCCGTCACGTGCGCCCCGCGCCCCCGCAGCAGCGCGGTGGCTATCCCCGTCCCGGCCCCGACGTCCAGCACGACCGCGCCCGCGAGGGTGCGGCCGGCCATCTCCTCGACGGCGTCGAACATCTCACCGGGGTATCCCGGGCGCGCGGCGGCGTACTGCGCGGCTACGGCGTTGAACGACTGGGCGAACACGCGGCGGTGCGTGGGCTGTGAGGTCATGCCGGTTGTCTTCCCCGCGGTGCGGTCCCCCGACCCTGGGGCGGGGGACCGCCCGGCGCGGCGGCGCGCCGTCAGCAGTGCGACGTGACGTAGCCGTCGCTGCCGGTGTGCACGTAGGTGTCGGACACGTACTGGTCGGGGCCGACGCGGTCCCAGATGCTGCTCGTGCCGTAGTAGCCGCTCACCGTCGTGCCCGGGGTCTGGCAGAAGATGGGCACCTTGGCGTCCGTGGGGAGCGTCCTCACGATCTGGTAGCCGGTGCCCGGGCCGTTGCGGACATTGACCCGCGTGTTCGGCGCGACGTCGTAGTAGACCAGAGCCGTGGCGGCCGATGCCTCGGCCGCTCCACCCAGTACCAGGAACACGGCTCCGGCCAGTCCGGCCGCACCCGCCGCCAGCACACTGCGCCGCTCGCTGCGTAAGCTCAACTCTTCCTCCGCTGTCGGTGGACTGAGGGCGCCGGCGTCAACCGCAGCGCCCCGCGATGTAGCCGTCGCTGCCGGTGTGCACGTACGCGTCGGACACGTACTCGCCCGGGGCGATCCGATCCCAGATGCTGCTCGTGCCGTAGTACCCGTTGACCGTCGTACCGGGCACTTGGCAGATGACGGGCACCTTCACGTCGTACGGAAGGATCCTGACAATCTGGAAACTCGTCCCGGGGCCGGTCCGGACGTTGAGGCGGCAGCCCGGGGCGACGGGGTAGTACACGATGTCGGCGGCGGCCGCACCGCCCGCAACCGCCTCCACCAGCGCTTCTGCAGGGTCGTCAAGACTGTTCTCGGCCATTGGCCCTCCCCCGTGAACATTTACGCTCTGTCAAGTGCAGGCTAGCAATCCGAGTCTTCGCCGTAAGGACGATCGGTTAGGCTCCGTGGGTTGCGGCCATGGACGAACACACGGGGGTGGGTCATGCCGGCATCGGGCGGGCCCGGCGCGGGTCCGGAAGCGGAACGTCCGGAATACGCGGGGCAGTACCTCCTGGAGAGCCGGCTCGGCGCCGGTGGCATGGGTGTGGTGCACCTGTCGCGCTCCACCTCCGGCATGCGTCTGGCCATCAAGGTCGTGCACGAAGAGTTGGCGGCGGACCCCGAGTTCAGAGCACGTTTCCGCCAGGAGGTCGGCGCCGCGCGCCGGGTCAGCGGGGCCTTCACCGCGCCCGTCGTGGACGCCGACCCCGACGCCGAACGGCCCTGGATGGCCACGCTCTACATCCCCGGCCCCACGCTCGCCCAGTTCGTGAAGCGGAACGGTTCGGTGGCCCCGGCCCAGGTGCGGTACCTGATGGCGGGCCTCGCCGAGGCGTTGCGGGACATTCACCGCGTCGACGTCGTGCACCGCGACCTGAAGCCGAGCAACGTACTGCTGGCCGCCGACGGTCCGAAAGTGATCGACTTCGGCATCTCACGGCCGGCCGACAGCGACCTCCGCACGGAGACCGGCAAGCTCATCGGCACGCCGCCCTTCATGGCGCCCGAGCAGTTCCGGCACCCGCGGTCGGTCGGGCCGGCCGCCGACGTCTTCGCCATGGCGAGCGTTCTCGTCCACGCGGCAACGGGGCAAAGCCCGTTCACCTCGGACAGCCCGTACATCGTGGCGTACCAAGTGGTGCACGAAGAGCCGCAGTTGGAAGGCATACCGGCCGACCTCCGGCCGCTCATCGAGCGGTGCCTCGCCAAGGATCCGAAGGACCGGCCCACCCCTGATGCGCTCATGGCCGAGCTCAGAGCGGTCTCGGCCTCGTACGACACCCAGACCTTCAGCGCCTTCGACCTCGGGGACTTCACCGGCGGGGAGCCGATTCCGCACCGGCGCAGGCGCATCGGCGACGGGGGCGCCGCCGCGCCCGCGGCGAAGTCGGCGGAGGTGGGCGGTGCCCCTCCCCGGAAGTCCAGGAGACGGCTCGCCGTGGCGGCGACAGCGGCACTGGCCGTCCTCGGATCCGCCGCGGCCCTCACGGCCCAGCACATGGGCGGCAGCCCCGGTGCCGTGGACGGACAGCACCCGCGGGCGCACGGGAGCAGCCCGTCCACCACGGCCTTCGCCCCTTGGCAGAGCACCCTGCCCGCGGATGGGCACCATGCGGGCCCGGCTGCCTGTGCACACGAGGGCGAGGCCGTGTTCTGCACCCGGCCGGGGATCGCGGCCGCACGGCTCGATGCGAGCAGCGGACGCTTGCAGTGGTCGGTTCCCAGCCCCGACACGGGCCGTCTCGCGGGACCGCAGCCGCCGGTCCTCTCGGGCGGCGTGCTGCGCGTCGTGACCCATGACGGGAAGGAACTGACCGGCCTGGACCCGGCGACCGGCAAGCCTGTGTGGCGGCAGGACATCTCCGCCTACAACGGGGCCTACTACAACGTCGGCGATACGGTGCTGCTGCTCAGGGCGGGCGGTGATGTCACTGCCGTCGACGGCGTGACGGGCCGGCAGCGCTGGCACACCGCACTGCCCGGCGGACCCCGGCCCGTGTTCGCCTCCCTCCTGGATGCCCGCACCGCGTACGCCGTCGATGTCTCGGGCGACGGCAGGCACACGCTGGTGAGCGCGGTGAACCTGGCCGACGGGAAAGTCCGGGAGCAGCGGCGGTTCGACGGCGCGCTCATGCCTGTCGGCATCTCCGGCGACACCCTGTTCCTGACCTCCACCGACGCCCTGACCCGGACGGACGCCGTCGTGCGCATCGACACCACCGACTGGTCGGCGGCACGTACGCCACTGCGTCTTCCCCTGTCCGGCGTGCAGGCGGTAGTCAGCGGCACACGGGTCTACCTGCTGGAGTACGGCGGCGCGCTGACGGCCCTCGACACCGGACGTGGGAGCGACACCGCACAGCTGTGGCGCCTGGAGACCTCGGTGAGCGAGTCCTCGCAGCCCGTCGTCGTGGGCGACCGGCTCTACTTCGCCGCTGCCGACGGCCGCTTGCTGGCGGTGGACACCCGGCGGGGCGCTTTCCTCGGCCAGACCCGGCCCCGCCCCACCAAGGACACCGGACTCGTCGCCGGCGCGCCCCCCTCCCCCGTCGTCGCCGACGGCAAGGTGTTCGCGACCGCGCCCGACGGCACCGTGTTCGCGGTGGACGCGAAGGACCCCTCCCGCTGGTGAGGGCGGGAGGGGTCGAGAACGTCGGCGGCGGGGTCGGTCAGCCGTCGAGCTTGGAGACGTCGCGGACGGCGCCCTTGTCCGCGCTGGTCGCCATCGCCGCGTAGGCCTTCAGCGCCAGGGAGACCTTGCGCTCGCGTCCCGCGGGGGCGTAGACACCGCCGAGGGCGGCGCGGCGCGCGGCCAGGTCCTCGTCGGTGACCAGGAGTTCGATGGTGCGGCCCGGGATGTCGATCCGGATGCGGTCGCCGTCCTCGACGAGGGCGATCGTGCCGCCGGAGGCCGCCTCGGGGGAGGCGTGGCCGATGGAGAGGCCCGAAGTGCCGCCGGAGAAGCGGCCGTCGGTGATCAGGGCGCAGCTCTTGCCGAGGCCGCGGCCCTTGAGGAAGGAGGTGGGGTAGAGCATCTCCTGCATGCCGGGGCCGCCCTTGGGGCCCTCGTAGCGGATGACGACGACGTCGCCTTCCGTGATCTCCTTGCGGAGGATCTTGTCGACGGCCTCCTCCTGGGACTCGCAGACCACGGCCGGTCCCTCGAAGGTCCAGATGGACTCGTCGACGCCGGCGGTCTTCACCACGCAGCCGTCGACGGCGAGGTTGCCGTGGAGCACGGCGAGGCCGCCGTCCTTGGAGTACGCGTGCTCGGCGGAGCGGATGCAGCCCTCGGCGGCGTCGGTGTCCAGGGCCTCCCAGCGCTCGGACTGGGAGAAGGCCTCGGCGGAGCGAACGCAGCCGGGGGCGGCGTGCCAGAGTTCCTCGGCCTCGGCGGAGGGGGAGCCGCCGCGGACGTCCCAGGTCTTGAGCCAGTCGGCCAGCGACGGGGAGTGGACGGAGTGGACGTCCTCGTTGAGCAGGCCGGCCCGGTGGAGTTCGCCGAGCAGGGCGGGGATGCCGCCGGCGCGGTGCACGTCCTCCATGTAGTACGTGCGGTTCTTCGCGACGTTGGGGGCGACCTTGGCCAGGCACGGCACGCGGCGCGAGACGGCGTCGATGTCGGTCAGCCCGAAGGGGACGCCCGCCTCCTGGGCGGCGGCGAGCAGGTGGAGGATCGTGTTGGTGGAGCCGCCCATGGCGATGTCGAGGGCCATGGCGTTCTCGAAGGCCTCGAAGGTGGCGATCGAGCGCGGCAGCACGGACTCGTCGTCCTGCTCGTAGTAGCGCCGGGTGATGTCCACAACCGTGCGGCCGGCGTCCTCGTACAGCCCCTTGCGGGCGGTGTGGGTGGCCAGGACCGAGCCGTTGCCGGGCAGGGACAGGCCGATCGCCTCGGTGAGGCAGTTCATCGAGTTGGCGGTGAACATGCCCGAACACGAGCCGCAGGTGGGGCAGGCGTTCTCCTCGATGCGGAGGATGTCCTCGTCGGAGATCTTGTCGTTGACGGCGTCGGCGATCGCGTCGATGAGGTCCAGGGTGCGCACGGTGCCGTCGACGAGCGTCGCGCGGCCGGCCTCCATGGGGCCGCCGGAGACGAAGACGGTGGGGATGTTGAGCCGCAGGGCGGCCATCAGCATGCCCGGGGTGATCTTGTCGCAGTTGGAGATGCAGATCAGCGCGTCGGCGCAGTGCGCCTCGACCATGTACTCGACGGAGTCGGCGATCAGGTCGCGGGACGGCAGCGAGTAGAGCATGCCGCCGTGGCCCATGGCGATGCCGTCGTCGACGGCGATGGTGTTGAACTCGCGCGGCACGGCTCCGGCGGCCTTGATCGCCTCGCTCACGATGCGGCCCACCGGCTGCAGGTGCGTGTGCCCGGGCACGAACTCCGTGAAGCTGTTGGCCACGGCGATGATCGGCTTGCCGATGTCCTCGCTCGCTACGCCCGAGGCCCGCATGAGGGCGCGCGCGCCCGCCATGTTGCGGCCGTGGGTGACTGTGCGGGACCTCAGCTCGGGCACGGGGACCACTCCCTACGTTTCCATCCTGGAGCTTTCGAGCGTACGCCCCGGGCCGCCGCCGGCGACGGTGTGTCCGTATTGCGGACGTGAGGTCCACGGAATGGAAGCCTCGCACACCGGGGCGCCGTCATCCCGTGACGGCGCCGGGATCGGGGTCGGCCAGGTAGCGCTGGAGCGTCGGCGCGACGAGGCGGACGACCTCCTCGATGTCCGCCGACGCCAGCGGCTCGATGCGCATGACGTAGCGCATCATCGCGATGCCGATCATCTGGGAGGCGGCGAGCTCGGCCCGCAGCCGCGGGTCGGGGACCTTCAGCTCCCCCGCCACGCGCTCCAGCATCCGCCGCAGGACGATGCCGCGCAGCACGCTCGCGGCCGTCTCGTTGGTGACCGCCGAGCGCATCACGGCCAGCATGGGGGCCCGGGTCACCGGGTTCTCCCAGATGCCCACGAAGAAGCGGGCGAGCCGCTCGCCCACTCCGTCCGGACCGGCCGCCATCACGTCGGGGACGCCGAACGCCGGCTCGAAGGTCATCTCGATGGACGCCTCGAAGACCTGTTCCTTGGCCCCGAAGTAGTGGTGCACCAGGGCGGCGTCCACACCGGCCGACCGGGCGATCGAGCGGATCGAGGTCTTGTCGTAGCCGCGGGCGGAGAACTCCTCGCGCGCGGCGGCCAGGATGCGGTCCCGGGTCTCGGCCGTGCCCGACCGCGCTCCGGCGGGGCGGCCGCGGCCGCGCCTCCCGGTGGCCGCGTGTCCTGCGGGCTCGGCGTCGTCCGGCTGCTCGGCGTCGTCCGGGTTCTCCGGGTTCTCCGGGTTCTCCGGGGCCCGGGGCATCAGCCCACCTGCGCCGCGGCGGCCAGGTGCAGCCGGGTGAAGGCCAGCGCCTCGGCGAGGTCGGCCTCCCGCTCGGCGGCGGACATCGCGCGCCGGGTGTTCACCTCGATCACCACGTGCCCGTCGAAGCCGCCGGTGGCGAGCCGCTCCAGCAGCTCGGCACACGGCTGCGTACCGCGCCCGGGCACCAGGTGCTCGTCCTTGCCGGAGCCGCTGCCGTCGGCGAGGTGGACGTGACCGAGCCGGTCGCCCATGCGCCCGAGCATCTCCAGCGTCTCGGTACGGGCGGTGGCCGTGTGCGACAGGTCGATGGTGAAGTGCCGGTAGTCCTCGCCGGTGGGGTCCCAGTCGGGGGCGTACGCGAGCATCTCCCGGTCGCGGTAGCGCCACGGGTACATGTTCTCCACCGCGAACCGCACGTCCGTCTCGTTCGCCATCCGCCAGATGCCGGAGACGAAGTCCCGGGCGTACGCGCGCTGCCACCGGAACGGCGGGTGGACGACGACCGTCGACGCGCCGAGCTTCTCCGCGGCCGCGCGGGCCCGCTGGAGCTTCACCCACGGGTCGGTCGACCAGACGCGCTGCGTGATCAGCAGGCAGGGCGCGTGCACCGCGAGCACCGGGATGCCGTGGTAGTCCGACAACCGGCGCAGTGCCTCGACGTCCTGGCTGACCGGGTCGGTCCACACCATGACCTCGACGCCGTCGTACCCGAGCCGGGCCGCGATCTCGAAGGCCGTCGCCGTCGACTCGGGGTACACGGACGCCGTGGACAGCGCGACCTTCGCGTCGGGTACGCGCACGGTGTGTTCGTTCGGGTCCACAGGGTCAGGGGCTGCCACGGGGAACAGCGTACGGCGGCCGGTCCGCCGAACGGCACATCCCACCGGGCCGACGTGACGCGATCGACACGGCGCCGGACACCCGGCCCGCGGGGCCCCGGCGGGCCCCGGCGGGTCAGACCCGCTCGCTGACCATGAGGTCCAGCCGCCGCAGGATCACGCCCTCGCGCAACGCCCAGGGGCAGATCTCCAGTTCCGTCACGCCGTACAGGTCCATCGCCGCGTCCGCGACGAGGGCGCCCGCGAGCAACTGCCGGGCGCGGCCCTCCGAAACGCCGGGCAGCTCCTTGCGCGCACCCTCGGTCATCGCCGCGAGCCGGGGGACCCAGTCGGCGAGCGACTTGCGGGTCAGCGTGCGCTGGATGTACAGCCCCTCGGCGGAGCGGGCGGCGCCGGCGATGCGGGCCAACTGCTTGAAGGTCTTGGAGGTGCCGACGACGTGGTCGGGCGCCCCGATGCGGCTGAACGCGGCGACGGTGCGGGCGATCTCGGCCCGTACGTGCTTGCGCAGCGAGCGGACGTCCTCGCCGGCCGGGGGGTCGCCGGGCAGCCATCCGCTGGTGAGCCGGCCCGCGCCGAGCGGCAGCGAGACGGCGGTGACCGGCTCCTCGTCCATGCCGTAGGCGACCTCCAGGGAGCCGCCGCCGATGTCGAGCATCAGCAGCCGGCCGGCGGACCACCCGAACCAGCGACGGGCGGCCAGGAAGGTCAGCCGCGCCTCGTCCTCGCCGGAGAGCACGGTGAGGTCGACACCGGTCTGCTCGGCCACCCGCGCCAGCACCTCGTCGCCGTTGGCCGCCTCGCGGACCGCGGAGGTCGCGAACGGCAGCACCTCCTCGACGCCCTTGTCCTCGGCCACCACCAGCGCCTCGGCGACCTGTGAGATCAGCCGCCGGACGCCGTCCTCGCAAATGGCGCCCCGGTCGTCCAGCAGCTCCGCCAGCCGCAGCTCCGCCTTGTGGGAGTAGGCGGGCAGCGGACGCGCGCCAGGGTGCGCGTCCATGACCAGCAGGTGGACGGTATTGGAACCCACGTCGAGGACACCGAGTCTCATGCCCGGAAACCTACTGCTCCGGGTAGTTTCCCGGGACATGCGGGGTGCGTGCTGCCGCGCGGGTGACCACCGAACAAGCTCCACATGCTTACCCTGACATCGTGGCGAAGGCGAAAAAGGCGACGAAGCGGCAGGAACACCCGGTCATCGAGGACGAGGTCGGCCTCGACTTCCCCCGCGCATGGGTGGAGTTCCCCGATCCGGCCGACGACGAACAGATCTTCCGCTGCGACCTGACCTGGCTCACCTCGCGCTGGAACTGCATCTTCGGGCGCGGCTGCGAGGGCATCCAGGCGGGGCGCGCGAGTGACGGATGCTGCACCCTGGGCGCGCACTTCTCGGACGACGACGACGAGAAGCGGGTGGCCGGGCACGTGGACCGGCTCTCCCCCGAGCTGTGGCAGTTCCACGACGTCGGCGCGCAGGGGGGCGAGAAGGGCGGCTGGGCCGAGGTCAACGAGGACGGCGACCGGCAGACCCGGCGCCACAAGGGCGCCTGTGTCTTCCTCAACCGCCCCGGCTTCGCGGCCGGCGCCGGCTGCGCGCTGCACCTGCTGGCGCTCAAGGAGGGCCGCGAGCCGTTGGAGACCAAGCCGGACGTCTGCTGGCAGCTGCCGATCCGCCGGACGTACGACTGGATCGACCGGCCCGACGACACGCGCGTGCTGCAGATCTCCATCGGGGAGTACGACCGGCGCGGCTGGGGCCCGGGCGGCCACGATCTGCACTGGTGGTGCACCGGCGCGCGCTCGGCGCACGGCGCGGGCGACCCGGTCTACGTCTCGTACCGCGCGGAACTGACCGAACTCATGGGCACGCAGGGGTACGCGGCACTCGTCGAGCTCTGTGAGCAGCGCCTCGCCTCGCTGCTGCCGATGGCACCGCACCCGGCCGACCCGGCCCCGGGGCCCGGCGCGGGCGAGGGCCGGGCAACGAACTAGGACGACGGGGATCCGGACGGCTCGCCGCTGGGCGAGCCGGACGGCGAGGGATCCGGCGTGGGGGACGTGGACGGCCTGGGCGAGGGATCGGGGGACGGGGGCTGCGACGGGGTTCCCGTCCCGTGGATGGTGACGACACCGCCCGAGGGGTCGAAGACGATCCGCGCGGTCCACGCGCCCACCGGCTCCCGGTCGCGGTCCACCGACACCGTGATCGTCGTGGAGTCCCCCGGCCGCAGCATGCCGTGCCGCCGGCTGAGGTGCAGCCAGGGCGCCGAGCGCGCGGCGGACCAGCGCACGGCCCGGTCGCCCTCCGCCGTGAGCGTGATGACGGTCACGTCGCCCTCGGTGTGGGCGGCGACGACGAGCCGTCCCTCACGGTGGGCAGGGCGGCCGCCGTGGTCGCCGTCCGCGTCGGCGCCCTTCGTGGCACGGCTCGACGGCGACGCCGAAGCGTGCCTGCCGGCCGACGGGGAGGCGTCCGGCGCTTCGGGGGAGGCCGAGGCGACCGACACCGACAGCCGTCCGTGGCCGCCGCGCTGGGAACGCCCGCGCTCCGCGCTGCCCGCGGCACCGGCCTTCTCGTAGGGGAAGCCGTCCAGCCCGTCGCCGTCCGCCGCGGTGAAGGAACCCTCCCCCTTCTGGCCCGGGGCCAGCGGCGCCCCGTGGTACGCGGCCCACAGCGCCAGCACCGGGGCCGCGACCACCGCCGCGACGACGGTGGAGGTCACCGCGCGGTGCCGCATCCGGGCGCGGCGCGCGGTGCGTTCCTTCAGGTCCATGGGGAAGCCGCGCCGGTCGAAGCGCGGAGTGCCCTGGCGGGCGCGCCCGACGCCGCCGCGCATGGCGTGCAGCAGGGCGGCGTACGCGGCCGAGCGCGGGGCCTCGATGGTGGCCAGCACGGCCGTCGCCGCGGTGGTCGCCAGACCCGGCCACGGGCCGGCGGCGACCGCGCGCTCCGCGGTCAGCCGGCAGTGCGAGCAGACGTCGACATGGTGGACGAGCTCGCGGCGCAGGGCCGTGCCGAGCAGCACCCGGGCGTCCCCGGCGAGCCGGGCGACCGCCGGGCAGTTGCCCAGTTCCACGACGGCCAGGGCGGCCCGGGTCCGCTCCACCTCGCAGGCGGCCTGCGCGAGCAGCGCCCGGGTGGCGTCCGGATCCAGGCCGACGACCAGCGCGACCTCGTGCGGGGCCAATTGGTGGCGTACCGCCAGCTCCAGCACCTCGCGCTGCTCGGGCGTCGTGCCGGCCGCCTCCGGCCAGGCCAGCGCCGACAGCTCGCCGCGGCGCCGGGCGGCCACCTCGGCGGAGGCCTTCACCGACGCCGGGCGGCCGTCCGCCAGCGTGCGCAGGCAGGCCCAGCGGGCCAGCGCGTACAGCCAGGGGCGGCGCAGTTCGGGGTTGCGCAGCCGGGCACGCTGCCGCTCGGCGACCGCCAGCACGTCGCCGACGGCCACGGCCGCGGCGTCGTGCTCGCACAGCACCGACAGGCAGTAGGTGAACAGCCCGTCCAGGTACGGCTCGTAGTGGGCGGGCGGCTGCGAGGGCAGCGTGCCGTTCGGCCGGGGCCGGCGCCGTCCCGCCGCCGGGCCGGTCCCGCCGCCCGCCGCGGCGCGGCCGCGCTGGACCGGCGCGCGGTGTCGGCGGTGCGCGCCGGTTGTCTGCGAGGGTGTCTCAGGCCTGCTGCTCATCACTCCGTGACGGTAGGCCCACGGTCCGTACACCCTCAGCCGTCACGGCGGGCTTTAACCCAATTGGGTGGTGATCCCGCCCGAAAGAGCACACCCCGATCACCCTCCGGGGCGATGGATCGGCCGTGTGCGCGAGCGCTCCGCGGCGGGAATCGGGGGGCAGCGGCAGAACGGCGGCGGGACGGCGGCGGACGACGGCGTCCCCGGGACGGCCGCGCTGTCAGTGGTTACCGATAGCGTGCACGGCATGGCTGCCCGGACTCGCCCCGCGTCAAAGGACCGACCGTCCTACCGCTGCACTGAGTGCGGCTGGACGACCGTCAAGTGGCTCGGCCGCTGTGGCGAGTGCCAGGCGTGGGGCACGATCGAGGAGTACGGCGGCGCCTCGCCGGTGCGCACGACCGCCGCGGGCCGCGTCACGACACCGGCGAAGCCGATCGGCCAGGTGGACGGCCGCCAGGCGACCGCGCGCGGCACGGGCGTCCCGGAGCTGGACCGGGTGCTGGGCGGGGGGCTGGTCCCCGGCGCGGTGGTGCTGCTCGCGGGCGAGCCCGGCGTCGGCAAGTCGACGCTGCTGCTGGACGTCGCCGCGAAGGCGGCCGGGCCCCAGGCGCGCACGCTCTACGTGACCGGTGAGGAGTCCGCCTCGCAGGTGCGGCTGCGGGCCGACCGCATCGGCGCCCTGTCCGACGACCTCTACCTCGCCGCCGAGACCGACCTCTCGGCGGTGCTGGCGCACTTGGACGACGTCAAGCCCTCGCTGCTCGTCCTGGACTCGGTCCAGACCATCGCCTCGCCGGAGATCGACGGCGCCCCCGGCGGCATGGCCCAGGTCCGCGAGGTCGCCGGCGCGCTCATCCGGGCGTCGAAGGAGCGCGGCATGTCGACGCTGCTCGTCGGCCACGTCACCAAGGACGGAGCGATCGCCGGGCCCCGGCTGCTGGAGCACCTGGTGGACGTGGTGCTGTCCTTCGAGGGCGACCGGCACGCCCGTCTGCGGCTGATCCGGGGGATCAAGAACCGCTACGGCGCCACCGACGAGGTCGGCTGCTTCGAACTGCACGACGAGGGCATCACCGGCCTGACCGACCCCTCGGGCCTGTTCCTGACCCGGCGCGACGAGCCGGTGCCCGGCACCTGCCTGACGGTCACGCTGGAGGGCAAGCGCCCGCTGGTCGCCGAGGTGCAGGCGCTGACCGTGGACACCCAGATCCCCTCGCCGCGCCGTACGACCTCCGGCCTGGAGACCTCGCGCGTGTCGATGATGCTGGCGGTGCTGGAGCAGCGCGGCCGCATCCGGTCGATCGGCAAGCAGGACATCTACACCGCCACCGTCGGCGGCGTGAAGCTCGGCGAGCCCGCCGCGGACCTCGCCGTG
This sequence comes from Streptomyces sp. NPDC088354, assembly GCF_044753585.1. Lineage (NCBI taxonomy): Bacteria > Bacillati > Actinomycetota > Actinomycetes > Kitasatosporales > Streptomycetaceae > Streptomyces > Streptomyces sp. NPDC088354. Next base: position 133,834 of record NZ_JBIVNJ010000017.1, on the reverse strand, counting down.
GCCCTGGCGCTGGCCAGTGCCGCGATCGACACCCCGCTGCCGAAGAACCTGGTCGCCGTGGGCGAGGTGGGCCTGGCGGGCGAGGTCAGGCGGGTCACCGGCGTGCAGCGGCGGCTCGCCGAGGCGGCCCGGCTGGGCTTCACCCACGCCCTCGTTCCGCCGGACCCGGGCCGGATTCCGGCGGGGATGAAGGTGACGGAGGTGACGGACATAGGGGACGCCTTGCGCGTCCTGCCCAAGAGGGCCCCCCGTCCGTGAGCCTTCCGACGGTAAACTTTGCCCTGGTCTCGCCCATCCGGGCATCCGTACGACCGGAGGAGAGCAGTGGCAGCCAATGACCGGGCGGCAGCTCCCGGCAAAGCCTGGGGTCGCGAGGGCTCCGGTACTGACAGCCTGATGCGCGCCTCCCTGAGCGCCGTGGCACCCGGCACCAGCCTGCGCGACGGCCTGGAACGGGTCCTGCGCGGCAACACCGGCGGCCTGATCGTCCTGGGCATGGACAAGCTCGTCGAGTCGCTGTGCACCGGCGGTTTCGTCCTGGACGTCGAGTTCTCCGCGACGCGCCTGCGCGAGCTGTGCAAGCTCGACGGCGCCCTCATCCTCGACAAGGACATCACCAAGATCCTGCGGGCCGGTGTCCAGCTCGTCCCGGACGCCGCGATCCCCACCGAGGAGACCGGCACCCGGCACCGCACCGCGCAGCGGGTCTCCATCCAGACCGGTTTCCCGGTCGTCTCCGTCAGCCAGTCGATGCGGCTGATCGCGCTGTACGTCGACGGTCAGCGCCGGGTCCTGGAGGACTCCGCGGCGATCCTGTCCCGCGCCAACCAGGCGCTGGCCACCCTGGAGCGCTACAAGCTGCGGCTGGACGAGGTCGCGGGCACGCTCTCCGCCCTGGAGATCGAGGACCTGGTCACCGTCCGTGACGTCACCGCGGTCGCGCAGCGTCTGGAGATGGTGCGCCGCATCGCCACCGAGATCGCGGAGTACGTGGTCGAGCTGGGCACCGACGGACGGCTGCTCTCGCTCCAGCTGGACGAGCTGATCGCGGGCGTCGAGCCCGAGCGCGAGCTCGTCGTGCGCGACTACGTGCCCGAGCCGACCGCCAAGCGCAGCCGCACGGTCAGCGAGGCGCTGTCCGAGCTGGACTCGCTCCCGCAGGGCGAGCTCCTCGAACTGCCCACCGTGGCAAGGGCGCTGGGCTACGCCGGCTCCCCCGAGGCGCTGGACTCCGCGGTCTCGCCGCGCGGCTACCGGCTGCTGGCCAAGGTGCCGCGGCTGCCGAACACGATCGTGGAGCGCCTGGTGGAGCACTTCGGCGGGCTGCAGAAGCTGCTGGCGGCCAGCGTGGACGATCTGCAGACCGTCGACGGTGTCGGCGAGGCCCGCGCCCGCTCCGTCCGCGAGGGCCTGTCGCGCCTGGCGGAGTCCTCGATCCTGGAGCGCTACGTCTGACGGCCGGTCCGGCGCCCGCCGCCCGGAATGCCCCGGGCCGGTGCGTCGGCCGGCCTGACGCCCGCGTCGGTCAGGCGTCCTTCAGGACGAAGGACGTCTGCTTGGGCTGGAAGCCCGGCAGCCTCGCCTCCACGAGGTAGGTGCCCAGCGGCGCGGTCCGGACCTTGGGGGTCGCGCACTGCGGCGCGCTGGTCGAGCGGTCCCAGCGCAGCTCGTAGGTGGTCGAGCTGTTGGCCGGTACCTGCAGCAGGTAGCCGGAGCGGCTCCTGGGGCAGTCGTCGCTCGCCCAGCGGTGGTTGTCGTCCACGTCGGAGACGGTGAAGACGGCCGCGGTCGCCCCGAAGTCCAGCTTGCAGCCGACACCGGAGGAGTTGGTGGCGGTGAGCATGAACGTGGGCTTCTCACCGGGCTCGTAGGAGTTGTGCTCGCTGCGCAGGCTGAGCGTGACCGACGAGGAGGTGCAGTCGGGGAGGCTGGAGCCGGCGGGAAGCTGCGCGCCGCCCCCGCTGCCGCTGCCGCCGCTGCCGGAAACGCCGCTGCCGGACGAGGAGTCGGTGCCGCCGGACGCCGAGCCGCCGTCCGCGCCCGCACCGCCGTCCGCGCCGCTGCCGCCGGTGTCACCGGCGTCGCCGCCGGACGAACTGCCGTCCGTGGCACCGGAGTCACCGGCCCCGTCGGTGGAACCGCCGTCCGAGGAGCCACCGCCGACCGAGCCGCCGGGACGCGAGCTGTTGAGCGGGCCGCTGGCGGACGGACCGGGCGTGATGGAGGGTACGGGGGTGCGACCGCCGGGACCGTCCGCCCTGTTTCCGCCGCCGCCGTCACGGAAGTTGACGGCCCACACCACCAACGCGGTGATCACCAGGAGGAGGAGCAGCACAACAGCCCGTCGTCGCCAGTAGATGGAGGACGGGAGAGGTCCCACGGGATTGCGCACAGAGCCCACGCGCAAACCTTATGCGCTTTCCGTTGAATCGGACCAAGGCACGCGCGGCACGCAGGCAACTTGTGTGATTGATCAGCAGATCTCCCCTGCCCGCCGGGCGGGTTCCGGGGCCGTAGGATCGGTGACGCTATGAACGAGCACCGTGATCTTCACTCCCCCGTGATCGACTGGTTCGACGAGAACGCCCGGGACCTGCCGTGGCGCCGCCCGGAGGCAGGCGCCTGGGGCGTCATGGTGAGCGAGTTCATGCTGCAGCAGACGCCGGTCTCCCGGGTGCTGCCGGTGTACGAGCAGTGGCTGGAGCGCTGGCCCGATCCGGCCGCGCTCGCCGCCGAGCCGCCCGGCGAGGCGGTCCGCGCCTGGGGCCGGCTGGGCTATCCGCGCCGGGCGCTGCGGCTGCACGCCGCCGCCACCGCGATCGCGCACCTCCACGACGGTCATGTCCCCACCGATCACGCCGAGTTGCTGGCCCTCCCGGGCATCGGCGAGTACACGGCCGCGGCCGTCGCCTCGTTCGCCTACGGGCAGCGGCACGCCGTGCTGGACACCAACGTGCGGCGGGTGTTCGCGCGCGCGGTGACCGGCGTGGAGTACCCGCCGAACGCCACGACCGCCGCCGAGCGCAAGGTCGCCCAGCGCCTGCTCCCCGCCGACGAGGCCACCGCCGCCCGCTGGGCCGCGGCCACGATGGAACTGGGCGCCCTCATCTGCACCGCGCGCGGCCCGGAGTGCGTGCGCTGCCCGATCGCCGCGCAGTGCGCCTGGCGGCTGGCCGGCTCTCCCGCGCACGAGGGCCCGCCGCGCCGCGGCCAGACGTACGCGGGAACCGACCGGCAGGTCCGCGGCAAGCTGCTGGCGGTGCTGCGCGACGCCACCGCCCCCGTGCCGCAGGCAGTCCTGGACGCGGTCTGGCACGAGCCGGTGCAGCGCGCCCGCGCCCTGGACGGGCTGGTCTCCGACGGCCTGGTGGAGCCCCTGGCGGGCGGGGTGTACCGGCTGCCGGGCTGAGCCCGCCCTCCGCTCCGGGGCCGTCGCGGGCCTTCTTCCGTACCCGGAAGGTCCGGTCGTTACACAACCGATGGGTTCCTGTGCGGCCGCTGTGCGGCTGCGGTGGCGAAAGCCGTACATGCCCTCCGTAGCGTCGGCCGCGTCGTGATGGAACGCACGGAGCGGAGGGACGCCATGGGGGCGAACGGCCAGGGGTCAGCCCAGGTGATGGACTTCGAGGAGTACGTACGGAGCCGTCAGGACGCCCTGCTGCGCAGCGCCCGCCGCCTCGTCCCGGACCCGATCGACGCGCAGGACCTCGTCCAGACCGCGCTTGCGCGCACCTACCCGCGGTGGGACGCCATCGCCGACAAGAACCTCGCCGACGCCTACATGCGCCGGGTGATGATCAACACCCGTACCGAGTGGTGGCGGGCCCGGCGCCTGGAGGAGGTGCCGACCCCCGAGCTGCCCGAGGGCGCGGTGGACGACGGCGCCGAGCAGCGCGCGGACCGCGCCATGCTGCTGGACGCGCTGCAGTGCCTGGCGCCGAAGCAGCGCCAGGTGGTGCTGCTGCGCCACTACCGGCAGCTGAGCACGGAGGAGACGGCGCACGCTCTGGGCATGTCGGTGGGTACCGTGAAGAGCACCCTGCACCGGGCGCTGGCGCGACTGCGCGCCGACCTCGAGGGGCAGGGCAACGGGTACGGGAAGTCCGAAGGGTCCGAAGGGTCCGCAGACGTCAGGACGGAGGGTGTGTGCGCCGCAGCATAGTCCCGGTCGGCGCCGCCGTCGCCGCGGTAGCGGTGTGCGGGTCGGCGCTGGTCGCCGTGACCAGCTGCCGTGACGCCGGCGGGGTGCGGGAGGAGGGCACCGTCCTCTCCTCGACGCTCGCGGTGCCGGCCCCCCTGCCCACCGGCGCCGCGCCGACACCGCCGGCGCGCAAGACCTCCGGCGGTGTCCCCCCGGCCGCGGCCCGCACGCCCGTCGCGGACGCGGTACGCCTGGTGAAGTCCGATCCCAAGGTCGCCGAGGACATCCGCGCCCGGCTGGTGGCGTGCGTGGCCGCCTCGTCGGTCCCCGGATCGGCCGCCCGCGACGGCAGCACCGGGACCGTTCCCGCCCCGCGGACCCCGGCCGCGCGGACCCCGGTGCCGACCGCCCGGGGCGCCGAGGTCCTGTACCCCGTCGACGACCGCTACGGCGACCTGACCGGCAGGAACGCGGCCGACCTCGTGGTCACCGTCTCGACCTGCGGTGACGGGGTGGGCATCGGCGCCTACGTCTACCGCCGGGAGCACGGGAAGTACGTCAACGTCTTCGCCGACGAGCAGCCCCCCGTCTACGCCGAGATCAGCGACAGCAGCCTCAAGGTCACCCACCAGGTGTACGAGCCGCAGGACGCCGTGTCGAACCCCTCCGGCGAGGACATCACCACCTACCGGTGGAACGGGACGCGCTTCGAGGAGACCTCCTTCAGCCATCGCGACTACGAGGCCGGCGACGAGGACACCTCCCATGGCTGACACGCACGTCCTGTTCGTCGAGGACGACGACGTCATCCGCGAGGCCACCACGCTGGCGCTGGAGCGGGACGGCTTCGAGGTCACCGCCGTGCCCGACGGCCTGTCCGGGCTGGACGCGTTCCGTGCCCGCCGGCCCGACCTGGCGCTGCTGGACGTCATGGTGCCGGGGCTGGACGGGGTGAGCCTGTGCCGGCGTATCCGCGACGAGTCCACGGTGCCGGTGATCATGCTGTCGGCGCGGGCCGACGCGATCGACGTGGTGCTCGGCCTGGAGGCGGGCGCCGACGACTACGTGACCAAGCCCTTCGACGGGGCCGTGCTCACCGCCCGGATGCGGGCCGTGCTGCGCCGCTTCCGGCTGGCCGCGGCCGGTGAGGAGCCGGCCGGGTCCGGGGTGCTGGCCTTCGGCGACCTGGAGGTGGACCCGGAGGGCATGGAGGTGCGGCGCGGCGGTGACCGGCTGGCGCTGACCCCGACGGAGATGCGGCTGCTGCTGGAGTTCTCGGCGGCGCCGGGCACCGTGCTGTCGCGGGACCGGCTGCTGGAGCGGGTCTGGGACTACGCGTGGGGCGGCGACACGCGCGTCGTGGACGTCCACGTACAGCGACTGCGCGCCAAGGTCGGCCAGGACCGGATCGAGACGGTGCGCGGCTTCGGCTACAAGTTGCGGGGCTGAGCCCGGTGACCGCGCGCCGGGCCGGCGGACTCCGCCCACTGCCGAAGGTCGGTCTGCGCTGGAAGGTGTGCGCGGCGATCGCCGCGGTGTCGGCCCTGGTCGCGCTCGTCCTGAGCCTGGTGGTGCACAACGCGGCCCGCGCCAGCATGATCGAGAACTCCCGTGACGTGCAGAACGAGCGGGTGCAGTTCGCGCAGCGGATCTACGAGTCCACCGGCCGGCTCACCATCGACGCCCAGCTGAACGACCCGGCTCTGCCGGCCCCGCTCAAGCGGCTGGCCCGCGAGGGCAAGCGGGCCACCTACGTCGCCGACGCCGGCGGCGCGCCCATGGTGTGGGCCGAGACCCCGCTCGCGGACGGCAAGATCCTGTCGCTGAAGACCACCTTCACCGACCGCTTCTCGGTCCTGGAGGACCTGGACCAGGCGCTGGTCATCGGCTCCACGGCGGTCGTGGTCGGCGGCACCGCGCTCGGCGTGCTCATCGGCGGCCAGCTGTCCCGCCGGCTCCGCAAGGCCGCCGTGGCCGCGGGCCGGGTGGCCGACGGGGAGACCCGGGTCCGGGTGCGGGAGGCCATCGGGGGCCGGGTCCGCGACGAGACGGACGAACTCGCGCGCGCGGTGGACGCCATGGCGGACGCCCTGGCCGGGCGGCTGGAGGCCGAACGCCGGGTCACCGCCGACATCGCCCACGAACTGCGCACCCCGGTGACCGGTCTGGTCACCGCCGCCGAGCTGCTGCCGCCGGGCCGCCCCGCGGAGCTGGTCCGGGACCGGGCGCAGGCGCTGCGCACCCTGGTCGAGGACGTGCTGGAGGTCGCCCGGCTCGACGGCGCCGCCGAGCAGGCCGACCTCCAGGACGTCGCGCTCGGCGACTTCGTGCGCCGGCGCGTCGCCGCGGTGGTGCCCGCGGCCACCGTCGACGTACGCGACGACGCCGTCGTGCGCACCGACCCCCGGCGTCTGGAACGCGTACTGGCCAACCTGCTCGGCAACGCCGCCCGGCACGGCCGGCCGCCCATCGAGGTCACGGTCGCCGGCCCCTACCTGGAGGTCCGCGACCACGGCCCGGGCTTCCCCGAGGACCTGCTCCACGACGGCCCGAGCCGCTTCCGCACCGGCAGCAGCGACCGCGCCGGGGGCGGTCACGGCCTCGGCCTCACCATCGCCACCGGCCAGACCCGCGTCCTCGGCGCCCGCCTCACCTTCCGCAACGCCCCCGCATCCGCCGGCGGCGGCGCCGTCGCCCGGCTCCTCCTCCCCCGCGACTAGCCGGGCCCGGTCGGGCCGAGCCCCCGGGACCCGGGCGCGTCAGCCGTCGGCCTGCTCCTGCGTGCCGTCGGCCCAGTCCTTGGTGAGGTCCAGCCCGTCGCGCCGCTGGGTGAGGCTGAACCAGTTGCCGGAGTCGTCCCGCATGATCGCCTCGGTGCCGTACGGGCGCTCCTGGGGTTCCTGGAGGAACGTGACGCCCTTGCCCTTGAGGTCGCGGTAGGTGGCGTGGATGTCGTCGGTGCGGAGCACACCCGCGCCGAGGACGCCCTTGGCGACCAGCGACCTGAGCTGCTCGGCGGACTCCGGGTCGAGCGCGGGCGGGCCGGGCACCATGAGGGTGATCTCGACGTCGGGCTGCTCCTTGGGACCCACGGTCAGCCAGCGCATCGCCCCCATGCTCATGTCCGTGCGTACCTCGAAGCCGAGCTTGTCGGTGTAGAACTCCTTGGCGCGTTCCTGGTCCTGCACCCAGACGGTGACGATGGAGATACCGGTGATCCCAGTGGTCATGACCTGCTCCTGAGGGGGTCGCGTGCTTGCCCCTCCACGCTAGGCGCGGGCCGTCTCACGGCGCTTCTCCGGAATTGCGGAATCCGCCGGCCCAGAACAGCGCGTAGCACCCGGGTATCAGGGCGGCGCCCCGGCCGAGATGCGTGCCGCGGTACTCGGTCGGGGTGAGCCCGGTGTGCCGCTTGAAGCGGCTGGAGAAGGTGCCGAGGCTGGAGAAGCCGACGAGCGTGCAGATCTCGGTGACCGCCAGGTCCGCCGTGCGCAGCATCTCCTGGGCGCGCTCGATGCGGCGCCGGCTCAGGTACTGCCCGGGCGTCTCCCCGTACACCGCTTTGAAGGAGCGCACGAAGTGGTAGCGGGAGTAACCGGCGTGCGCGGCCACCGCGTCCAGGTCCAGCGGCTGGGCCCAGTCGCGGTCCATCGCGTCCTTGGCCAGCCGCAGCTGCCGCAGAAGCCCGAGGTTCGCCGCCATACGACGATGCTCGCACGGGGGTCGGACAGCGACCCCCGTGCGAGCACGGGTCACAGCGGGAGCGGGCGGGTGGGGCCAGGGCTCAGAAGGCCTCGACGGCCGCCACGACCTCCTGCTCGCCGCTCTTGTCCTCGCCGGCCTTCGCGGACGGGCCACCGCGCAGCGGGATCTCCTTGACGAAGAACGCCGCGGCGAAGCCGATCAGGCTGAGCACCGCACCCCACAGGAAGACGTGGTGCGTGCCGTTGGCGACCGCGTGGAAGTAGGCCTGCTGCACCTGCTCCGGGAGCTTGGCCAGGCTCGCCATGTCCATCTGGGCCGGGCCGGACGCCGCCGATCCACCGGCGCCGCCGAGGCTGGCGCTCATGGAGTCCTGCACCTGGTGCGCGAAGATCGCGCCGAACAGCGCGACACCGAACGAGCCGCCGATGGTGCGGAACAGGGTAGAGGACGAGGACCCGACGCCGATGTCCTTCATCTCGACGCTGTTCTGCGCGATGAGCATCGTGATCTGCATCAGGAAGCCCATGCCCGCGCCGAGCACGGCCATCCACACGCCGGAGACGAAGCGGCTGGTGCCGGTGTCCATCGTCGACAGCAGGTAGAGGCCGACCGCGATGAGGGCACCGCCGATGATCGGGAAGATCTTGTACTTGCCGGTCTGCGTGGTGACCCGGCCCGCGATGAGCGAGACCACCATCATCGACAGGAGCATCGGCAGGAGCAGCAGGCCGGAGTTGGTGGCGGAGGCGTGCTGCACGGTCTGCTGGAACAGCGGCAGGAAGGTCATCGCGCCGAACATCACGAAGCCAACCAGGAAGCCGATCACGGAGATCAGCGCGAAGTTGCGGCTGCGGAAGATGTGCAGCGGCAGCACGGGCTCCGCGGCGCGGGTCTCGGCGTAGATGAACGCGGCGAGGGTGACCAGGCCGAGGACCAGCAGGCCGAGGATCTGGGCCGAGCCCCAGGAGTACTGGTTACCGCCCCACGTGGTCAGCAGCACCAGCGAGGTGATGCTGACGGTGAGCAGCGCCGCGCCGAGGTAGTCGATGCGCGCCTTGATCCGCTTCTTCGGCAGGTGCAGCACCGCCGAGATCACGAAGAGCGCGACCACGCCCAGCGGCAGGTTGATGTAGAAGCTCCAGCGCCAGCCCCAGTTGTCGGTGATGCTGCCGCCGACCAGCGGGCCGCCGATCATGGCGACCGCCATGACGCCGGCCATCATGCCCTGGTACTTCCCGCGCTCGCGGGGCGGGATCAGGTCACCGATGATCGCCATGACACCGACGATCAGACCGCCGGCGCCCAGGCCCTGGATGGCGCGGAAGGCGATCAGCTGGCCCATGTCCTGCGCCATGCCGGACAGCGCGGAGCCGACCAGGAAGATCACGATCGACGCCATGAAGATGCCCTTGCGGCCGTACATGTCGCCGAGCTTGCCCCAGATGGGCGTCGACGCGGCCGTCGCCAGGGTGTAAGCGGTGACCACCCACGACAGGTGTTCCAGGCCGCCCAGTTCGCCGACGATGGTGGGCATCGCGGTGCCGACGATCATGTTGTCGAGCATCGCGAGCAGCATCGCGATCATCAGCCCGAACAGCACCACGCGCACACTGCGCTGCGGTGCCTCGGCGGTGTCCGCCATTACAAGCTCCCCTACTTGTCACGCACTTGTCGTGAGTCGCTTACCTGCCGCCCGGCTAGTTGCCCGGGGCATCCTGAATGTAAGCCGCTTACTAGCCGGGCGTCAAGTAAGTTAAAGTTCGCCCATGGCCACGCCGCACGTACGCAGAGGTGATACGCGCCGTCGCATCCAGGACGTCGCGCTCGAACTGTTCGCCCAGCAGGGGTACGAGAAGACCTCGCTGCGCGAGATCGCCGAGCACCTCGACGTGACCAAGGCGGCGCTGTACTACCACTTCAAGACCAAGGAAGACATCCTCATCGGCATCGTGGAGGACCTGACCTCCCCGGTCGACGAGCTGATCGAGTGGGCGGCCGACCAGCCCCGCAGCCTGGAGACCAAGTACGAGGTGCTGCGCCGCTACAGCGAGGCGCTGTGGACCTCGGGCCCGCTCTTCCGCTTCCTCCAGGAGAACCAGGCCACGGTCCGCGACCTCAGCATCGGCGAGGCCTTCAAGTCCAAGCTGTTCGCCGTGCACGCACTGCTGCGCGACCCCGAGGCCCCGCTGACCGACCAGGTCCGCTCGATCACCGCCGTCTTCGCCATGCACGCGGGCATGTTCACGATGCAGGACATCGAGGGCGACCCCGAGGAGAAGCGCGCGGCCGTCCTCGAGGTCGCCCAGGGGCTCATCGCCGAGACCTACCGGGACGACCGGGGGTAGGGCGGAGCGGGCGGATACGGTCGGTCACCGCCGGATCAGACCGAGACGCCCTCGGCCCGCAGGAAGGGCAGCGGGCTCACCGACGAGCCGTAGTACGGGGTCGTACGGATCTCGAAGTGCAGGTGCGGGCCGGTGCTGTTGCCGGTGTTGCCGGACAGCGCGATCTCCTCGCCGGTGTTCACGTGCTCACCGACGCGGACCTTGATCTTCGACAGGTGGCCGTACTGCGAGTACGTGTTGTCGCTGTGGCGGATGACGATGTTGTTGCCGTAGGCGCCGCCCCAGCCGGCCGTCACGACGGTGCCGCTGTGCACGGCGTGCACATCGGTGCCGATGGCGACCGCGAAGTCCTGGCCGGAGTGCTTGTGCGCCCAGTGCGCACCGTTCTTCATGTAGCCGGCCGAGAGCTGGTAGTGCTTGACGGGCTTCATCCAGGCGACGGAGAGCCGCGCCACGTGCGTCGCGTGCAGCCGGGTGCGCGCATGGCGGTCGGCCTGGCCGGCCACGGCGGCGCGCTGCTGCCCGTCGGCCTGGGCACGGGTGGCCTTGGCCAGCTTGCCGGCTGCGCCCATCCCCAGCAGCCCCGCGTCCTGGGTCGCGGCCGAAGCCGTGCCCACCGCGCCGAGCGCCAGCGACGCCACGACGCCGGCGGTCACGGCGGCGCCGCGGCCGCGGATGACGGAGTTGGAGAAGTCGGGCTTGAGCATTCGCAATACCTCGCGGGAATAGCCGGAAAAGTCTCGCGGTTGTCGGCCGCGAGTCACAGGTAACCCGGAATTCCAGGCGAGGACAAACCCCCGCATCCACTATGCGGCATCGTAGGAATTGCCTTCGGTACCGTCCGGCTACCCGTTCCACGGGGCCGCTTCTCCTATTGCCCTTCGTACGTGTCCCAGGTCACGTGGGTCAGGTCACCGCCCGCAGGGCCAAAGGAAATGGCCCCCGAGGGACGAAGGACCGCCCCTGGGGACCAAAGTCCCGTGGCCTGCGCCACGCACCGGAAAAAGCCCTCACGGCCTTTCTTCTGCGGAATTCAGTGCGACACGTACGACGGGTGGGCGGCCGAGGGCGACGGACCGGAAGCGGGACGGCTCGACCGAGGCGTCCAGGGACCAGCGCTGGGCGGAGCGGCCGTCGCGCGGTGCCAGGACGACCCCGGCGCCGCGCCGCCCGCTGTCCGGTGCGACGGCCAGCTGCTGGTTCCAGCGCGGCACGAGATCGCCGGTGAGCGTCAGGTCGTAGCGCACGTCCTCGGCACCGGTGACGAACGAGGCGGTGCACAGACCCAGTTCGAGCGCAGCGCCGCGGTGCGAGTTGAGGCAGTACGAGGGCTCGGCGACGCTGCGCAGCAGCCCGTCCCGCTCGTACGTCCAGAACTGGGTGGTCCCGGAGTCGCACACCGCGGTGAGCGCCGTGGTGCCCAGGACCGTGCCGCGCCCGGCCAGGTCGACGCACAGGTCGCTGCCCTGATTGCGCAGCCGCCCGCGCAGTCCGCCGCCCGGCGCCGGGTCGGCGGTGACGCCGCCGGAGCCGCGTCCGGTGCCGCGTCCGGTGCCGGTGCCGGACGACGAGGCCGTGGGTGAGGCGGAACCGGCACCGGAACCGGAAGCAGAACCGGCGGCCGAAGTACCGGCGGACGCGCCCGGGAAGACGCCCGCCGAGGCCCGGTCGTCGGTTCCGCCGTCCGACAGGAGCCCGGCGAGACCGGCGACGGCGGCCACGACCAGCACGACGCCACCGACCCCCAGGGCCGTCGCACCGGCCGCTCCCGGCCGCCCACGGCCGCGCAGCAGCCCGCCGGGCCTCCGGCGCCGGCCGCCGTGCCGCCGCCCGGCCTGACCACCGGAGCGACCGGCCTGAGCGGCCGCGGCATCGTTGTCACGCGCCGCCCGGCGCGCCGGGCGGGAGTCGAGGTAGGCCCGTGCCTCCCAGACCAGGACCGCCTCGGCGATCAGCGCGCCCAAGCGGTCCCCGGAGTGGTCGAGTTGCTCCGCGGCGTACCGGCAGTGGTCGCATTTGGCGATGTGGCGCTGCAGGTCGGGCACGAGCCCGGCGCCGCCGCGGTGGATGGAGATGTCCAGCAGCCGGCTGAACTGCAGGCAGCTCTCGTACGGAGCCAGGTCCCGGTGGGCCTGGACACAGGCCTCGCGGAAGCGGGTGCGTGCGAGCTCCAGCTGCCCCGCGGCCTTCTCCTGGCCGACACCGAGGAGGGCGGCCGGTACGGCCAGGTTCTCCGCGTCGACCTCCACGTGCCAGAGCAGGCAGCGGGCCGGTTCGGGGAGCCGCTGGAACGCCCGGTGGACCAGCCGGCGGTTGTCCGGGACGGCCAGGCGCGGATCGGCCTGGTCCCCGCGCATCCGCAGTCCGCGGTGCAGGGAGGCACGACGGCGGTCCGTGGCCCATTCCTCCGCGATGCGGTGGACGGTGACCAGCAGTTCCGGGCGCCAGGCGGACGAGGGGCCGGTCAGCCGCAGCGTGTCGACGAAGACCCGGGTGAAGGCGGCCGACGCGAGGATGCCCGCCGTGTGCCCGGACACGGCGCACAGCTCCGCGTACTCGTGGACCGGCCGCCAATGGCGGGCCAGCAACTCCTCGAAGGGCTGGTGGACGGCTTTCTTTCCCGAGAAGTTTCTGAGCTCCACCGACAGGGCCTCGTCCGGAACGTCGAACAAATGGCCGGGGTGCGGGGAATTCGAGGAGAGCGAATCCTTCAACGAGCGTTTCCTTCCGCGTTCGCCGCGCCGGGAAAAGTACGAACCATTCCACCGACGGGCACGCAGCTGGGTGGGGGGACGCGGGACCGGGGCACCGGGAGGTGTGCTCTCCCCCTTCGCCTGGAGCAGCTCATCGGGAATGCCTGCGGGAATGACGGCGCGACACCGGCCCACGGAGAAGGAAGACTGAAGGATTCCCGCGCGCGAGCAGAGCTCACCTTTCCATAAATCAGACGAGCACAACAAGGGTGGGTTCATCGGGAACACAAACGAGCCGGCCCCGTCCGTACTCGTGTACGGACGGGGCCGGCCCCGGTGTTCGATGACGCGCGACTAGGCGTCCTTGCTGAGGTTCGGGCCCGTGCCACCGCTGCCGGCCGCCTCGACCGGCGGGGCGTCGGCGACGGCCACCTTCTCCTCACCGCGGAAGGTGAACTTGACGTTCTCGCCCTCGCCCTCGGTGCCCACGACCACGATGTGACCGGTGCGCAGCTCGCCGAAGAGGATCTTCTCGGAGAGCACGTCCTCGATCTCGCGCTGGATCGTCCGGCGCAGCGGCCGGGCACCCAGCACCGGGTCGTATCCCCGCTTGGCGAGCAGCGACTTGGCCTCGGGACTGAGCTCGATGCCCATGTCCTTGTCCTTGAGGCGCTCGTCCACCCGGGCGATCATCAGGTCGACGATCTGGATGATGTCTTCCTCGCTGAGCTGGTGGAAGACCACGATGTCGTCGACACGGTTCAGGAACTCGGGACGGAAGTGCTGCTTGAGCTCCTCGCCGACCTTGGCCTTCATCCGCTCGTACCCGGTCTTGACGTCACCCGCGGCCGCGAAGCCGAGGTTGAAGCCCTTGGAGATGTCCCGGGTGCCGAGGTTGGTGGTCATGATGATGACCGTGTTCTTGAAGTCCACGACCCGGCCCTGGGAGTCGGTCAGCCGACCGTCCTCCAGGATCTGCAGCAGGCTGTTGAAGATGTCCGGGTGGGCCTTCTCGACCTCGTCGAAGAGGACGACGGAGAACGGCTTGCGGCGCACCTTCTCGGTGAGCTGCCCGCCCTCCTCGTAGCCGACGTATCCCGGCGGGGAGCCGAAGAGCCGCGAGACGGTGTGCTTCTCGCTGAACTCGGACATGTCGAGCTGGATCAGCGCGTCCTCGTCACCGAAGAGGAACTCGGCGAGCGTCTTGGAGAGCTCGGTCTTACCGACGCCGGACGGGCCGGCGAAGATGAACGAGCCACCGGGGCGCTTGGGGTCCTTCAGGCCGGCCCGCGTGCGGCGGATGGCCTGCGAGAGGGCCTTGATCGCGTCCTTCTGGCCGATGACGCGCTTGTGCAGCTCGTCCTCCATGCGCAGCAGACGCGAGGACTCCTCCTCGGTGAGCTTGAAGACCGGGATGCCCGTGGCGGTGGCCAGGACCTCGGCGATCAGCTCCTCGTCGACCTCGGCGACGACGTCCATGTCGCCGGCCTTCCACTCCTTCTCCCGCTTGGTCTTCGCGGAAAGCAGCTGCTTCTCCTTGTCACGGAGAGAGGCGGCCTTCTCGAAGTCCTGGGAGTCGATCGCGGACTCCTTCTCCCGGCGCACGTCGGCGATCTTCTCGTCGAACTCGCGCAGGTCCGGCGGAGCGGTCATCCGGCGGATGCGCATCCGGGAACCGGCCTCGTCGATCAGGTCGATCGCCTTGTCCGGCAGGAAGCGGTCCGAGATGTACCGGTCGGCGAGGGTCGCCGCGGCCACCAGGGCGGCGTCCGTGATGGACACGCGGTGGTGGGCCTCGTAGCGGTCCCGCAGGCCCTTGAGGATCTCGATGGTGTGCGGCAGCGACGGCTCCGCGACCTGGATGGGCTGGAAGCGGCGCTCCAGGGCCGCGTCCTTCTCCAGGTGCTTGCGGTACTCGTCGAGCGTGGTGGCGCCGATGGTCTGCAGCTCACCGCGGGCGAGCATCGGCTTCAGGATGGAGGCGGCGTCGATCGCGCCCTCGGCGGCACCCGCACCCACCAGGGTGTGGAGCTCGTCGATGAACAGGATGATGTCGCCGCGGGTGCGGATCTCCTTGAGCACCTTCTTCAGGCGCTCCTCGAAGTCACCGCGGTAGCGGGAGCCCGCGACCAGGGCACCGAGGTCAAGCGTGTAGAGCTGCTTGTCCTTCAGCGTCTCCGGGACCTCGCCCTTGACGATGGCCTGGGCCAGGCCCTCGACGACGGCGGTCTTGCCGACGCCGGGCTCGCCGATCAGGACGGGGTTGTTCTTGGTGCGGCGCGACAGCACCTGCATGACGCGCTCGATCTCCTTCTCGCGCCCGATGACCGGGTCGAGTTTGGTCTCACGAGCGGCCTGAGTGAGGTTGCGGCCGAACTGGTCCAGGACGAGCGAGGTCGAGGGGGTGCCCTCGGCGGGACCGCCGGCGGTGGCGGCCTCCTTGCCCTGGTAACCGGAGAGCAGCTGGATGACCTGCTGCCGCACCCGGTTCAGATCGGCGCCCAGCTTCACGAGGACCTGGGCGGCGACGCCCTCGCCCTCGCGGATCAGGCCGAGCAGGATGTGCTCCGTGCCGATGTAGTTGTGGCCGAGCTGGAGGGCCTCGCGGAGCGACAGCTCCAGGACCTTCTTGGCCCGGGGGGTGAAGGGGATGTGACCGGACGGGGCCTGCTGGCCCTGACCGATGATCTCCTCAACCTGCTGGCGGACCGCCTCGAGCGAAATCCCGAGGCTCTCCAGGGCCTTAGCGGCGACACCCTCACCCTCGTGGATAAGGCCCAGGAGGATGTGCTCGGTGCCGATGTAGTTGTGGTTGAGCATCCGGGCTTCTTCCTGAGCCAGGACGACAACCCGCCGCGCGCGGTCGGTGAACCTCTCGAACATCGTTAATCGCTCCTCAGAGCGGTCGGGCAGTTAGGGGCGTGTCCCCTCCCTGTCCTTCCGCATGCTAGTCCCGCACAGCGGGGCAGCTCACTTCAACCGTCGACACCTCGCGAGGTCGTTTACCCCCCGCGCCGTCGACAACAGCCACAACTTGATGGTGCGAGACGATGTTCCCGCAGGCCAGGCGGATAGCCCTTTATCCAGTACGCCGAGGGCGAACGCCCTGCCCGTCCGACATGCCCGTCGTCCCTTCCCACTAGGTATTTCTTACCCGCTCCCACCGACAGTCCATGCCGGAAGCGCGCCGCCTGTCTGCTACAGGCGAACAGGCTTGCGTCCGGGGAATTCACGGACAGTGACGGGATACCGGCACCCGGGTACTCCTGGTGACGGCTCTCGTAACCGCGGCCGGGTCCGCGGCGTTGCGCAGGACATGCAGGCCTCTCAGGACATCCGGCGCATCCCGGAACCACGGCGCACGACGGGCATGGACGCCCTCGACGTGCCCGCCGCGGCCGGGTACGAGGTGCTGGACCGCTTCCCGCCCCGGAGGACCGGGCCGGTGGCGCTGGAGGGGCCGCGCATGCGGTTCTACGTGGCCGCCGGCGGGGCCACGGAGGTCCCGGGCCTGCTGGACTGGCTGGAGTGGACCGGCGTCCCGCTGGACCTGGTGCCGCTGCAGGGGCTTACCGGGCGGAACGACGGCGCGCCCGTGTGGCTGCGTCCACCCGGAACGGGCGGGCACAGCCACACGGGCGCGCCGCACTTGCCCGCCCTGACGGTCGGGGGTTGCCCGGCCGACGGGGACCCCACGGGGCCCGTCGGCCTGGTGGCCCTGGTGTCCGCACTGGCGAACGCCTGCCACCGGGTCCGGCTGCGCACCGGCCGGACCGGTCAGCCGTGCTCCTTCTCGTACGCCTCGCGGATCTGCGCCGGGACGCGGCCGCGGTCGTTGACCTCGTAGCCCGCCTCCTTGGCCCAGGCACGGATCTTCGCGGTGTCCTGGCTCGCGGAGCCGCCGCGGGAGGCGGCCTTCACGGTGCGGCCACGCCCTGC
Organism: Streptomyces sp. NPDC088354; assembly: GCF_044753585.1. NCBI lineage: Bacteria > Bacillati > Actinomycetota > Actinomycetes > Kitasatosporales > Streptomycetaceae > Streptomyces > Streptomyces sp. NPDC088354. The sequence goes on along the minus strand of NZ_JBIVNJ010000017.1, from coordinate 117,011 downwards.
ACGGCCGCCGGTGCGCCGGCCGCCGTCCACGTAGGGGCTCAGCAGGCCGCGCAGCTTGTCGGCGTTGTCGGTGGTGAGATCGATCTCGTAAGTCACTCCATCGAGTGCGAACGTCACGGTCTCATCCGCCTCGCCGCCGTCGAGGTCGTCAACAAGAAGGACCTGAACCTTCTGTGCCACCGGCTTCCCTTTCATCGAATACGGATAACCGGTAAAAGCAAACCGCCTTTTCCCGGAAAACTCAAACCCCTTGCCCGAACTGCTCCGGTCCCTCACGCCGTACGCGGTCTTCCGCCGGGGAACGTATCGGACATACTGTTGTGCTGGAGGCGCCCGGGGAGCGGCGTCAGAGATGCAACAGCATCCGGCTGTTGCCCAAGGTGTTCGGTTTCACTCGTTCGAGGTCGAGGAACTCGGCCACACCCTCGTCCTTTGACCGCAGCAGCTCACCGAAGACATCGCCGTCGACCGGCGTCTCACCGATCTGCACGAAGCCGTGCTTCACGAAGAAGTCCACTTCGAAGGTGAGGCAGAAAATTCGCCGCACTCCCAGCCAGCGCGCGGTCTGCAGCAGCTTCTCCAGTACGAGATGGCCGATGCCGTTGCCGTGGTGGACCGGGTCGACCGCCAGAGTGCGCACCTCGGCGAGGTCCTCCCACATGACGTGGAGGGCACCGCAGGCCACGACCTCGGCGTCCTGATCGCGTTCGGCGACCCAGAACTCCTGGATGTCCTCGTAAAGCGTGACCGTCGGCTTGTCCAGCAGGATGCGGTCCCGGACATAGGCGTCGAGCAGTCGCCGGACGGCCGGCACATCACCGGTGCGCGCCCGGCGGATGGTGACGTCATTTGAAGCGACGGGCATGCACGGACGCTATCGTCCGTCCGATCCCGGCGTCTCGCCGGGGTCAGCGGGTTCTGCGGGTTCAGCGGATTGGACGACCCGCATTGCGTCCCGGAGCGCTTCTCGCTGTTCCGCCGACATCATCCCGAAGAAGGCGACAAGAGCCGCCGCCGGGTTGTCACTCGCGGCCCACGCCTCGTGCATCAGCGCGGCGGAGTAAGCGGCACGCGTGGAAACCGCCTCATAGCGATAGGCGCGCCCTTCGGCTTCCCGGCGCAGCCAGCCCTTCTGATGAAGGTTGTCCATTACGGTCATGACCGTCGTGTACGCGATGGAGCGCTCCCGGCGCAGATCTTCGAGCACTTCGCGTACCGTCACCGGGCGGTTCCAGCGCCACACCCGTGTCATGACGGAGTCTTCGAGGTCTCCCAGGGGACGGGGCACACCCGAATACTAGTGGCAATCGGGCGGAATGCCCCGGAATGCCGGAGAACCCCGGGCGTCAGGCCCGGGGTTCGGCGCCGCCCGGCCGGGGGGCCGGGGCGGCGGGAGCGGCGTTGGCGGCGAGTGCGGTGTCGACCACCGCGTCCTCCTTGGCCTTGTTGGCCCCGCCCTGGCTCTTGATCAGCGTCCTGATGAGGAACGTGAACGCGATGGCCATCACGGTCGGGGGCACGAGGGCGGAGACGTAGTCCATGCGACCAGAGTAGCCACGCCCCCGCGCGGCTCCGTCGCCCGGTCGGCCCGGGACGCTCCGGCGGCCCGGATCAGCCCGTGGCGAGCTGTTCCGGCGGAGGCTGGGTGCGGCGGCGCGGCGGGAAGATCTCCGCCGGGGTCGGCACCTTGCGCTTGGGCTCGTCGCGCTCGGGGGCGTCGGGATCCGCGGGCGGGGTTCTCGGGTCCGGCCGCGGCGCCGGCTTCGGCTCCTGGCCCCGGCCGCGTTCCGCGGGGTCGTCGGCGGAGGTCCGGCCGCCGGGCAGGGCCCGCAGCCTGGTGCGCCCCGGGCGGGCCGTGACGGGCGGCGAGGCGGGCGCCGGGATGCGGGCCGCCAGGCGGGCGCGGACGTCGAGCTCCGCCAGGTGCTCGCAGCGGCGCAGCACCCCGTACCGGCGGTGCGTCTCGGCCTCGGAGGACGGGTGCGTGCGCAGCATGCGCAACGCCGCGAGGTCGTCGGGCACGGGGACGTAGCCCGTGTCGAGCGCGCCGGTCAGCCGTTCGAGGTAGCCGGCGGCGCTGCCGGGCAGCGCCGCCCGGTAGCGGGCGAGCTCCGCGAGCAGGAAGGTGCGCAGTCGCCCGGCCTCCCGGGCCGCCTCGTCCACGTCCTCGACAAGACGCAGATAGTCCCGCACATCGTCGGGCGTGGGGGTCGTGGTGCTGGACTGGAGGGCCGCTGAGAGGGCGCGCCGGAGCACGCGCAGTTCATCCGCGCTGAACGCCATTCCGCCTCGGGACCCGTGTGGCGTGGGCATGCACCGACTTTACGTACTAAGCGGACAAAATACGCGTAACCAGATATGCCCGGGCGTGCCGTGCCGGCGGCCGTCCGGGGCCGTCGCCCGCCCGTCAGGTCGCCTGGACGTTGCGCTCGTAGACCAGGCGCAGCCCGATGAGGGTCAGCCACGGTTCGTGGACGTCGATGGCCGCCGACTCGCCCAGCACCAGGGGCGCCAGGCCGCCGGTGGCGATGACGGTGACATCGTCGGGGTCGTCCGCGAGCTCCCGGGCCATCCGCTCGGTCACGCCGTCCACCTGGCCCGCGAAGCCGTACAGGATGCCGGACTGCATCGCCTCGATGGTGTTCTTGCCGATGACGCTGCGCGGCCGGGTCAGCTCGACCTTGCGCAGCTGCGCGCCGCGCGCCCCGAGGGCGTCCACGGAGATCTCGATGCCCGGGGCGATGGCGCCGCCGGCGTACTCGCCGCGCGCGGTGACCGCGTCGAAGGTGGTGGCCGTGCCGAAGTCCACGACGATGCACGGGCCGCCGTACAGGTGCACGGCGGCCAGCGAGTTGATGATCCGGTCCGAGCCGACTTCCTTGGGGTTGTCGGCGAGCACCGGGACGCCGGTCTTGACCCCGGGCTCCACCAGGACCGCGGGGACGTCGCCGTAGTAGCGGCGGGTCACCTCGCGCAGCTCGTGCAGCACGGAGGGGACCGTGGAGCAGATCGCGATGCCGTGGATGTTGTCGCCGAGCTCCTCGCCGAGCAGCGGGTGCATGCCCATCAGGCCCTGCATCAGGACCGCCAGCTCGTCCGCCGTGCGGCGCGGGTCGGTGGAGACCCGCCAGTGCTCGACGATCTCGTCCCCGTCGAACAGTCCCAGGACGGTGTGGGTGTTGCCGACGTCGATGGTGAGCAGCATCAGTCCCGCTCCGGTCCGTCACCCGCGGGACCGGCGGCATCCGCGGCGCGCAGGTCGAGACCGATGTCGAGGATCGGCGAGGAGTGGGTCAGCGCGCCCACGGCCAGGTAGTCCACGCCGGTATCGGCGTAGGCGCGGGCGGTCTCCAGGGTGAGCCGGCCCGAGGACTCCAGGGCGGCGCGGCCGGCGACCAGCGCGACGGCCTCTTCGGTCTCGGCCGGGGTGAAGTTGTCCAGCAGGATCAGGTCCGCGCCCGCCTCCAGGACCTCGCGGACCTGGTGCAGGGTGTCGGCCTCGACCTCGATGGCCAGGTCGGGGAACTCCTCCCGCACGGCCTTGAAGGCCGCGGCGACGCCGCCCGCGGCGACCACGTGGTTGTCCTTGACCAGGGCGGCGTCCGACAGCGACATGCGGTGGTTGACGCCGCCGCCGCAGCGCACCGCGTACTTCTCCAGCGCGCGCAGGCCCGGGGTGGTCTTGCGGGTGTCGCGGACCCGGGTCTTCGTGCCCTCCAGCAGGTCCGCCCAGCGGCGGGTCGTGGTGGCGATGCCGGACATCCGGCACAGCAGGTTGAGCGCGCTGCGCTCGGCGGTCAGCAGGTCCCTCGTCCGGGTGCGGACGGAGAGCAGCACCTGGCCCGCCTCGACCCGGTCGCCGTCCTCGACGTGCCGCTCGACCTCGAACTCGTCGGTGCAGACGACGGACAGGATCGCCTCGGCGACCCGCAGCCCGGCCACCACGCCCGCCTCACGGGCGGTGAAGTCGCCGGTGGCGAAGGCGTCCTCGGGGATCGTGGCGACGGTGGTGACGTCCACCCCGCCGTCCAGGTCCTCCTCGATCGCCATGTGGGCGATGTCCTCGACCAGTACCGGGTCCAGCCCGGCGTCCGCCAGCAGCTGGGCCAGGCCCGGGTCGAGACCGCACTCGTCCGGGTCGTACGCGTGCTCCTCGCCGGCGCCGCAGCCGCAGCCGTCACCGCAGCCACCGCCCCCGCCGCCGCTCGGGCCGCCGATCTGCAGGAGGGGTTGGTCGGGCGTGCTCATCGCTGCTGCTCCGTTCCAGGGCGGGTCGGGTGAGGTCCCCCGGGCAGGGGGCCGGGGGCGAAGTCCGCTGTGTCGGTGGTGCGGATGGTGAGAGTAGCGGGTGCGGCGGGCACCGCTCCGCCCGGCCGGAGGCCGTGGGAGGCGGGGGGATCGAGGGTGGCGACGATGTGCCGGCGCCACGTGGCGTCGTCCCGCTCGGGACGGTCCTCGCGCCAGTGGCAGCCGCGGGTCTCCTCGCGGCGCCGGGCGGCCTCGACCAGTACTCGCGCGACCAGGCAGAGGTTGGACGCCTCCCAGGTCTCCACGCACGGCTCGGCGGTCTTGCCGTCGCGTTCCAGCAGCTCGGCGGCGTCGGCGTACATCCGGTGCAGCGCTTCGGCCGCCTCCTCCAGGCTGGCGGCGCTGCGCAGCACGCCCGCCCCGCGCGTCATGATCCGCTGGATCCCGTACCGCGCCTCGGAGGGCAGCAGCGGGAAGCGGCTCGGGGCGGGGATCACGGGGGCGCCGGGGGCGGCCGGGTGCGCGGCGATGTCGGCGGCGATCCGCTCCGCGAAGACCAGCCCTTCGAGGAGGGAGTTCGACGCGAGCCGGTTGGCGCCGTGCACGCCGGTGCAGGCGACCTCGCCGCAGGCGTACAGGCCCGGCACGGTCGTACGGCCGCGCAGGTCGGTGCGGACCCCGCCGGAGGCGTAGTGCGCGGCCGGGGCGACCGGGATCGGCTCGGTCACCGGGTCGATGCCGTGGGCGCGGCAGGCGGCCAGGATCGTGGGGAAGCGCTTGCTCCACATCTCGGCCCCGAAGTGGCGGCCGTCGAGGTACATGTGCTCGGCGCCGGTCTCCTGCATCCGGCGCGTGATGCCCTTGGCGACGATGTCCCGCGGGGCCAGCTCGGCCAGTTCGTGCTGCCCCTGCATGAAGCGCACGCCGTCGGCGTCCACGAGATGGGCGCCCTCGCCGCGCACCGCCTCGGAGACCAGCGGCTGCTGGCCCTCCGCGTCCGCGCCGAGGAAGAGCACCGTCGGGTGGAACTGCACGAACTCCAGGTCCGAGACCTCCGCCCCGGCGCGCAGCGCCAGCGCCACGCCGTCACCGGTCGACACCGAGGGGTTGGTCGTCGCGGAGAACACCTGGCCCATGCCGCCGGTGGCCAGCACCACGGCCCGGGCCCGGACCGAGCCGACCCCGTCGCGCTGCCCCTCGCCCATGACGTGCAGGGTCACCCCGGCGGTGTTGCCAGCGGCGTCGGTGAGCAGGTCCAGGACGAGGGCGTTCTCGATGAGTTCGATCCTCCCCTGGCCTTCGGCATGGGGGACCCCACCCTGGCCTTCGGCATGGGGGACCCCACCCTGGCCTTCGGCATGGGGGACCCCGGCTTCCCGCACGGCCTCGATCAGGGCGCGGGAGATCTCCGCGCCCGTCGCGTCGCCGCCGGCGTGCGCGATACGGCGGCGGTGGTGGCCGCCCTCGCGGGTCAGCAGGATCTCGCCGGTGGTCTCGCTGGTGTCGAAGTGCGCACCGGTCGCCATCAGCCGCCGCACCGCGTCGGGGCCCTCGGTGACCAGGACGCGGACCGCCTCCTCGTCGCACAGCCCGGCGCCCGCCACCAGGGTGTCGTCCAGGTGCTGCGCCGGGGTGTCGCCCTCGCCGAGGGCCGCGGCGATGCCGCCCTGGGCCCAGCGGGTGGAGCCGTCGTCGAGATGGGCCTTGGTCACGACGGTGACCTTGGCCCCCTGCGCGGCGCAGCGCAGCGCGACCGTCAGCCCGGCCACGCCGGACCCGACCACCACCACGTCCGCCTCGTGCGCCCAGCCGGGCGCGGGGGCGAGCAGCCGTATGCCGGTGGTGCTCATCGGGTGCCTCCGAAGTCGAGTGGCAGGTTGTCGATCAGCCGGGTCGCCCCGACCCGGGCGGCGACGGCGAGCACCGCGGGTCCGGTGTGGTCCGGGGACGCCTCGGAGAAGTCCCGGGGGTCGGCGAGGGCGAGGTAGTCCACGCCCACGCCCTCGGCGCCGTCCAGCACTTCCCTGGCGGCGGCCCGTACGGCCTCCGGCCCCTGCCCGGCCGCGTCACGGCCGGCGAACAGGGCGCGGGACAGGGCCAGGGCGGTGCGGCGCTCCCCCTCGGAGAGGTAGCGGTTGCGGCTGGACAGGGCCAGGCCGTCCGGCTCGCGCACGGTGGGGACGCCGACGATCTCGACGGGGAAGTTCAGGTCGGTGGCCATGCGCCGGATCAGCGCGAGCTGCTGGGCGTCCTTCTGGCCGTAGAACGCGACGTCGGGCCGGGTCAGGTGGAGCAGCTTGGCGACGACGGTGAGCATCCCGTCGAAGTGGCCCGGGCGGGAGGCGCCCTCGTACCGCTCGCCCATCGGCCCTGCCCCGACGCGCACCTGGGGCTGCCCGCCGGGGTAGACCTCCTCGACGGAGGGGGCGAACACCACGTCGGCGCCCGCCTGTTCGGCGACCTTGAGGTCGGCGTCGAGGGTGCGCGGGTAGCGGTCGAAGTCCTCGTTCGGGCCGAACTGCAGCGGATTGACGAAGACGGTGACCACCACGGTGCCCTCGCCGACCCGCCCGCGGGCGGTGCGGATCAAGGTGGCGTGGCCCTCGTGCAGGGCGCCCATCGTCATGACGACGCCGGTCGCGCCGGAGCGGCCCTCGACGGCCGCCCTCAGCTCGCGCGCGGTGTGGACCAGTTCGGTCATCGCTCTCCCCGTTCTCCGCCGCCGGTTCCCGCGGCCCCGTCGGCGAGTACGCCGAGCAGCGCCTCGGCGAACTCGGCTTTCAGCAGTCCGCCCGCCAGGGCGCGGTCCGCGGTGGCGCGGGCCATCGCGAGGTAGGAGGCCGCCATCTCCGGCGCGTGCTCGCGCAGTTCGGACAGATGGGCGGCGACCGTGCCGGCGTCGCCGCGGGCCACGGGGCCGGTCAGTGCGGCGTCGCCGGAGCGCAGGGCGTTGTCGAGGGCGGCGCCGAGCAGCGGGCCGAGCATGCGGCCGGGCTCGGCGACCCCGGAGGCGCGCAGCAGTTCCATGGACTGCGCGACGAGGGTGACCAGGTGGTTGGCTCCGATGGCCAGGCCCGCGTGGTAGAGCGGCCGGGCGGACTCCTCGATCCACTCCGGCTCACCGCCCATCTCGATGACCAGCGCCTCGGCGGCCATCCGCAGCTCCTGCGGGGCCGTGACGCCGAAGGAGCAGCCGGCCAGCCGCTGCACGTCGACGGAGGTACCGGTGAAGGTCATCGCCGGGTGCAGCGCGAGCGGCAGCGCGCCCGCGCGCAGCGCCGGGGCCAGGACACCGGTGCCGTACCGGCCTGAGGTGTGCACCAGCAGCTGGCCCTGCCGTACGGCACCGGTCTCGGCGAGCCCGGTCACCAGGTCCGGCAGCGCGTCGTCGGGGACGGTGAGCAGCACCAGCTCGGCGCGGGCCAGCACCTCGGCGGGCTCCACGAGCGGCACGTCGGGCAGCAGGGCGGCGGCCCGGCGGCGGGAGGCGTCGGAGACACCGGACGCGGCGACGGGGCGGTGCCCGGCCATCCGCAGCGCGGCGGCGAGCGTGGGACCGACCCGGCCCGCGCCGACGACGCCGACCGTGAGCCGCGCGGGGCGGGCCTCCACGTCGGGGGGCAGGGGCCCCGGGGAGTGCGATGCGTTCACGCTGGCTTGCCTTCCGTTCCAGTCCTCGCGGGGGTACCGGACGTTCTCGTCAATGCTACGCGAATGTTCCCCGGCGCCCTCCGGCACGGCAGGATCGGGGCATGACCTCTGCGGACGACGAGAAGGCGCGGCGGATCGCCGCCGTCAACGCCTGCGACCGGGTGCTGTCGCACGGCACGTACCCGACGATGCGGGACCGGCTGGCCCGGCTGGCGGCCAGGGACGGGCTGGACGGCCCCACCGACATGTACGGGGACGGCATCGTGGCCGAGGTGGAGCAGCGGGTGGCCCGGCTGCTCGGCACCGAGGAGGCGGTCTGGTTCCCGACCGGCACCATGGCACAGCAGGTCGCGCTGCGCTGCTGGGCGGGCCGCACCGGCAACCCCACCGTCGCCCTGCACCCGCTGGCCCACCCCGAACGGCACGAGCGCGGGGCGCTGTCGGCGCTCAGCGGGCTGCGGACCGTGCACCCGACCACCGCGCGACGGCTGCCGGACGCCCAGGAGATACGCGAACTGGACGAGCCCTTCGGCACGCTCATGCTGGAACTGCCGCTGCGCGACGCCGGTTTCGTCCTGCCCTCCTGGGAGGACCTGACGGCGACCGTGGAGGCCGCGCGTGAGCGCGACGCGGTCGTCCACTTCGACGGCGCCCGGCTGTGGGAGTGCCCGCCGCACTTCGGGAAGCCGCTGGAGGAGATCGCGGGGCTCGCCGACAGCGTCTACGTGTCGTTCTACAAATCCCTCGGCGGAGTCGCGGGCGCCGCCCTGGCCGCGCCGTCCGCACTGGCCGCCGAGGCCCGCGCCTGGCGCCACCGCTACGGCGGCCTGCTCTTCCAGCAGTGGCCGACCGTCCTGGCGGCGCTGGACGGGCTGGACCGCGAACTGCCCCGGCTGCCGGAGTACGTGGCCCACGCCAAGACGGTCGCCGCGGCCCTGCGCCGGAGCCTGACGCAGGCCGGGTGGGCCCGGGTGCACCCGGACGTGCCGCACACCCACCAGTTCCAGGTGTGGCTGCTCGAGGCGCCCGAGGTGCTCAACGAGGCGGGCGTGCGGCAGGCGGAGGAGACCCGCAACGCGCTCTTCGGACGCTGGTCCGCGGGCGAGGCGCCGGGGACGTCGATGACCGAGGTGACGGTCGCCGCCTCCGCCCTGGAGTGGGACGCGGACGACGTCGCCGGGGCCGTGGACGACTTCCTCGGCTACGTGCGCGAGGTCCGCAAGGAGTCGTAGCCCGCTCCTGGACGCCCCGGCAGCCCAGGGTGCGGGCGCTCTGCGGGAGAGGCCGAGGGCACGGTCGGTGGCCGCCGGGCGGCAGATTGGCGGGGATGTGCGGAGCGACCGGGCGGGCCACCCGCCCGCCCGGGAACCCGGCGACGGCCGCCGCGGCGTGCTCGCCGTCGAGCCCGGCGACCCGCGACTCCGCGTCGCCGGGACGACGCTCGACGTCCGCCAAGGCCCCCGGAACGGTCTGGGGTGTCCCCCGGTGACCGCGCGGTCGGCCGGCAGTGCCACGAGCCCGCCCACGGACTCCCGCGCGGCCGCGGGGCCCCAGCCGTTCGTACGCGCGAGGGCGCGGTCGGTGCGCGCCGGTGCCGCGTCTCATCGCCCCGCGTCTTTGCCCAACGATGTGGCCGCCCGTCGAACCGCCGTGCCGCCCGGCACGGTCCTCTGGAACCGGCCACCGTCCTCGACGGCGACGTACAGGCCCGGCTAGGCCGCGCCGCCGCCGGCCCGGACGAGGCCGGTCTCGTAGGCCAGCACCACGGCCTGGACGCGGTCGCGCAGGCCGAGCTTGGTGAGGATGCGGCCGACGTGGGTCTTCACGGTCGCCTCGCTCAGCACCAGTTTCGCGGCGATCTCCCCGTTGGACAGGCCCTGGGCGACCAGCAGCAGCACCTCCCGCTCGCGGTCGGTCAGCCGGTCCAGCTCCTTGTGGCTGGGCTGGGACACGCTCGGCAGCAGGGGCGTGAAGCGGTCCAGCAGCCGGCGGGTGGTGCTGGGCGCCACGACCGCGTCGCCGCTGTGGACGGCGCGGATGGCGGCCAGCAGCTCGTCCGGCGGGACGTCCTTGAGCATGAAGCCGCTGGCGCCCGCCTTGAGCGCGGAGAAGGCGTACTCGTCGAGGTCGAAGGTGGTCAGGATCAGCACCCGGGGGCCGTCGCCGGGCTCCCGGCCGCGGGCCCCGGTGCCGTCCGGGGCCGCGCAGATCAGCCGGGTCGCCTCCACCCCGTCGAGCTTCGGCATGCGGACGTCCATCAGCACGACGTCCACCGCGGCGGTGCGCAGCGTCTCCACCGCCTCCGCGCCGTCACCCGCCTCGGCGACGACCTCCATGTCCGGCTGCGCCTGCAGCACCATGCGGAAGCCGGTGCGCAGCAGCACCTGGTCGTCGACGAGCATCACGCGGATCGCCATGGGTACCGGTGCCTCTTTCCCTGTGTCTGGTCGTGCGCTGTCCGGTCCGTGCCGGCCGTTCCCGGCACGGCGTCACGTCGGTCACATCGGTCACATCGCCGCTACCGCGCGGCCTTCACGGGCAGTACGGCGCTGATCCGGAAGCCGCCGCCGGGCCGCGGGCCGGCGTCGAGGGTGCCGGCGACCATGCCGACCCGCTCACGCATGCCGATCAGGCCCTGGCCCTGCCCGTCCTCGCCGCCCGACTCGTACAGGTCCTGCTGGGCGCCGCGCCCGTCGTCCTCGATCAGCAGGGCCAGTTCGCTGTCGCGGAAGGTGAGCCGCACATTGGCCCGCACGTCGGGGCCGCCGTGCTTGCGGGTGTTGGTCAGGGCCTCCTGGACGATCCGGTACGCGGTGAGCTCCACGCCGCTGGCCAGCGGGCGGGAGTCGCCCTCCACCTCGAAGACCACCGGCAGCCCCGCGCCGCGCACCTGCTCGACGAGGTCGCCGAGCTGGTCGACGCCGGGCTGCGGCACGTACTCCCCGCCGACGGCGTCCCCGGCGCGCAGCAGGCCCAGCAGCCGGCGCATCTCGGTGAGCGCCTGGCGGCCGGTGCTGGAGATGGTCTCCAGGGCCTGCTTGGCCTGCTCGGGCGAGGCGTCCAGCACATAGGCGGCGCCGTCGGCCTGGACCACCATGACCGACACGTTGTGCGCGACGACATCGTGCAGCTCGCGGGCGATCCGGGCGCGCTCGGCCGCCACCGCGGCCTTGGACTGGGCCTCGCGTTCGCGCTGGAGGCGGGCCGCCCGCTCCTCCAGCTCCGCGTAGTAGGCGCGGCGGGTGCGCAGGCTGTCGCCGATGACCCAGGCCAGGGCGAAGGGGATGGCCAGGAAGAACGCCCCGACGACCTGGCTCCAGCCGCTCTGCTGCGCGCTGGGCCAGCGCACCGACGCTATGGGGGAGGCCAGGAGGCCGCCGACGAGCGCCAGCCGGGAGGCCCACAGGGCGCCGTTCGCGGCGACGGTGTAGATGATCACGAGCAGGGCGAAGTCGCCCGGATTGATCCGGACGTCGGCGACCAGCTGCAGGACGCCGACCGCGATCGCCACCAGCAGCATCCGCTCCGGCGCCCTGCGGCGCAGCGCCACCACCAGGGACAGCGCCACGCACAGCGCGGCGGCCGTCGCCCGCGAGTCCGTGCCGAGGTCCCCCGTCGCCATCCACAGGCACGACAGCCCGAGCAGGGCGACGGCCCAGAAGGTGTCGACCCAGGTCGGGTGCCGGCGGAGGAAGTCGTAGAGGCGCTGCACGTAACCCAGCGTAGGCACGGTGGATGCGTGCGGGAGTCAACCGGCAGAGCGATCCCGGGTACTCCGCAGGTTGGACGTGGGCCCTGTTCCGGAGGACGAGCCGGGGGCGGTGGACGCGGCCGTTCAGCCCGCGCGGCGGTGGCTGCGCGTGCCGTTGCGGGAGCGCTTCTCGATGTACATGCGCTGGTCGGCGGAGTGCAGCACCTCGTCGGCGGTCATGCCGCAGCCCGCCCAGCCGATGCCGAAGCTCGCCCCGACCCGGACCGCGCGCCCCTCGAAGCGGATCGGGGGGATGATCGCGTTCCGCAGCCGCACGGCGAGGTCCTCGGCGTCCTCGCGGCCCAGGCCGTCGGCGAGGACGACGAACTCGTCGCCGCCGAGTCTGGCAACGGTGTCACCGTCCCGCACGGCGCTGGTGAGCCGGCGGGCGACCTCGATGAGGACCGCGTCGCCGGTGTGGTGGCCGAACCGGTCGTTGATCGACTTGAAGCCGTCCAGGTCGCAGAAGAGCACCGCGAGGCCCTTGCCGCCCTCGGGGTCGTCGGCGGGCGGGAGGGTGTGCGTGTGGTGGTCGTAGCCGGCCAGCGGGGGCACGCCGCCCTCGATCGGGTCGAAGCCGTAGCTGTACGCGAACTCGTCGCCGCCCGCGTCCGCCGCGGTGTGGCCGTCGGCGTCCGGGGCCTGCGGCCGGGAGCAGATGCGTCCGGACAGCCGGGCGCGCAGTTCGGCGCTGTTGGGCAGGCCGGTGAGCGAGTCGTGGCTGGCGCGGTGGGCGAGGGCCAGTTCGCGGCCCTTGCGCTCCTCGATGTCCTCGACGTGGGTGAGCAGGAAGCGCGGTCCGTCGGCGGTGTCGGCGACGACGGAGTTGCGCAGGCTCACCCACAGGTAGGAGCCGTCGCGGCGCTGCAGCCGCAGTTCGGCGCGGCCGCCCTCGGCGCTGGTGCGCAGCAGGACGCCGACGTCCTCGGGGTGGACCAGGTCGGAGAAGGAGTGGCGGCGCAGCAGGGCCGCGGGACGCCCGAGCAGCCGGCACAGCGCGTCGTTGGTCCGCACCAGCTTGCCGTGCTGGTCCCCGCCCATCTCGGCGATGGCCATGCCGCTGGGGGCGTACTCGAAGGCCTGCCGGAAGCTCTCCTCGCTGGCCCGCAGCGCCTGCTGCTCGCGTTCCAGACGGACCAGCGCGCGCTGCATATTTGCCCGTAGACGCGCGTTGCTGATCGCGATGGCGGCCTGGAAGGCGTACATCTGCAGCGCCTCGCGGCCCCAGGGGCCGGGACGGCGGCCGCCGACCGGGCGGTCCACGGAGATCACGCCGATCAGTTCGCCGGCCCCGGAGGGGTTGGCGTACATCGGGGCGATCAGCCGGTCCTCGGGATGCCACTCGTCGGGGAAGCGGGGCAGCGGTCCGTCGCCCGGCCAGCCGGGGACGTCGTCACCGTCCAGCACCCAGCCCTCGTGGTGGGGTATGAAGCGCAGGTTGCCCCAGCGCTCGCCCATGGTCAGCCGGCGCTCCCAGGAGGCGCGCGAGCCCACGCGTCCGGCCATCAGGGCCTCGGCGGCGGCGCTTCCCGCGACGGCGGCGACCACCAGGTCGCCGTCCGGGCGGACCAGGTTGACCACGGCCAGCTCGAAGCCCAGGCCCTTGACCACCCCGTCGGCGACCGCCTGCAGGGTGTCGGCGAGGCTGCGCCCGGTGTTGAGGTCCGCCACCACCTGGTGCACCTGGCGCAGGGTCGCGAGACGGACATACGGCTCCGACTCGGTGTCCATGCGCTCTCCCGGGCCCTCGACGACAACTCCTGAGACTGCTTGTGGTCCGTTGTGGTCCGATTCCCACCGCAACTGAATCACAGCGAGCACCACGACCGGTACACAGGGTCAACAATTCATGCCACCTGTGACTCAAGTCACAGATGATTGTCGTGTTCCGATCACGCAGCGTAGGGCTCGCCAGGGGATTGCCTTCACCCATTGAACACAAGCGGCCAGGTGAGCGGGGGTAGGACAGCGGAACCGGGGTGCGGGGGGAGGTCCTAGGACCAGGCTCGATCCGAAGTCCGATGCGGGTGCGGCGCCGGTACGGCTAGCGTCGTGGCGTGCCACAGTCAACCACCTCCCCGCCCCGCATCCCGCATCCTGGGACCGTGCCCGACGGTCCTGAGCCAGAGCTCCCGGTCGTGGACGGCGAAGCCTTCCGCGCCGCCCTGAGCCGACTCGCCGCGGGTGTCGTCCTCGTGACCGCCCACGACCCCGAGGACGGCCCGAACGGCGAGGACGTCGGCATGACCGCGACCGCCTTCATCTCGGTCTCCCTGGACCCGCCCATGGTGCTGGTGAGCCTGCGCGAGGACTCCCGGATGGACGACGTGCTGGAGCGCTGCCCGCGGTGGGCCGTCTCCCTGCTCAGCGAGAGCCAGCGGCACATCGCCGGGCGCTTCGCGATGCGCGGCCGCATCAGCGACCGCCTGCTGTTCGAGGACGTGGCCTACTACCGCGGCGAGGCGTCCGGCGCCCCCGTCCTCGGCGGCGGCCTGGCGGTCCTGGAGTGCGAGACCGAGCAGCGCGTGACGGCGGGCGACCACACCCTGGTCGTCGGACGGGTGCTGACCGCCCGCACGCCCAGCGCCGACGGGGCGCCCCTGGTGTACTTCCGCGGCCGCTACCGGCACCTGAGCTGACGCCGGCGCCCCGCACGGGCCCGGTGCCACCCGGCCCGCACGGCTCAGTTCCAGCCCCGCGGGTCGCGCCCGCGCTTGGTCTCGCCGCGCTGCTTCTTCTCCCGCAGTCGCCGCTCGTTGATCCCGCGCGGGATCTTCGTCGGCCGGCGCACCCTCGGCGGCGGCGCGGTGGCCTCCGCGAGCAGCGCCGCGAGACGCGTCAGCGCCGTCTCCCGGTTCCGCCACTGCGAGCGGTGCTCCGAGGCCCGTACCACCACCACACCGCCCACCAGGCGGGACGCGAGGCGCTCCAGGGCTCGTTCCTTCCACACCGGCGGCAGGCACTCCGTGGCGGCCAGGTCGAAGCGCAGCTCCACCTGGCTGTCGGAGGTGTTCACATGCTGGCCGCCCGGCCCGGACGACCTGGAGAAACGCCACTGGAGCTCGGCCTCCGGGACGGAGACCGAGCCGCGGACGACGAGCGGCAGCGATCCGGACATGCCCCCCATGATCCCGGCCGGGGGCGCCCACGTCACAGGGTTTTCGCGCCGTCAAGGAACCGTGCGCGCCCCTGACCGCGTTCACCCCTGTGAAGGTAGCGTCATCGTCGGCACGTACGACCGACATCACGGAGGGGACTCCCATGGCTGTAAGCCTGTCCAAGGGCGGCAACGTCTCGCTCACCAAGGAAGCTCCGGGCCTGACGGCCGTCACGGTCGGCCTGGGCTGGGACGTCCGCACGACCACCGGAACCGACTTCGACCTCGACGCGAGCGCGATCGCCCTCAACCCGAGCGGCAAGGTCTACTCCGAGGGCCACTTCGTCTTCTTCAACAACAAGCAGACGCCCGACCAGACCATCGTCCACACCGGCGACAACCGCACCGGCGAGGGCGTGGGCGACGACGAGGCGATCAACGTCAACCTGGCCGGGCTGCCGGCCGACGTCGACCGCATCGTCTTCCCCGTCTCCATCTACGACGCCGAGACGCGCACCCAGAACTTCGGCCAGGTCCGCAACGCCTACATCCGCATCGTCAACCAGGCGGGCGGCACCGAGATCGCCCGCTACGACCTGAGCGAGGACGCGGCCACCGAGACCGCCATGGTCTTCGGCGAGCTCTACCGCAGCGGTGCCGAGTGGAAGTTCCGCGCCGTCGGCCAGGGCTACGCCTCGGGCCTGGCCGGTATCGCCACCGACTTCGGCGTCGGTCTCTGAGCGGCAGGCTCCCGAGCCGCGGGCTCCCGAGCCGCCCGTCAATTCGGGCGCCCCGTGCCCCGCACGCGACGAGCGTGCGGGGCATGCCCCTGTTCGAGTCCCTCGGCCCCCTCGAAGTCCTGGTCCCGCGGGACGGCGCCCTGCCGCCCGGTCTGCTGGGCGAGCTGACGGCGCTGTACGCCTCCAACGCCGCCTTCCACCGGGTGACCGGGGACTTCCCTGACCCCGACCGCGTCACCCCGGAGCAGGTCGCCTCGGCCCTCAACGCCGAACTGACGCACCCCGCCGTGGAGGTGCTGCTCACCCGCGACAGCGCCGACGGCAGCCTGGCCGGCATCGCCGTCACCCTGGCCGAGCACCCGGACCCCTCGATCCGTACCCCTGGATCGGCCTGCTGATGGTGCACGGCGGGCGGCAGCGGGCGGGGCTGGGCCGGGAGCTCGCCGGACGCGTCGAGGCGCGGCTGCGGGCCGCCGGGCGGGACGGCGTGCGCCTGGCGGTGCTCGACGGCAACCCCGGAGCGCTCGCGTTCTGGACCGCGCTCGGCTACCGGGTCGTGGACCACCGCGAGGACCGCCAGATGGGCCGCCCCTGCGCCGTCCTGCACAAGGATCTGCCGCCGGGGACGCCACGTACCATCGGCGGGTGATCGACCTCGGCTACTCGCTCTCCCGCCGCTTCCCCGACCCCCCGCAGACCGACTACCGCACCGCGGACGTGCGGGCGCTGCGCCACGACCTGTTCTGCGGGGACGTCTACCTGGCGGACGTCAAGGCCGACCGCGAACTGTCCACAGCCTGGGGATGGGTACCGGTCCTGGACTTCGCGTGGGCGCTGTGCGCCATCGTCGAGCACCTGGACCGCGACCCGCTCGGCGGCCGCGCGGCCCGCCCCCAGCGCGCGGAGCTGGACTTCACCGAGTCCACCGACCGCCTGCGCTTCGAGCGCCGTTTCGGCTGGGTGGACGTCACCGCCGACTGGGCGCCGGACGAGCCGCCGCTGGCCTTCGCCCACACGGAGCTGCGCCGCGAGGCCCGCGACTTCCTGCACGACCTGATCGCCGACCTCACCGACCTGCACGACGGCCTGGACGCCAACCCGGCGATCTGGGACCTGCAGGCCCGCTTCCCCCGCGTGTGACCCGGACGGCGGTATCGCCCGGACGGCCCCGTCCGGCGTGCGGGGCCCATTTGGCCGCCGTCCACTTGGGGGCATGGACGACTACCCGTTGCTGAACCTGTTCTGGACCATGCTCCTGATCTTCTGCTGGGTGCTGTGGTTCTTCCTGCTCTTCCGGATCATCGGCGACCTCTTCCGTGACCACTCGCTGAACGGGTGGGCCAAGGCCGGCTGGATCATCGTCCTCATCTTCCTGCCCTTCCTCGGCGTGCTGGTCTACGTGATCGCCCGCGGCAAGAGCATGGCCGAAAGGGACCAGAAGCAGGTCAAGGAGGCGGACGCCGCCTTCAAGCAGTACGTCCGCGACGCCGCCGGGAGCGGTTCCGGGGCGGCGGCCGCGGGTGCGCACGGCGCGGCCGGGAGCCCGGTCGACCAGCTCGCCAAGCTCGCCGACCTCAAGAGCAACGGCCACATCAGCGAGGAGGAGTACCAGAAGGCCAAGGCGAAGATCCTGGCGTGACGCGGTTGACCTCAACCCCGGTTGAGGACGAACAGTGGGCGGTGCGGACCCGGTCCGGCCGCCCGCTCACGTTTCCGCGCATCTCCGTAGGGGGCACCTCGTGCACGCCATCGTTCTCCACGCGTTCGGCCCGGCCGCCAACCTGAGGTACGAGAGGACCGAGGACCCCGAGCCCGGCCCCGGTCAGGTGCGGATCGCGGTCGCCGCCGCCGGGGTTCACATGATCGACACCGCGCTGCGCTCGGGCGACTTCGACGGCCCGTACCCGCTGCCCGCCCTGCCGACGGTCCCCGGCCGCGAGGTCGCCGGCACCGTCGACGGCGTCGGGGAGGGCGTCGGCCGCGAGTGGCTCGGCCGGCGTGTCGTCGCCCACCTGGGCATGGTGCCCGGCGGCTACGCCGAACGCGCCGTGACCTCCGTCGACACGCCCCACGTGCTGCCGGACGGGCTGGGCTTCGCCGAGGCCGTCGCCATGGTCGGCACCGGCCGTACGGCGATGGGCATCCTGCGCCAGGCCCCGGTCGGCCCCGCCGACGTCGCCGTGGTGACCGCGGCGGCCGGCGGCATCGGCACCCTGCTCGTCCAGGCCGCCCGGAACGCCGGGGCCACCGTGCTCGGCCTCGCCGGCGGTCCGGCGAAGGCCGCACGGGTACGGGAGCTCGGCGCCGACGCGGCCGTCGACTACACGGCCGACGGCTGGACGGCCGCCGCCCGGGCCGCCCTGGACGGGCGGGCCGCCACCGTCGTCTTCGACGCGGTCTCCGGGGACCTCGGGCGCGGGGCGGTGGACCTGCTCGGCCGGGGCGGGCGGCACGTGGTCTACGGGTGGGCCTCCGGCGGGGCACTGGACCTGTCCGACGAGGAACGGGCCGTACGCGGCATCACCTCCGCTGTCGTCCTCGGCCCGGCCATGGCGCGGGCCGGCGGCCCCGGCGGCCCCGGCGGCCTGCGCGCCCTGGAGGAGGCGGCCCTGGCCGAGGCGGCGGCCGGACGCCTGCGGCCGGCGGTCCACCGCTTCCCGCTCGCGGACGCGGCGGCGGCCCACACCGCGCTGGAGAGCCGGGGCACCGCGGGCAAGGTCGTCCTGATCCCCTGACCAACCCGGTACCCAGGGGCCCGGCGACCCGCCCTCCGCCGGGCCCCGTGTACCGGGTACAGGTCGCGGGCAGGGAGAAAACGTGACAACCGTGCTGCGCGCCCTCCGGGAGATCCCGCTCGACGGCGGGCCCGTGGAGTTCCGGGGCGCCCTCGACCTGGAGCGCACGGAGGCCGGCCTGCTGCCGCGCCGCCTGCCCGCCTGGACTCGCCCGCAGTACCCGGACGCCTTCATGGACGAGGTCACCGCGCTGCCGTCCGGGGTGCGGCTGGCGTTCCGCACCGCGGCCCGTGCCGTCGAACTGGAGCTGCTGACCTCGGTGGTGCAGCTCGACGGGAGTCCGGAGCCGCTGCCCGCGGGGGCGGTCGACCTGACCGTGGACGGCGTGTACGCGGCGACGCGGCCCGCCCCGTGCGGTCACGTCCTGCACAAGCCGGACCTCTTCGCGCCGCCCGCGCGCCGGCAGCGGGGGGTGCCCGGCCGGGTGCGCTTCGAGGGGCTGCCGGAGGGCGAGAAGGACCTCGAACTGTGGCTGCCCCAGCAGACCCGTACCGAAGTGGTCGGGCTCCGGGCCGACGCCGAGGTGCTGCCGCCCCGGCCGACCGGGCGCCCGCGCTGGGTCCACCACGGCAGCTCCATCAGCCACTGCGCCACCGCCGACTCCCCCACCGGCACCTGGCCGGCCCTGGCCGCGAGCCTCGCCGGCGCCGAGGTGGTGAACCTGGGCCTCGGCGGCAACGCCATGCTCGACCCGTACGTCGCCCGCACGATCCGGGACCTGCCGGCCGACCTGATCAGCCTCAAGCTGGGCATCAACATCGTCAACCAGGCCGCCTTCCGGCTGCGTTCGTTCGGGCCCGCGGTGCACGGCTTCCTGGACACCGTCCGCGAGGGCCACCCCGGCACCCCTCTGCTGGTGGTCTCCCCCATCAGCTGCCCCGCGGTGGAGACCACCCCGGGGCCGACCGCGCCCGGCGTCTCCGCCGCCGTCCCGTCCGTCGTCGCGCTCGGCGATCCCGGCGACGTGCCCGGGGGCGCGCTGACCCTGACCGTCATCCGGGCGGAGCTGGCCCGCATCGTCGCCGAACGGGCCGCCGCGGGCGACCGCCGGCTCCACTACCTGGACGGCCGTGAGCTGTTCGGCCCGGACGACGTGGCCGACCTGCCGGACGCCCTGCACCCCAACGCGGCCGGCTACCGGCGCATGGGACACCGCTTCGCCGCCTTCGCCTTCGGCGCCGGTGGGCCCTTCTGCGGCCGCTGAGCCGGCCCCTGCCCGTGCGCAACGATTCACGTAAGCCGCGCAAGAAATGAACAAGGGTCCGCACTTCACCATCAGTGGGCCGAAAACATCGCGCAGGAGCCTTGTGGAGCCGTCCGCCGGGTCCTTACTGTCGCCTCACCTCACGACGTCCGCTCCGCCTCGCACGTCCAGGGCGGTCGCGCCTACGAGAGAAACGAGCTGGGGATGGCAGGGAGCAGCAGGAGCAGGAACACCTGGCGAAGAACGGTCGCAGTGGTCGCGGCGGCGGCCGGGATCGGGCTCGGCCTCGGCGGGACCGCGCAGGCGGGCACCACCGCGGCGAAGGCCGCCGGCCCGGTGGTGACGCGGGCGGCACTGGATCCGGCGCTGGTCGCCGGACGCGGCGCCGACCCGGGGTTCGCCGAGCAGGAGGCGGAGAACGCCGCGACGAACGGCACGGTCATCGGCCCCGGCCGCAGCGCGTACTCCCTCCCCGCGGAGGCGTCCGGGCGGAAGGCGGTGACCCTGCAGCGCGGCCAGTACGTGGAGTTCACACTGCCCAGCGCCGCCAACGCGATCACCGTGCGGTACAGCATCCCGGACGCGCCGGGCGGCGGCGGCATCACCGCGCCGCTCGACGTGACGGCCGGCGGGCAGGGCCGCCGGACCATGACGCTCACCTCGCAGTACGCCTGGCTCTACAACCAGTACCCGTTCTCCAACGACCCCCGGGCCGGCCTCCTGCACGACGACTGGTGGATCACCGAGTGCGGCTGCGTACCGAACGCCACCACCCCGGCGCCGGTGATCGACAAGCCGTTCCGGCCGAACCACTTCTACGACGAGCAGCGGCTGCCGCTGGGCCGGACGTACAAGGCGGGCGAGAAGATCAGGCTCACCGTCCCCGCCAGGGCCGGCGCCGTGACGACCACGATCGACCTGCTGGACACGGAGCTGGTGGCCGCCCCACGGGTCGCCCTCGTCGCCGCGAACGTGCTCGCCTTCGGCGCCGACCCGACCGGGCGCCGGGACTCCGCGGGCGCCATCGACAAGGCCATCGCCTTCGCGCGGCGCGCACACCTGAAGGTGTACATCCCGCCGGGCACGTACCAGGTCAACCGTCACATCGTCGTGGACGACGTGACGATCGAGGGCGCCGGCAACTGGTGGACCGTCATCAAGGGCAAGGAGGTGGCCCTCGGCACCCCGGCGCCGGACGGTTCGGTGCACACCGGGGTCGGCTTCTACGGCAAGGACGCCTCCGCCGGCGGCAGCCACGACGTCCACCTGTCGGGCTTCGCGATCGAGGGCGACGTCCGTGAGCGCATCGACACCGACCAGGTGAACGGCATCGGCGGGGCGCTCTCCGACTCCACGATCAAGGACCTGTACATCCACCACACCAAGGTGGGCATGTGGTTCGACGGCCCGATGTCGAACCTGCGGATCACCGGCAACGTGATCACCGACCAGATCGCCGACGGCCTCAACTTCCACACCGGCGTGACCGATTCGGTGGTCAGCGACAACTTCGTCCGCAACTCCGGCGACGACGGGCTGGCCATGTGGTCGGAGAAGACCGCGAACGCCCGCAACACCTTCGACCACAACACGGTGCAGACCCCCGTGCTCGCCAACGGCATCGCCGTCTACGGCGGCACGGACAACACGGTCTCCGGCAACCTGATCGCCGACCCGATCCGCGAGGGCAGCGCCCTGCAGGTGGGTTCCCGCTTCGGCGCCCAGCCGTTCGCCGGGCATCTGTGGATCACCGACAACACCACGGTGCGGGCGGGCACTTACGAGCTGAACTGGAACATCGGGCTCGGGGCGATCTGGTTCTACGCGCTGGAGAAGACCATCGACGCCGACATCCGCGTGACCGGCGACCACTTCCTCGACAACACCTACAACGCGATCATGCTGGTCTCCGACTTCCCGGTGAAGGACGCCTATTCCATCAGCAACGTGCACTTCAAGGACATCCGGGTCGACGGCACCGGCACCTCCGTGGTGAGCGCGCGGGCCGCGGGCTCCGCGTCCTTCGAGAACGTCGACGCCCGCAACGTGGGCGCGGTCGGGGTGAACAACTGCGGTTCGTTCAACTTCCCGGCCACCGGTTCGGAGTTCTCGCTCGGAGACCTCGGCGGCAACGACGGCGGCGGAACGACCGGGCCCTGGCTCGCCTCCTGGGAGCTGCCCAACACCATCACCTGCGACGACCGCCCGCCGGTGGTCGTCCCGCCGGCGCCCTCCACCTGGTAGGCCCGGCCCCCCGTCACGGACCGGCGCCCTCGTACCGCACCGTGTGGTACGGGGGCGCCCGCACGCTTCGATCCGGCCGATATTTGACCGAATCCATAGACATGCCACTTCTGTGGGTCACCTGAAAACCCGCAAGCGGCCATCTCTCCTTCGCCATCCGGGTGTCGTGTGTACTCCGAGCCGGTGTTCGACCGGCAGGATCTTCATAAGGACACGCAATGACACTTCGCGGGAAGAGATCCGTGGGAGCCGGCGCACGCCGCACCGCGGTGGTGACCGCGCTGACGCTGGCACTGGCCGGTTCGGTCACCGGCGCCGCCACCGCCTCCGGAACGTCCGGGGACGGGGCCGCGCCGGACCGGGCCGCCGGCCAGGACTGGCTGCCGCAGACGCCGGAGAACTGGCCGCTCGTGGTGGACTACAGCCGCACCCCGAGCGAGACGGTGACCCAGGGTCTGGAGCACTACAGCGAGACCTACGACACCGTGGGCGGGCGCCAGCAGGTCCAGGTGCTGAGCGCCGACCTCGGCGACCCGAACCTCCGGGTCGGCGTCGTCGAGGCGGGTGACACCGTCACCGACCCGGCGGACGAGACGGTCTCGTCGATGGCGAACCGCACCCACGCGGTGGCCGGCGTCAACGGCGACTACTTCGAGATCCACGCGAGCGGCCGTCCGCTCGGCGGCGTGGTGGCCGACGGCCGGATGCTGAAGAGCCCCAAGCCGGGCTTCGCCTCCCAGCTGGGCATCCGCCCCGACGGCTCGATGGTGATGGGCCCGGAGACCTTCTCCGGGACGATCACCGACGGTGCCGCCACCCGCGCGCTCACCTCGGTCAACACCGTGGGCGACCTCACGACCGGCGGCATCACCGAGGTCACCCCCGACCTCGGCGCCGCCACCGGCCTGACCGGCGGCACCCTGGTGCTCGGCCACGCGACCGCCGGTGGCTTCACCGTCGACAGCGTCAGCAGCGCCGTCACCTCCCTGCCACAGCTCGGCAAGGACCAGCTGGGCCTGCTCGGCGGCGGCGCCGGCGGCACCTGGCTGTCGGCGAACCTGCACACCGGTGACACGGTCGGCATCACCACGCGACTGTCCCCGGACAACGATGTCACGCAGCTGGTCAGCGGCGTGACCACGCTGGTGAAGGACGGCAAGGTCTACAAGGACCCGACCGGCACCCCGCCGAGCGGCGCCAACCCGGAGACCGCCGTCGGCATCACCGAGGACGGCAGGCACGCCATCGTCGTCGCGGTCGACGGCCAGGGCGGCGCCACCCGCGCCTTCGGCGTGACCCCGGAGCAGGCGGCCGGCTACATGGTCGCCCACGGCGCGGACACCGCGATGCTCTTCGACGGCGGCGGCTCGACCACCATGGCCGTCCGCGCCCCCGGCGCCGAGCAGGCCACCGTCGTCAACACCCCGTCCGACCAGCCCGGCAACACCGAGCGCCCGGTCGCCAACGGCATCTTCTTCTACTCGACCGAGAAGGAGCCCGCCGAGGCCCACAAGGTCGTCGTGAACGGCGGCGACCGCATCACCACCGTCCCCGGCAGCACCATCCCGCTGTCGGTGTACGCCACGGACAAGGTCGGCAACCCGGCCGACGGCACCGTGGACGTCCGCGTCGAGCCCGCCTCCCTCGCCTCGTACGAGAACGGCAGGCTCACCGCGCACAGCAGCGGTGAGGGCGAGGTCATCGCCACCAGCGACGGCCGCAGCACCTCCGAGAAGCTGGAGGTCGCCGCCGAGCTCAAGGACCTGTCCCTCTCGCCGGACACCGTCGACATGGGCAACGGCGGCACCCAGCAGTTGACCCTGACGGGCACCGTCAAGAGCGGCCGCACCACGGACATCTCCGCCGACGCGGCCGAGTGGACGGTCACCCCGTCCTCGCTCGGCACCGTCGACGCGCACGGTGTGTTCACCGCGGACGCCGGCAACGGCGGACTCGCCGAGGTGACCGCCGAGGTCGGCGGCCGGACCGCCACCGCCTCGATCGCCGTCGGCAGCGTCAGCAAGGTCATCGACCCGATGACCAGCACGGGCGTCTGGCGGCTCAGCAACAACACCACCGGCAAGCCGGCCACCCTGTCGGCCGACCCGGGCGTCGTCCCGCCGGGCTCCACCGAGACCGGCTCGCTGCGCCTGGACTACTCGATGCCGGCCGGTTCCGGCGTCAAGCAGCTGGTGCTGTCGCCCAACGTCACCCTGAAGACCGACACCAACGGCGGTCAGGTCCCCACCGGCATCGGCGTGTGGATCAAGGGTGACGGCAACGGCATCGAGCTCGCAGAGAAGTACATCAACGTCAACGGCACGTCGACGACGCTGTACCCGACCTTCGTCACCTGGAAGGACTGGCACCTGGCGGTCGCGCAGCTGCCCGCCGGCATGCAGTTCCCGCTGACGATCAGCTTCATCGACTTCCTGGCGATCAGCCCGAGCACCTCCTACAGCGGCGCGCTCAACGTCTCCGGGCTGCAGGCCCTGTACTCGCCGCGTCCGGTCACGGTGCCCGACTACAAGGCGATCCCGGACAACCCGTCCTGGCTGAAGTTCGAGGAGAACGCGGACGACTTCGCCAAGAGCGGCACCACCCTGCTCACCGGTGACGACGCGCACATGCTCGCCTCCGACCCCGGTTCGGTCAGCAGCAACGTGATGGACTCCATCGCCGGGCGACTGCCCACCCTGAGCCCGCAGGCCCACCCGGACGCCGCCCAGTTCCTGGGCGACATGCCCGATGACGGCAAGCTCGCCGACCTGCAGTACGCGAAGTCCAAGATGGACGCCCTCGGTGTCCCCGAGCGCGACATCGTCGGCAACCACGAGATCACCCAGGGCGCCGACTCCGAGAACGGCAACTACAGCGACACCTTCGGTGACACGCACTACGCCTACACCCAGGGCGAGGCACGGCTGATCGTCACCGACAACTCGCACGGCAGTCTGCAGAGCTCGGACCCGTTCCAGGACCCGACCGGCGCCCAGTACCCGTGGCTCGTCCAGCAGTTGACGGACGCCACGGCCAAGGACGTGCTGGTCGTCACCCACATGCCCGCCTACGACCCCCACCCGGCCGCGAACAGCCAGTTCACGGACCGCTGGGAGGCGCGCATGTACATGCGGCTGGTCCAGAGGTTCCAGCAGTCGCACCCGAACCAGCACGTGATCATGATGTACGGCCACGCCCGCGGCTTCTCCGAGCAGATCCTCGACCCCGAGGGCCGGAGCGCGACCACCGCTCAGGGCGGCATCCCCCAGTTCGCCTTCGCGGACCTGGGCATGCCCGCGTACGCCCCGGCGGACCAGGGTGGCTTCTACCACTTCGGCCTGATCCGCGTCGGCTCCGACGGCAACCTGCAGTACTCCGTCGAGCCCGCTCTGGCGTCCATCGCCATCACGGCGCCGACCGCGCCGATGGAGCGCAACGACGAGGCGGCCCTGACCGCGACCGGTGCCCTGATCGGCGGCGACAACATCGCCCCGCTCAGCATGCCCATCGCGGACCCGGCGTCCCACGTCTGGTCCTCCAGCAACACCAAGGTCGCCGAGGTGGACCCCACCACCGGCCACCTGCGTGCCCACCGCGCCGGCACGGCCACCATCACGGTGACCAGCGGCGGCGTCACGGGCACGGTTCAGATCACCGTCAAGTGACGTACTGACCCGCACGGTTCCGCCCTTTCCGGCCCACCGGTCCCGGGAGGCGGCCGTGGGGCCCGGCCCCGGAACGCCCCGGACCGATCCACGGTCCGGGGCGTTCCGCCGCTTCAGAGCCCGCGGGAGCCGGCGCCGTCCTCACCCTCGCCGGGGGGCGGCGACCATGTGAGGCCCGCATCGTCCAGGGTGCTCACGATCCACCGGCGCCCGGCCGGGTCCGCGGTCCGCCAGGTCCACACCAACGGGCGGTGCCGCCGCCTCCGCCACGGCGGCCACCGACGGGTCGGCCCGACACCTCCGGCGACGTTGTGGACCAGGTCCGCCAGCCAGGCGATCCGGGCCACGTAGTCGTCGTCCGGCCAACTGCCCGGAGTCCTGCGCCGCCTGGCCATGGCCCGGATCTTCAGGACGGCGCAGTACGTCAGGTGCCGAGCCGCTTCCTGATCGTCCACCGGCCGCTTGCCGTTCACGCCGCCCCCCTCCCGCCCGCGTTCCCGCCGGCCTCTCCGACCCCGCTCCGCCCCGTGCAGCCCAAGGCGGTGGATTTCCGCAGCCGGCACGTCCTGGGCCCGAACGTGTAAAGCGAAGGTGGTCGGTTCGAACCCGACAGGCGGATCGACGCCTCAACAGGCACATCGCCCCGAGCCACGATGGGTTCGGGGCGTTCGGTGTGTGTCCGCACCGGGTGACACCGGGCAGCCCATGGAGACGACGTCCCTCGGACCGCCAGCGTCCGGTCCGCCCGAGTCCCGCTCGGTCGATCGCTGTACGGCGTCGTTGGTGTCAGATGATGATGTCAGGAACCGGGCTGCCCTTGACGTGCGTCCGCATCCCCATGAGCAGGACTTTTGGCTCTCACGGGCCTGCCGAGGAGCTGAAGTACCGCGCCGAGCATGATCAGAACCATGGCTACGGTGGTGAGATCCGCACCCACTTGATAGGACCACCCGACCAGCCTCGGTACTCCCTCCAAGGCCAGGCCGCCGCCCATGGCGATCGCACCCCAGCCAGCCATCCGGTACTGCCGGTACTGCGCCGCTCGCCAACCGTTCAAGGTCGACGTTCCCGTGGCGGCCATCAGGCATCCACAGGTCAACATGATCCACGCTGTCATGACACCCCTCCGCCGAAAAGTTACCGCGTGGGCGACCGAGTCTCCATGGGTGGGTCCAGCTGATGAACGATCTCGGCAACCGTCGTGGCAGCGATGTCACGTAGGTTCAAATCCCGCACTCGGTCGGGGGCTCGTTGTTGTCCCGGCGCCTGTGAGTGACCGCCGTTGTCGGGCGTCTACCGCCTTGAATGGCACGCAGACGGCACGTCGCGCTCCCCGGTTGCCGGGGTCTCTCCCCCCACACATAGGGAACGACCGTGGCACGAGCGTGCGGGGTGACGTCGGCCGATCCCGCGCATCGTCGGGGTGCCCACCACAACCGTCTGGTGAGTGACTCCCCGTCAAGCGCCGTGAACCCCTGGCCACGGTCGAGTCCGGCACCCGGTGCCCACCCGGTCGGCGGTCTACGGCCGGCAAGTACGCCATGCACGTACGCCTCCACCGGGTGCCGTTCCCCGGCTTCAGGCGGCTGGAGTCTCCGGGGCCCCATGACGTGGGGACCTTCGCCGCCAAGGCGTCCCACCGGTCGACTCCTGCCAAGGCCAAGGAAGCTCACCGCGGCCTGCCGAGAGGAACTGGCGACCCGGAACGTCGCCTCGCTCGTGGAGCCGCGCAAGGTCGTCGCCCGGGAGCTGTCGCCCTGGACGCCATGACCCGGAACGTACGAGGACGCCACCAAGAGCGGCCGGGCGAGGCCCGCCCTCTGCCGCTGACCTGTCGCAGACGGGAGGCCCGGTCGATCCGAGTAACCCCGCCCGGCCCCTCCCGGCCCGCTGTTTCGGCGAGCCTCCGGCCCATGCGCCTGCACGACGCCCGGCACGGCGCGCCACGCTCCTCACCGCTGTCGGCGTGGCTCCCCGCGCGGTGATGGGGATCCTGGGTCACCGCCAGATCAGCATCACGACGGACGTCCACACGCACGTGACATCGGACACACAGCGTGAGGCCATCAGTCACATGGACCGGCTGCTCGAGCGCCCGTCTCGGTCGTGACAGCCCTCGTTGATGTCACCCATGGATGCCGAACGCCCCGAACCGATCACGGTTCGGGGCGTTGTGCCTGGTCAGGCGTAGAGCCGCCTGTCGGGTTCGAACCGACGACCTTCGCTTTACAAGAGCGGTGCTCTACCAGCTGAGCTAAGGCGGCAGGCGTCCCGCGCCCGCCGGGGTGACCGGTGGGTGGGGTCAGGGAGAAGTGTACCCAGGCGGGGAGGGGGGAGGGTCGGGGAATTGGGCGGCAGGGGGGTGCTGACAAAGTGAGGCGCGGGGGGTAGCGTCACGGAAAGTCCACTCCCCCGTGGACTAGACCTCATCTCCTTTACTCGGATCGTCCGGCACGTTCCTGCCGGTGAAGGGACCAGTGCACCATGGCCACTGTCACTTTTGACAAGGCGACCCGGATCTACCCCGGGTCCGAGCGCCCCGCTGTCGACGCGCTGCAGATCGACATCGCGGACGGCGAATTCCTCGTCCTCGTCGGCCCCTCGGGCTGCGGCAAGTCGACCTCGCTGCGCATGCTGGCCGGCCTGGAGGACGTCAACGACGGCGCCATCCGGATCGGCGACCGGGACGTCACCCACCTGCCGCCCAAGGACCGGGACATCGCCATGGTGTTCCAGAACTACGCGCTCTACCCGCACATGACCGTCGCGGACAACATGGGCTTCGCCCTGAAGATCGCGGGCGTCAACAAGGCCGACATCCGCAAGCGGGTGGAGGAGGCGGCCAAGATCCTGGACCTCACCGAGTACCTGGGCCGCAAGCCCAAGGCGCTCTCGGGCGGTCAGCGCCAGCGTGTGGCGATGGGCCGCGCGATCGTGCGTGAGCCGCAGGTCTTCCTCATGGACGAGCCGCTGTCCAACCTGGACGCCAAGCTGCGTGTCCAGACCCGTACGCAGATCGCCTCCCTGCAGCGCCGCCTCGGCACCACCACGGTCTACGTCACCCACGACCAGACCGAGGCCATGACCATGGGCGACCGCGTCGCCGTCCTCAAGGACGGTCTGCTGCAGCAGGTCGACACCCCGCGCCACATGTACGACCGGCCGGCCAACCTCTTCGTCGCGGGCTTCATCGGCTCCCCGGCGATGAACCTGGTCGAGGTGCCGATCACCGACGGCGGCGTGAAGTTCGGCAACTCGGTGGTGCCGGTCGAGCGCGACGCGCTGCAGGCCGCGGCCGACAAGGGCGACCGCACGGTCACCGTCGGCGTCCGCCCGGAGCACTTCGACATCGTCGACGGCGACAGCTCGTCGCTCTCGAAGGACGAGCCGGCCGGCCTGGCCGTCACCGTGAACGTCGTCGAGGAGCTGGGCGCGGACGGTTTCGTCTACGGCTCGGCCCAGGTCGGCGACGAGCACAAGGACCTGGTCATCCGCGTCGGCGGCCGCCAGGTGCCCGAGAAGGGCTCCGTGCTCCGCGTCGTGCCGCGCGCCGGCGAGACGCACGTCTTCTCCACCTCCACCGGTGAGCGCCTCAGCGACTGACGCGCAGACGGTACGCACCGTGGCCCGGCCCCCGCGCAAGGGGGGCCGGGCCACGGTCGTTCCCCCTGCCGGAGCGACCCCGCGAGACCGCCCCATTTGCGGGCACACAGCCGCGTTTCGAGCGTGTTCGTCAATGCCCCCGTAGTCGATCAAGAGGCATTCATCACTCGTCAGAGTGGCTAAATGTCGCCAAATCATTACTCCTCGCTACCATCACTGCCGTGAACCAGGTAGCCCGCCGTATCGGCAAGTCACTCGCCCTCGTCCTCCCGGTCGTCCTCGTACTGTCCGGCACCCTCGCGGTCACCCGCGTCCCGTGGGCCACTTCGGCCTCCGAGTCGCAGGTCCTCACCGCCTCGCACGACAAGGAGGCCACCTCGTCCGGCCGGTCGGCGCCGCAGGAGGTGCTGCGCCGCAAGCTCCTCACCGAGCTGCAGGCGAAGAACCCGGGCGTCGCCCTCACCTCGCTGCAGCGCGAGATGGCCGCCCGCCCGTCGCTGGCCCAGTACTGCGGTTCCCTCGCCAAGTCGCTGGGGCGTGCCGCGGTGGCCAAGTACGGCTCCGTGCAGCGCGCGCAGTCCTGGTCGCGGCCGGTCTGCGACACCGCCTTCGCCACGGGCGTCGCCTCCGTCGGATGACCCGACACCCCGGTCCCGTAGGGTGCGTCCATGACCGGCGCGCCCACGACCTCCCAGGTGGTGACCCAGGCCGTCCTCCTCGCCGGAGGACAGGGCTCCCGCCTGCGCCCGTACACCGACACCCGCCCGAAGCCGATGATCGAGATCCCGGGAACCGGGACACCGATCATCGGCCATCAACTCGCCTGGCTGGCCGCCGAGGGCGTCACCGACGCCGTGATCTCGTGCGGCCACCTCGCTGAGGTCCTCCGGGACTGGCTCGCCGGCGCGGCGGCGGATCTGCCGCTGCGCATCACGACCGTGGTCGAGCGCGAGCCCCTCGGACGCGGTGGCGCCCTGAAGTTCGCCGCCGCCTCCCTCCCCCGGCCCGAGCAGGCCTGGTACGCCACGAACGGCGACATCTGGACGCGGTTCTCCCTCCGCGAGATGGCCGACTTCCACGTCGAGCGCGCTGCGGTCGCCACCCTCGCGCTGGCCCGCCCCCGCATCCCGTGGGGCGCCGTGGAGACCGACGAGTTCGGCCACGTCCTGGACTTCGTCGAGTCGCCGCCCTCGCCCTTCCTCATCAACGCGGGCGTCTACGTCTTCGCCCCCGGCTTCACGGAGCTGCTGCCGGACCGCGGCGACCACGAGCGCACGACCTTCCCCCAACTCGCCCGGGAACGGCGGCTGGCGGGCTTCTCGCTGCCCCAGGGCGCCTACTGGCGGGCCATCGACACCGAGAAGGACCTCACCGAGGCCGCCAAGGAGCTCGCCTCCCGGGCCTGAGAGCGCCCGGCACAACGACGAGGCGGCCGGAGGAGCACCCGCGCTCCTCCGGCCGCCTCGTGGGCGTACAGGGCGTTATGCGACCTTTCCGGACCCCGGACGGTGCGCCGGGGCGCCCAGCAGCCATCCGGAGGTCTCACCGCTGCCGAGCAGGCCGCCGAGGGCACCACCGCTGTCGGAGGAACCGCCGCCGCTGCCACCGCCGGTCGAGCCGCCACTGCCGGTGGAGGTCGGAGGGTTGCTCGGCTGGGTCGGCCGCGGCTGGGTGGACGGCACGGTGTGCGTCGGGCTGCTGCCGGTGCCGCCGCCCGCCGAGCCCGTACCGTTCGCGCCGGACGCTGAGCGGCTGACGGTCGGCGCCGAGGACGGAGCGCTCGGCGTGGACGGCGAACTGGACGGCGAGGGCGACGCCTTGCCGGACCGGGAGGCCGAGGGCGCCGCGGACGGCTTGGCCGAGCCCTCCCCGGGCACCTCGGGCAGCGGGGAGCCGTCGAGGTTGTTGGTCGGCAGGTCGGTCGGGCCGGGCAGTTGGGAGTGCGGCGAGGTCGACCGCACCGCGGTGCCCAGCGTGGCACCGACCACCAGCGCGACGCCGGCCAGCACGGTGGCGAGCACCGCGCCGCGCCGCAGCACGCGGCGCCGCAGCTCCCACAGCGGGGCGCGCGGGCCGAGCCGGCGCCAGGCCTCGGAGGCCAGCCGTCCGTCGGCGGAGTAGACCGGCGCGCCCGCGATGATCAGCGGGCTCCATGCGGCCAGGTAGACGATGTCGGGCGCGTCGTACGCCGGGACGGTCCGCCAGCTCACGGTGACCAGCAGCGCGGCCGACAGCAGGGCGCCGATCGACGCCGCGAACCGCTGCCAGAGCCCGAAGACCGTCAGCACACCGGCGATCACCTGGAGGAAGGCCACCGTCAGCCCGGCCCCGATGGGGTGCGCGAGCGCGAGCTCGCGCAGCGGTTCGGCCGCCGCCCACGGGTCCAGCGAGTTGAGCCAGGTGACCATGGAGCCGCGCTTGCCGCCGTCGAAGTAGACGGGGTCGCAGAGCTTGCCCATGCCGGCGTAGATGGAGATGAAGCCCAGGAAGATCCGGAGCGGCAGCAGCACGATGCCGAGGTTCATCCGGCGCCCGGGGTACCAGGCGTGCCGGATCGGCTCGCCCCGGTCGGCCCGGCGCGAGCGGCCGTGCCCGAAGTCCTGTTCGTCGTCGTCCGGGCCGAACTGCGCCTCGTCGTCCACGTCGTAGTGCGCCGCGTAGGCGAACTCGCCGGTGTCCTCGGCGTCGTCGTGGCCGTCGAAGGCGCCGCGCGCGGGCCGCAGGCCACCGAGCATCTCGTCGGGCGCCGGGGGACGGCGGGGCGCGCCGACGAGGGGCTGCGGGTGCTCCTCGATCCGCGGCAGCACCTGGGTCGTGGCGCCGGCGTCGAGGCTGTCGGAGTTGCTCTGCCTCACGGCGGAGAGCAGTTGTGTGGCGGCCGCGTCGCCGGGGCGGCTGCGCCCGGACCAGACCAGCGGCGCGCCGCGGCGCTGCGCGGCGGCGGAGGGACGCACGGACGTGGGAATGACCGGGACGCGCGCGGTCCTCGCCATCGCACGCGCGGACGACGCGCCGAGCTGCACGCGGAAGCTCGCGTGATTGACGATGACCTGGGCCGGGTCGGACGCGATCTTGTGCATGGTGAGCACGGGCTCGTCGGGTGCCGCGGCCCGTCCCCCCGGAGGAGTGCGGGGTGTTCTGGTGTCCACACTCATCTAACCGAGTGACACCCGATAAGGACACTGTGTGACGGGCCTCTTCTGTCCGAGGCCCGTCAACCAGCGGTTTTGTCCCGAATCGAAACGGTCACGCCCGGCGGCGCGCCGCCTCGTAGAGCACGATGCCCGCCGCGACACCCGCGTTCAGCGACTCCGCGCCGCCCGGCATCGGGATGCGCACCCGCACGTCGCAGGTCTCGCCCACGAGCCGGGACAGCCCCTTGCCCTCGGAACCGGCGACGATGACGACCGGGCCGCCGAGCAGCTCCAGTTCGTGCAGCTCGACCTCCCCGTCGGCGGCGAGGCCCACGACCGTGAGCCCGGCCTTCTGGTACGCCTCCAGGGTGCGGGTCAGATTGGTCGCACGGGCGACGGCGACCCGGGCGGCGGTGCCGGCCGAGGTCTTCCAGGCGCCCGCGGTCATGCCGGCCGCGCGGCGCTCGGGGACGACGACCCCGTGCCCGCCGAAGGCGGCCACCGAACGCACGACCGCGCCCAGGTTGCGCGGGTCGGTGACCCCGTCCAGCGCCACGATCAGCGGGTCCTCGCCCGCGTCGAAGGCCGCCGCGGCCAGGTCCTCGGGGTGGGCGTACTCGTAGGGCGGGATCTGCAGCACCAGGCCCTGGTGGTTCAGGCCGTTGGTGATGCGGTCCAGCTCCGGGCGGGGCGCCTCCATCAGCGGGACACCGCGCTCGGTGGCGAGCTTGACGGCCTCGCGCACCCGCTCGTCGTTGTCGATGAACTGCTGGACGTAGACCGCCGTGGCCGGGATGTCGGCGCGCAGCGCCTCGACCACCGGGTTGCGCCCCGCGACCAGTTCTGACGTGGACTTCGCGCCGCGTCCCGAGGGGCGGCGGGACTGCGCGGAGGCCGCGCGCTTCACCTTCGCGTTGGCGGCACGCTGTTTGGCGTGCCCCTTGCGCGCCTCGGCGGGCGGGGTGGGGCCCTTGCCCTCCAGGCCCCTGCGCCGCTGCCCGCCGCTGCCGACCGTCGCGCCCTTCTTGTTGGCGGTACGGCGGTTCCTGCGCTGGCTGTTGCCGGCCATGGGTCACCTGTTTCCTGCTACACAGCCGCGTACGGCTGCTCCTGCGTGAACGTACGTATCAATGATGGCCCGGAGGCCGGGCGCGGCGCCTACCGCGAGCCGAGCGACCAGCGCGGGCCGGAGGGCGTGTCCTCGATCTCCAGGCCGGACTGCTGGAGCTGGTCGCGGATGGCGTCGGCGGTCGCGTAGTCCTTGCGGGCCCGCGCCCCCTGCCGCTGCTCCAGCACCAGGCGGACCAGGGAGTCCACGACCCCGTGCAGGTCCTCGCCGCGCTCGCCGCCGGACCAGTGCTCGTGGAGCGGGTCCAGACCGAGGACGCCCAGCATCGCACGGACCTCGGCGAGGCGGGCGACCGCGGTCTCCTTGTCGTCCGCGGTCAGCGCCGAGTTGCCCTGGCGGACGGTGGTGTGGACGATCGCCAGCGCCTGCGGCACGCCCAGGTCGTCGTCCATCGCCTCGGCGAACGCGGGCGGCACCTCGGCGGCCGGCTCCACCGGACCGGCCATCTCCACGACGCGCTGGACGAAGCCCTCGATCCGAGCGAACGCCGACTCCGCCTCCCGCAGCGCTTCCTCGCTGTACTCGATCATCGAGCGGTAGTGCGGGGTGCCGAGGTAGTAGCGCAGCACGATGGGCCGCCAGCGCTTGGTCATCTCGCTGACGAGCACCGAGTTGCCGAGCGACTTGCTCATCTTCTCGCCGCTCATGGTGACCCAGGCGTTGTGCACCCAGTAGGCGGCGAAGTCGTCGCCGTAGGCCTTGGACTGGGCGATCTCGTTCTCGTGGTGCGGGAAGATCAGGTCGATACCGCCGCCGTGGATGTCGAAGGCGGGGCCCAGGTACTTGTGGGCCATCGCCGAGCACTCCAGGTGCCAGCCGGGACGGCCGCGCCCCCACGGGGTCTCCCAGGACGGCTCGCCGGGCTTGACGGCCTTCCACATCGCGAAGTCGCGCGGGTCCCGCTTGCCGGTCTCGCCGTCGCTCTCGGGCTGGCGCAGGTTGTCCAGTTCCTGGTTGGACAGCCCGAGGTAGCCGGGGAAGGAGCGCACGTCGAAGTAGACGTTGCCCTCGGACGCGTAGGCGTGCCCGCGCTCGATCAGGCCGCGCATCATCTCGATCATCTCGGGGACGTGCCCGGTGGCGCGCGGCTCGTACGTGGGCGGCAGGCAGCCGAGCGCGTCGTAACCGGCGTTGAACGCCCGCTCGTTGTCGTAACCGATCGACCACCAGGGGCGGTTCTCGGTGACCGACTTGGCGATGATCTTGTCGTCGATGTCCGTGACGTTGCGGACGAACGTCACGTCGTAGCCGCGGTGGGCGAACCACCGCCGCATGATGTCGAAGTTGAGCCCCGACCGGATGTGGCCGATGTGCGGGGCCGCCTGCACGGTCGCGCCGCACAGGTAGATCGAGACGCAGCCCGGCGTGAGCGGGGTGAAGTCACGGACCTGGCGCGCGTTGGTGTCGTACAGGCGAATAGTCACGCATCAAGGGTAGTGGCCCGGGACCCCT
This sequence comes from Streptomyces sp. NPDC088354, assembly GCF_044753585.1. Taxonomy (NCBI): domain Bacteria; kingdom Bacillati; phylum Actinomycetota; class Actinomycetes; order Kitasatosporales; family Streptomycetaceae; genus Streptomyces; species Streptomyces sp. NPDC088354. Next base: position 82,298 of record NZ_JBIVNJ010000017.1, on the reverse strand, counting down.
GCGGCGGACGGCCTCGCACCGGCTTCACGGGGTTGTGACACCGGGCGTCACCCGTACGTGTGCCGGAGCGCCCTAGACCCGGTAGACCAGCGCCGTGGCCACGGCGGCCAGCCCCTCGCCGCGGCCGGTGAAGCCGAGGCCGTCGGTGGTGGCACCCGACACCGACACCGGGGCGCCGACCGCGCCGGTCAGCACGGCCTCGGCCTCGGCGCGGCGCTTGCCCACCTTGGGCCGGGGACCGATCACCTGGACGGCGACGTTGCCGATGCCGAAGCCGGCCTCGCGGACGATCCGGGCGGTCTCCGTGAGCAAGGTCACACCGGAAGCCCCCGACCACTGCGGGCGCCCGGTGCCGAAGTGCGCGCCGAGGTCGCCCAGGCCTGCCGCGGAGAAGAGCGCGTTGCACGCGGCGTGCGCGACGACGTCGGCGTCGGAGTGACCCGCCAGTCCGTCGCCCTCGCCCTCCCACAGCAGTCCGGCGACCCACAGCTCGCGGCCCGCCTCGAAGGCGTGGATGTCCGTGCCGATGCCGACCTGGGGGATCAGGCCGGGCGTCCGGTCAGTACTCATCGGCGGCCCTCCGTCGTGCCAGCACGGCCTCGGCGAGCACCAGGTCCAGCGGGCGCGTGACCTTGAAGGCCTCTTCGTGGCCCGGGACGACCAGCACCGGGACGCCCAGCCGCTCGACCATGGAGGCGTCGTCCGTGACCTCGCCGGTGACCGTGGCGTGCGCCTTGGCCAGCGTGACGCGGTCGAAGCCCTGCGGGGTCTGCACGGCGCGCAGCAGGGCGCGCTCGGGGGTGCCGACGACGGCGCCGGTGGCGGGATCGATCTGCTTGACGGTGTCGGCGAGCGGCAGGCCCGGCACCACGGCCGCGGCGCCGTCGCGGACGGCGGCGGCCACGGCCTCGACCATGTCGACCGGCACCAGCGGGCGGGCCGCGTCGTGCACCAGCACGACATCGACCTCGTCCGGGAGGACGGCCAGCCCCAGCCGCACCGATTCCTGGCGGGTGTCACCGCCGGGAACGATCCTTATGTCCTTGGCCTCGGGCAGCCCGTGGCTGTCCAGCAGCGCCCTGACCTCGGCGACGCCGTCCTCGGGCGCCACGACGACGACCAGCGACACCGCGCGGGCACGGGTCATGGCACGCACGGCGTGCACGAGGATGGGGACGCCACCCAGGGTGCGCAGCGCCTTGGGCGCACCGGGGCCGAGCCGGACTCCGCGTCCGGCGGCGGGAATGACTGCGGCGGTAGTCAGGTTTGTGTCCTTGGCCGAATTGGGTATCGCCTCAACGTGCCGGGCACGAAGCACCTGTCGGACCCTTCCGTGACACCGACAGGGCCAACTGCCCGGGCCCGGCACTCAGTATGCAGGGGGAGTCGACGCACGAGCGAACGCTGAGCACCACGAAACGAGCGCCGGTGCGCTGAACGATGCCCGGATCGGGCCGCGCACGGCACGGGGGAACCGTCCCGCACCCCGCTCCACAGGTCACCCGGTCATGCCGACGCGCCGCCCACCGGACGGCCGGCCGTGAGGGGCGGCGGACCTCCCGGGCCCGTGAAGGCCCGCGGGTACGCCGCAGTGCCCGGCGTACGGGACGCACCGGGCACCGCGGGAATCCGCGTCAGGACGCGAGAACCTCGTCGAGAAGGGTCTCGGCCTTGTCCTCATTCGTGTTCTCCGCGAGCGCGAGCTCACTCACCAGGATCTGACGGGCCTTGGCGAGCATGCGCTTCTCGCCGGCCGACAGGCCCCGCTCCCGCTCGCGCCGCCACAGGTCGCGCACGACTTCCGCGACCTTGATGACGTCGCCGGAGGCGAGCTTCTCCAGATTTGCCTTGTAGCGGCGGGACCAGTTGGTCGGTTCCTCGGTGTACGGTGCCCGCAGCACCTCGAAGACCCGGTCCAGCCCTTCCTGACCGACCACGTCGCGCACGCCGACGAACTCCGCATTGTCCGCGGGCACGCGTACCGTCAAGTCGCCCTGGGCGACCTTGAGCACCAAGTAGGTCTTGTCCACGCCTTTGATCTGGCGAGTTTCGATGGCCTCGATCAGCGCGGCCCCGTGATGGGGATAGACCACGGTGTCGCCAACCTTGAACGTCATGTGACAGGTACCCCTTCCGTGGCTATCCAGGGTAACACGGAAACGGCCGGTTCTGAATGGCGTTTTCGCAGGTCAGGGCATATCTCGGGGCTTGACAAGGGCGCCCGGGACGTGCTGCGCGGGGCGGGCGGAAGGCGGTATTCGCAGGTCGGAGCGGGTATCAGGGGAGGCTGAAACACGCCTGTCACACCACACACAGACCCTGATCATGGGGCACAACATCCGGGTTTGTCCCTCCCTTGCGGGGGGTCTGCCGCTACTCCGTTCGGCCGCCACGGACCGCGGTGATCCATTTTTGCGCACCGCCGGATTTCCGTCCGGGGGATCAACGGTAAATCGATCATGCCGGGATGTCGGGAATCGTTCGGCGTAATGCCGGAATGGATTCCCGCGGAGTACCCGCGGGGCCGGAACGGGACGCCCGGAGGGGTCCCGCGGAGGTCGCAGGGGCCCCGGGGGACACCCGGGAGGGTGAGGCCGCCCCGCCGAAGGGTGGCCGGGTGCGGGCCCGGGAGGCGGGCTCGGTAACCTAAGCCCGCACTTGGTAAGTCGTAAGTCCCGTACGTCCGTACACCTGTACCTCCGTACCCTGCCCAAGGAGATGCCGCCGCCGTGAGCCTCCCCCAACCTCCGGCCGGGGGCGCCCCCTGGCTTCGACGTGGCGCCCTCGCCACCGTCCTCGCGCTGTCGCTGGTCCCGCTCGCCGCGTGCGCGGCCGGGAACCACGCCGACACGCTGCAGGTCCGGCCCGACCACGCGGCCACCAGCGTGGGCGACATCGAGGTCCAGAACGCCGTGGTCCTGACCCAGGCCACCGGGTCGAGCGGCTCGTCCGCGATCTCCGCCAAGGTGTTCAACAACGGCGCCGACGAGCAGACGCTCGAGTCCGTGACCGTCGGCGGGCAGCAGGCCGAGCTGTCCGGCCCGATCAAGGTCCCCGGCCACGGCTCCGTGCTGATCGGCGGGGACGGCAACCCCGCCGCCACCTTCGCGGGCGGCACCGAGAGCAAGAACAACGGCGACTTCCAGCAGGTCGTCTTCGACTTCAGCAAGACCGGCGAGGTCAAGCTGCAGACCCTGGCGCTGCCGGCGACGGGCTACTACGCCTCGTTCGGCCCCAGCGAGGCCGCCGCGAGCCCGAGTGCGTCCACCAGCCCCAGCGGGACGGCCAAGCCCTCCGGCAGCCCGTCCTCCACTGCCGGCGAGTCCGCCACCGGGTCGCCGACCCCGTGACCCGCTGGCACGGCTGACACCGCGGAAGGGGCCCCGGGAGCGATGTGCTCCCGGGGCCCCTTCCGGCGTTGCGGACGCCCCGCGGTTCCGGTGGTCTCCCCGGTTCCGGTGGTACGCGCGGCTTACGGCTCGAACTTGTAGCCCAGGCCGCGCACCGTCACCAGGTAGCGCGGCGCGCCCGGGTCCGGCTCGATCTTGGCGCGCAGGCGCTTGACGTGCACGTCCAGGGTCTTGGTGTCACCGACGTAGTCGGCGCCCCAGACACGGTCGATCAGCTGCATGCGGGTCAGGACGCGGCCGGCGTTGCGCAGCAGCATCTCCAGGAGGTCGAACTCCTTCAGTGGCAGGTCGACCTTGCCGCCGCCGACGGTGACGACGTGGCGGTCGACGTCCATGCGGACCGGGCCGGCCTCCAGCGCGGACGGGGAGATCTCCTCCGGCTCGCCGCGCCGGCGCAGGACGGCGCGGATGCGGGCCACCAGCTCGCGGGAGGAGAAGGGCTTGGTGACGTAGTCGTCGGCTCCTATTTCGAGACCGACAACCTTGTCGATCTCACTGTCCTTGGCGGTCACCATGATCACCGGGACGTTGGACTTCAGCCGCAGCTGGCGGCAGACCTCGGTACCGGGCAGGCCCGGCAGCATCAGGTCGAGCAGGACGAGGTCGGCGCCGTTGCGCTCGAACTCGTCCAGGGCGTCGGGGCCGGTCGCCGAGATGGCGACCTCGAAGCCCTCCTTGCGGAGCATGTAGGACAGGGCATCACTGAAGGACTCTTCGTCCTCGACGACGAGTACTCGGGTCACGGGAGGACCTCCGGAGCGGGGATGTGATCAGGGAACGACTCGTAGAGAGCGGAGGAGGTTTCGGAGTCCTCCGACGGCACGGCGGCGGCGGAGCGGTCCCGGGAATCCCGGGATGTCGCGGCCTCCGGCAGCCGTAGGGTGAAAGTGGAGCCCTGGCCTTCAGCACTCCACACCGTGACCTCCCCGCCGTGCGAGGCGGCCACGTGCTTGACGATGGACAGACCGAGCCCGGTGCCACCGGTCGCGCGCGAACGCGCCGGGTCCACCCGGTAGAACCGCTCGAAGACGCGGTCCCGGTCCTTTTCTGAGAGGCCGATTCCCTGGTCGGTCACGGAGATCTCGATCAGGTCCCCGCCCGGCGCGGAGATCCGGCGGCCCGCGATGCCCACGCGGGTGCGGGCCGGGCTGTAGTTGACCGCGTTCTCGACGAGGTTGCCGAGCGCGGCCGCCAACTGGCTGCGGTTGCCCCAGATGAACAGCTCGGGGGCGCCGCCGGTGGCCATGGTGATCTGCTTGGCGTTGGCGGGGTGCCGGCAGCGGTCCACCGCCTCGGCGACGAGGTCGTCGACGGCGACGGACTCCGCGTCGTCGAGGGGGTTGTCGTCCTGCACCCGGGAGAGGTCGATGATCTCCTGGACCAGGCTGGTCAGCCGGGCGGCCTCGATCTGCATGCGGCCCGCGAAGCGCATCACCGCCTCCGGGTCGTCGCTGGCGTCCATCACCGCTTCGGAGAGCAGGGACAGCGCGCCGACCGGCGTCTTCAGCTCATGGCTGACGTTCGCGACGAAGTCGCGCCGCACCGCCTCGATCCGCCGGGCCTCCGTGAGGTCCTCGACGAGCAGCAGCACCAGGCGCGAGCCCAGCGGTGCCACCCGCGCGGACACCGCGAGGCCTTCGCCCCGTCCGGCACCGCGGCGTGGCAGGTCCAGTTCCACCTGCCGTATTTCGCCATCCCGCCGGGTCTCTCGGGCCATCTGCAGCATCTGGTCGACGGCGAGCCTGCCGCCCCGCACCAGTCCCAGGGCGTACGCCGCGGAGCTGGCCTTGACCACCGTGTCGCCCTCGTCGAGGACGACGGCCGACGAGCGCAGCACGGAGAGAACCGTGTCCACACCCGGCGGAAGTACGGCTGCGGCGTCCTGCCGCAGGGATGCGCGCGTGGGGCGGGCCTGTTCCCGCTCGCTCCAGCGGAACGCGAGCACAGCGATCACACCGGTGCAGAGACCGGCGATCGCACTGGCTGCGGCAACTGCCGCGTTCACGTCCATACACCCAGGTTAGGCGGACGGAATGAGTGACCCACAGCCGTCGGAGCTTCTTATCGAACGTGCGTTGCCAAGAGTTCACCGTGGTGTCAGGGTCGATTCATTCCCGGGGCTCGGGCGATACGCGTGCGGGGGCGAGCGTATGAGTGTGCCGGCGTGGAGGACAATCCTCTTTGTTTGATCGGGAACGGAAGGAACGCGATGCGCGACGCATACCACGAGGAACTCGACTCGATCGGTGACGGCCTGGTCGAGATGGCCCGGCTGGCCGGCTCCGCGATCGGCCGGGCGACCACGGCGTTGCTCGATGCCGACCTCAAACTGGCGGAGAGCGTGATCGCCGCCGACGAGAAGATCGACGACCTCCAGCGCGAGCTGGAGAACCGGGCGATCACCCTGCTCGCCCGCCAGCAGCCGGTCGCCACCGACCTGCGGATCGTCGTCACGTCGCTGCGCATGAGCGCCGACCTGGAGCGCTCCGGGGACCTGGCGCGCCATGTGGCGAAACTCGCACGACTGCGCTTCCCGCAGAGCGCGGTGCCGAGCGACCTGCACAGCACCATCCTGGAGATGGGCCAGCTGGCACAGCGCCTGATGGCCAAGGCCGCCGAGGTCATCGTCACCAAGGACGTCGACGAGGCGCTCCAGCTGGAGCAGGACGACGACCGCATGGACGAGCTGCACCGGACGCTCTTCCAGCACCTGCTGGACGACCGCTGGTCGCACGGCATAGAGACCGCGGTCGACGTGACCCTGGTCGGCCGCTACTACGAGCGCTTCGCCGACCACGCGGTCTCGGTGGCCAAGCGCGTGGTCTACCTCGTCACGGGCGAGCACCCCGACGAGCTGACCCCGCCGCCCGTCCCGATGCCGGCGGACTAGTCGCGGAAGCGGGAGGCCCGCGCCGCGGGGCGGTGACACGGCCGCGGGACGGTGACACGGCCGCGGGACGGTGACATAACGGACGCGCGGAACGCTTCCGCGCGCCGTTGATGCGCCCGTGGGGAAGGCCCTTCACTGGTGGAAGGCATGCACGCAGCCGTTCACCGGACCAGGAGGGTACTGATGCCCGAATCCCCCACATCGTCCACCGCCCGCGACCAGTCGTCCGCGGAGGGAACCCCGCACTCCCCCGGTGTCCGCGAGCTGCCGCTCCTCGGAGCGTGCGGCTGCGGAGCGGGCTGCGGGTGCGGCTGCCAGTCCGGAGCGCCCTGCCGCTGCGGCGGGTGCAACTGCTGACCCCGTCCGTGCGCACTCCCCGTGGCCGAGGCCCCGTCCGGTCGTTCCGGACGGGGCCTCGGCCCGGCCTCGCTCACTCCCCGGCGTACGCCCGCCGCAGCGCGGCGAGGTCCATCTTCTTCATGGAGAGCATCGCCTCGGTGGCCCTGCGGGCCTTCTCCGGGTCCGGGTCGGCGATCATGTCCAGCAGCACCTGCGGGAAGACCTGCCACGAGACCCCGTACCGGTCCTTCAGCCACCCGCAGGGGCCCTCCTCACCGCCCTCGGTGAGCTTGTCCCAGTAGTAGTCCACCTCCGCCTGGTCGGCGCAGCGGATCTGGAACGAGATCGCCTCGTCGAAGGTGAACTGCGGCCCGCCGTTCAGCGCGACGAACTTCTGGCCGTTGGCCGTGAACTCCACCGCCAGCACGCAGCCCGCGGGGCCGGGTCCCGCCTCGTTGTAGCGGCCGATCGTGCCGATCGCCGAGTTCTTGAAGACCGAGACGTAGTAGTTCGCCGCCTCCTCGGCCTGCCCGTCGAACCACAGGCACGTGGTGAAACCCTCGGTGGTCATCGGTACCTCCCTTGCGCGCAGCGCGCGTGAGCACTGTCACACGTACCGACTGCCCGAGCGCGGTGAACTCATCGGCTCAGTGGCCGCGGGGAGCGTCAGGGCAGTCGCAGCGTCACGAACGGGACGGTGTCCCCCGGCAGCACGTACCGCTCGACCTCCACGAAACCGTGCCGCTCCGCGAAGCGCAGCCCGCCCTCGTTCGAGGCAAGCACCACCGTCTCCACCGCCCCGGCGCCCATCTCCCGCGCCTTTCCCAGGCCCCGCGCGTACAGCTCCGCCCCGAACCCGCGCCCCCGGTACCCCGGCAGCACCCGCGCGATCACCGTGGCCACGGCCTCCTCCCCCTCGGGCGGCCGTACCGTCGTGCACCCCACGGCCACGTCCCCGAGGTACGCCACCTGCAGGTGATTGCGGCCGGCCCGCTCCCGCACGGCGTCCAGGGACAGCACGGCTGTCGGGATGATCTCGTTGTGCACGCGCCGCCAGTCCTCAAGCGCGGCGTCGTCCTGCGGCCGCTCGATCCGAAGCTGAGACATCCCCGCAGCAAACCGGCGCCCCGGACCCGGCGTCAACCGCTTTCCGGCCCGCCGCTGAGCACCCGCGGGATCGCTGTGGCCGGGGGCCGGCGCGACGGCACGTGCCGGCCGGCCGCGATGAAGAGGACGACGGCGATGGCAGGGCCGATGCCGCTGAAGAGCTCGACCTCCCAGGCGGCGCCGGGCAGGACGTGGGAGGCGACGAGACCCTGCACCACGGGGTACGCACCCGCCGCCACGGCACCCAGGCCGTAGAGGCGAGGGCTGGTGACACGATGCCGGACCCGGGGAAGGATCCACGCCGTCCACAGCGCCAGAGTGCCGAGCATGATCAGCAGTACCCCGACGAGGATGCCCGCTCCTGCCTCCCACACCATGAGGCCGCCCCCCTTCCGATCGCGCAAGGGCCGCCGCGCACGCAGCGCCGGGCCCGTGAATGCCCCCATGATCACCGGAACCCTCAGGCCCTGGCAATGGCGTTCCCCGGCGACATGTGGGGGTTCAGGGCGCACCCGGGATGACAACGCCCCCGAGCCGCGCATGTGCGCAGGTTCAACCGCCTCGACAGGGGCATCCAGGTGGCTCATCAGGTGTTCTTCCTTGATCGGGAGCCACACCGAAGACCGTGCGGAGCAACGCCCGGCAGTGATTGCCACGTTGTACGCCCGCACACCTGAACGACGCGTGAAACTGCTGTGAGGGGGCAGTTGCCCCGCAGTGATCGCTGGGAGGGCCGCGATGGCACGGTGGGAGAGCAAGGCCGACCAGCAATTCTGGAAGGGCCTGGCGGCGCAGCAGTCGGGGCGGATCACAGAGGCGCTTGCCGCGCACCGGCGGGCCGTGGGGACACTGCGAGGCCGGCTCCGACGGCATCCGGGTGCTGTCGCGGTGCACGAGAAGCTCGCCGCCGTGCTGTATTCCCTGGGCTCCTCTCTCGTGGCCAGTGGAGAGCCGGACGAGGCGGCCAAGGTGCTGGAGGACAGCGAGCACCACTACGTCATGTCCGCGGCCCCAGATGTGGACCTGCTCGTTGCTGACGTCCAGGCGCGCAGGGCCGGTGCCCACGGCCTCGCCGCGCACCCTGTGTCGGCGCTGACGGACATCGACCGGGCCCTGACCGCGTACGCCCGGCGAGGTGTCCATGCGGAGGGGCCGCCGCGCTCCCTCGACCTGGCGCGGGTCCTGAGCCAGGCCGCGGTCGTCCACCGGGTCCACGGCGACACCGACCAGGCGCTGGCCTGCGCCGGACAGGCCCTGGCCCGATACAACGAGGGCTTCGCCGCCGTGAACACCGACCCGTCCGCCCACCTCGGATACATGATCGGCATGGCCGCGGACACCGCCTCCGCATTGGAAGCGGCCAAGGGGAACTGGCCCTCGGCACTGGCCGTCGACGACATGGTGCTGCACGTCGTCGAGCAGGGCTGGGGCGACCTCGCGAAGGCGCTGGCCCGCAAGGGCGTGCATCTGCGCGCGGCCGGACGCGCCGCACAGGCCCAGCCCTTCCTGGCCCGCGCCGCCGAGATGTCCACGACGGCCGTGGAGCGGGAGCAGCGCACCCTCACACAGCCGCACCCCCGTTCCCTCGACGAGGTGCTCCGCACAGCGGGCGCGGCGACCGGAGTGGTCGGCGTTGCCGTGCTGCGCCGGGTGCTGACCCGGGCGGAGTCCTACTCCGCCTCCGCCCGCGTGTCCGACCAGGCGAACGCTCCCGCGCACGCCCGCTCTCTCTCCGTTCTCGCCGCGGCTGTCGACCCGGAGACCGACGCCGAAGCCGCCTGGCGACTGTCCCTCGAGAGCCACCTGCTGTACCACGCGCTCCTGCGCAACCGCCCCGCTTCCTCCCGCGACTGGCTCAGCACTCAGGCAGACACCTGGGCGACCGCACTGCGCGTCATGGTCCGGGTCAGCCGCCTGATCGGCGGTGAGGCCATGCAGAACGACGTGCGGGCCGCCGTGGCCCGCTTCACCGAAGAGACCGCCTTCGCGGTGGATGACCCACGTGAAGTTTCCCCAGGGCCGGGTAGTTGACGTTCCCGCAGGTCACGCACGGCAGTTGCAGGTGCGCCCGACGTAGGGCAAGGAGCTCGTCGGACACCGTCCACGGAGTCCGTAGCGCGGGCTGCATTCCAGGTCGGCCACGATGTCGGACGGCCGTGGATAGATACGAAGCACTCCGGAACTGGCATCAACTGACCGCGCCCGCAAGGCGCTCAGCATGACTCAGCCCACAGGACCCGTCGCAGGGCTGACCTCAGGATCAAGGCTGAGGCGCATGCGAACGTAATTCGCGTCACCGGGCCCAGGCCGCTGACACCCGTCCGGTTTCCATCCACGCCGGGCGTAAAAGCTCTGGGCTCGGCTATTGCGCTCCCATGCTTCCAGCACGCCCGCGGTCAGTGCCCCGTCACGAAGGAACTGCACAAAAGCGGCATGAAGGCAACCGCCAATTCCTTGTCCCCAGAGGCCGGGTCGGACGTGAATCTGGTAGAGCTGACCCACAGATGCGGCATCGACGTCTGCATCGTATGGAGGGCCCATCGCTGCGATGCCCACCATTTCGCCAGCCCGTTCCGCGCAGAGCACAGCCCTGTCGTCTGATTGGACAACATGCGTCCATCCCTCCCGACGACTGGTTCGCGCCTCAGGGGACGCGAGTCCGCCGTCCGACAGTCCGCCTGCTTGGTAGTACGCCGTGCGGGCCAGAGTGTGCAGGTCAGTGATCCTGTCCACGTCGTCGAGGTTCGCGTTTCGCAAGAACGGCTGAGAAGTCGTCACGGTCACCTGACGCACTCGCCGCGATCCACGGTTCCCTGCCTCACGCTCCGAGGCCCGGAGGGTACGCAGGGCCCGGCGTGGGCCCACGGCACAAAAACGTCCCCTCACCCGCACCAAACGTGCAGGTGAGGGGCATGATTACGGAAGTTACTTCTTCTTGCCCTGGTTCTTCACGGCCTCGATCGCCGCCGCGGCCGCCTCGGGGTCGAGGTAGCGGCCGCCCGGGGTGACGGGGCGGAAGTCGGCGTCGAGCTCGTAGGCGAGCGGGATGCCGGTGGGGATGTTCAGGCCCGCGATGTCGGCGTCGGAGATGCCGTCGAGGTGCTTGACCAGGGCACGCAGGCTGTTGCCGTGGGCGGCGACGAGGACGGTGCGGCCGGCCAGGAGGTCCGGGACGATGCCGTCGTACCAGTACGGCAGCATGCGGTGGACGACGTCCTTGAGGCATTCCGTGCGCGGGCGCAGCTCCGGCGGGATGGAGGCGTAGCGCGCGTCGTCGGCCTGCGAGAACTCGCTGTCGTCGGCGATCGGCGGCGGCGGGGTGTCGTACGAGCGGCGCCAGAGCATGAACTGCTCCTCGCCGAACTCGGCGAGGGTCTGCGCCTTGTCCTTGCCCTGCAGCGCGCCGTAGTGGCGCTCGTTGAGGCGCCAGCTGCGGTGGACGGGGATCCAGTGCCGGTCGGCGGCCTCGAGGGCCAGCTGCGCGGTGCGGATCGCGCGCTTCTGGAGGGAGGTGTGGACGACGTCGGGGAGCAGACCGGCGTCCGCGAGCAGCTCGCCGCCCCGGACCGCCTCCTTCTCGCCCTTCTCGTTGAGGTTGACGTCAACCCATCCGGTGAAGAGGTTCTTCGCGTTCCATTCGCTCTCGCCGTGGCGGAGGAGGATCAGCTTGTACGGAGCATCAGCCATGCCTGGAGTCTAGGAGAAAACCCCTTGGCCCCCCGCGGAGGGCACATGTAAGCTGCGCAGGCCGCCTTGGCCTATTACGCTTACCCGTCGCGAGGAGTCGCCGCCGTGCCCGCTGTCGTACGAGCCGTACGGGAGACCGTGTCGGGGCTTCCCCGGACCTTCTGGTGGCTGTGGACGAGCACGCTGATCAACCGGCTCGGCGCCTTCGTGGTGACCTTCCTCGCCCTGTACCTGACCCTGGACCGCGGCTACTCCGCGACCTATGCCGGTTTGGTGGCCTCGCTGTACGGCCTGGGCGGCGCGGTCGGCGCGGTCGTCGGCGGTGTGCTCACCGACCGGGTCGGGCGGCGCTCGACGATGCTGCTGGCGCAGCTCGGCGCCGCGGCCGGGACGGCGGCGCTGGCGTACGTGAACGGGCAGGTGGCGATCGCGTCGGTGGCGACCGTGCTCGGCGTGGCGAGCAGCGCCTCGCGGCCCGCGGTGCAGGCGATGATGGCGGACATGGTGCCCGCGAAGGACCGGGTGCGGGCGTTCTCGCTCAACTACTGGGCCATCAACATCGGGTTCGGTGTGTCTTCCGCGGCAGCCGGGCTCATCGCGTCGCAGGGCTACTTCTGGCTGTTCCTCGGCGGCGCCGTGATGACGCTGCTGTGCGCCCTGGTGATCTGGGCGAAGGTCCCGGAGACCATGCCCGAGAGCGGCCCCGCCTCGGCCGCGGCGGGCAGGACGTCGCGGGCCGGGCTCGGCATCGTGCTGCGCGACCGCCGCTTCATGGCGTTCGTCGCGCTGACCTTCCTTCTCGGCACCGTCACCCAGCAGGGCTCGACCACGCTGTCGGTCGACATGGGGCGGCAGGGCTTCAGCGCGAGCCAGTACGGCCTGGTCATCGGCCTCAACGGGCTGCTCATCGTGCTGCTCCAGATCCCGTTGACCCGCATGGTCGAGGGCCGCAGCCGGGCGGCGCTGCTCACCGCGGGCACCGTGCTGATGGGCTGGGGCTTCGGGCTGACCGCCTTCGCCGGGTCGGTGGCCTTCTACGCCTTCACCGTGGCGGTGTGGACGATCGGCGAGATCCTGCACGCGCCCGCGTCGATGTCGCTGGTCGCCGACCTGTCCCCGGCGCACGCCCGCGGCCGCTACCAGGGCATGTACTCCATCGCCTGGCCGGCCGCGTCCTTCGCCGGGCCGCTGCTGGGCGGCGTGGCACTGGACCGCTGGGGCGGCGGCGTGGCCTGGGGGGCGTGCGCGGTGGTCGGCACGGTGGCGGGCGCCGGGTACTGGCTGCTGCTGCGGGAACGCACTCTGCGGGCCGAGCCCGTTGTCGAGGCGCCTCCGGCCCTGGACCGGGTGCCGGGGCCGACGGCCGACCACTGAGCGCAAGGCACCGAGAGCGCCTCCCCCGGCCCGTCAGGGCTGATCGGTGACCGCGGCGACTCTTCCTACCGCCATATACCGTCAGCCGGTATATGCTCGACGTATGTCCTCCCAACCGCTGCGGGAGCCGACGCTCCTGCTCCTCACCGCACTCGCGGATGCCCCCCGTCACGGCTATGCCCTGATGCAGGAGGTCGAGACGATCTCCCGGGGACGGGTCCGCCTCCGGGCCGGCACGCTGTACGGCGCGCTGGACCGCCTGCTGAAGGAGGGGGTGGTCCGTGTCGAGCGCGAGGAGGTCATCGACAGCCGTATGCGCCGCACCTACGCCCTCACCGACGCGGGCCGCGCCCTGCTCGCCACCGAGGCCGAGCGGCTGCGCACCACCGCCGACGAGGCGGCGCGGCGCCTGGGGATCGGCCTCGCCCGACCGGACGGAGCAGGCGCATGACCACGTCCCCGCCGCACTGGACCACCCGCGCGTATCCGCCCGCCTACCGCCGGGCGTACGCCGCCGAGATCAGCGGGCACATCGCCCGGGTCACGTCCGACCGGGGCCGACGTGCGGGGACTCTCGAAGGCGCCGCCGTCCTCGGCCACGCCCTGCGCATGCGCACCGGACTGGACTCCGCCCGCCCCGGCGGCCGCCTCCTGGCGGCACTGCCGGCCTTCGTCGTTCCCGTCGCCGCCTCGCTGTGCCTGACGCTGCTCGTCGTCTGGCGGATACCCCCGCTGCCCTGGGACGGCGAGCGCGCCTGCACCCCGCTCGCCTATGTCCCCTGGCCGGCCGTCCTCGGGTGCGCGCTCGCCGGCCGCTGGGCGAGCGCTCGTGTCGCCGCGGGCGCCGCGCTGCTCGGCGCCGTCGCGTCCTGGCCGCTGGTCCGCTGGACCGACGGCGCGGAAGGGCTCGCGCAGAACCGGACGACGCTGGCCGGGCTGGCGCTGGCCGCCCTCCTGGTGCTCCTCGCCCCACCCGACCTGCCGCCCGTCACGAGCCGCGCCCGCCGGGCCATGGCGCTGGTCGCCCTCGCGCTGGGGGTACCAATGCTGGTGGGGGCGGTGACGGTCTTCGACACCGTCTCCGGGCCGTACACCACCACGGAGGCGCGGGCCGATCCGCTGCTTCTCTTCGTCTGCTTCACCCCGCTGGTCCTCGCCGTGCCCGCGGCCCTGGCGATGTCCCGCACCCGGTACGGCCTGGCCCTGGCGGCCCTGCTGATCGCCGGGTCCGTGCTCTCGTTCGTCCCGGTCGGATGGCTGGCGGAAGTGCCGTACGCGGCAGGTGGCCTGCTGGCGCAGGAGGTGTTCGGGACAGGAGCACTCGCGCTCGTCGTGCACGCCGTCCGCGACACCCGCGAGCGACGGCGCGCCGTGCGGCGCTGAGCGGCGCGCTCCTCCCGTCGCGCCACCCGTGCGGCCACCTCCGGGTGGCCGCACGACCGGGCGGACCCGCGGTCCGGGACGCCTACTGATCGGCCTCGCCTGTCAGATGGGCGAACGCCTCCAGGTTGCGCGTCGACTCCCCGCGCGCCGTCCGCCAGGCGTGCTCCTTGCGGATCGCGGTCGCAAAGCCCAGTTCCAGAAGGGTGTTGAAGCTGCCGTCCGCGTGCTCCAGCACCGCGCCGAGCAGCCGGTCGACCTCCTCGGGGACGACCGCCACCAGCGGCAGACGGCCCGCGAGATAGACGTCACCAAGCCCGTCGATGGCGTAACTCACCCCGTACATACGGGTGTTGCGCTCCAGCAGCCAGCGGTAGAACGCCTCGTGGTTCTCGTCGGGACGGCGTACGACGAAGGCGTTGACGGAGAGGGTGTGCCGGCCCACGGCCAGCGCCACGGTGGTGGACAGCTTGCGCGTGCCGGGCAGCTTGACGACGTACTCACCGGACACGCCGGTCTCCCAGTCGAGCTCGGCCTCCCTCAGCGCCTGCTCGACCGCCGACCGTGCCGCCGCCTGCTCCCGCTCACCCATGCGGCGATCGTAGGCGACGCCGCCGCTCGGCCATCGCACCCGCGTAGACCTCGGCGGTCCTGGCCGCCGCCGTGCCCCACCCGAAGCACTCCGCGTGGCGGGCCGCTGCCTCGCCCATCGTGTCGACCAGGTGGGGGTGCTCGACGAAGCGGCGCAGCGCGCGGGCGTAGTCGCCCGGGTCGTGGCCGGGCACGAGGAAGCCGGTCTCCCCGTCCTTCACGGCCACCGGCAGACCGCCGACCCGGGCCGCCACCACCGGCGTGCCGCAGGCCTGTGCCTCGATGGCCACCAGGCCGAAGGACTCGCTGTACGAGGGCATGACCAGCACCGACGCGGCCCGGTACCAGTCGGCGAGCCGGTCCTGGCCGACCGGCGGCTGGAACCGCACGAGATCGGAGATGCCCAGCCGGGCCGCCAGCTTGTGCAGCCGCTCCGGCTTCGCCAGGCCGCTGCCGCTCGGCCCGCCGACGACCGGGACCACCAGCCGGTCGCGCAGCGACGGATCCTCGGCGAGCAGGATCGCCACCGCCCGCAGCAGGACGTCCGGCGCCTTGAGCGGCTGTATCCGCCCGGCGAACAGCGGGATCACCGCGTCCTGCGGCAGCCCCAGCCGGGCCCGCGCGGCGGCGCGGCCGCCGGAGCCGCCCGTCGGGTCGGGGCGGAAGCGGTCCAGGTTGACGCCGGGGTGGACGACGGCGACCTTGAGCGGGTCGGCTTCGTAGTGCCGGATCAGTTCGTCCGACTCCTCGGCCGTGTTGGCGATCAGCCGGTCGGCCGCCGTGACGATCTGCGTCTCGCCGATCACACGGGCGGCGGGCTCGGGCATGTCGCCCTCGGCCAGGCAGGCGTTCTTGACCTTCGCCATCGTGTGCATCGCGTGCACCAGCGGAACGCCCCAGCGCTCGGCGGCGAGCCAGCCGACGTGTCCGGACAGCCAGTAGTGGGAGTGCACGAGGTCGTAGTGGCCCTGGCGGTGGCGGGCCTCGGCGAGCATCACGCCGTGCGTGAACGCGCAGAACTGGGCGGGCAGGTCCTCCTTGGCCAGTCCCTCGTAGGGGCCGGCGTCCACATGCCGCACCAGGACGCCCGGCGCGAGCTCCACCGCCGGCGGCAGCGCGGCGGTGGTGGCCCGGGTGAAGATCTCCACTTCGATGCCGGAGCCCTCGGCGAGCCGCTTGGCCAGCTCCACGATGTAGACGTTCATGCCGCCCGCGTCGCCGGTGCCCGGCTGGTGGAGCGGCGACGTGTGCACGCTGAGCATCGCCACGCGCCGCGGCCGGCGCCCG
Organism: Streptomyces sp. NPDC088354; assembly: GCF_044753585.1. NCBI lineage: Bacteria > Bacillati > Actinomycetota > Actinomycetes > Kitasatosporales > Streptomycetaceae > Streptomyces > Streptomyces sp. NPDC088354. The sequence goes on along the minus strand of NZ_JBIVNJ010000017.1, from coordinate 66,233 downwards.
CCGACACCGTGCCGGCGCAGCCGGCGGTGCGCACCACCGGTCAGGACCCTCGCCACGTACTGGCTCACGTCGCCGTGCCTCCTCGCTGCTCTCAGGGCGGGCCGCCGCCTGCGCGCGGACCGGCCCCGAACCTCTACAACCGGTCAGTAGCCGAGATCCATTTCCTCTTTGCCAAAGCGTGACCCGGCCGGCGACCGGGGCGGACCGCAGGCGTCCCGGCACGCGCCGGCGACCCTGGAGGCCACCGGGGATGCTGCCCGGTCGGCGCCGCCGCACGCGTCCACGCCGTCGGCGGCTCCGCGGGGCTCGCATAGGCTCGGCGTATGCGAGCGAGGCGGCCGGTCGGGGAAGTGACGCGGGGGACGACCAATCCGAACCGGCTGCGCCGCATGGACCGGTGGATCGTGGCGGCGCACGGGCCCGCGCTGCGCCGCGCGGCGGACCCGCTCGCCGTGGACCTGGGGTACGGCGCGGCGCCGTGGACGGCGCTGGAACTGCTGCAACGGTTGCGGACGGCGCGCGCGGACGCCGAGGTCGTCGGCATCGAGATCGACCCCGGGCGGGTCGAGGCCGCGGCGCCGTACGCCCGCGAGGGCCTGTCCTTCGCGCACGGCGGCTTCGAGGTACCGCTGCCCGGCGACCGCAGGCCCGTGCTGATCAGGGCGGCGAACGTACTGCGGCAGTACGACGAGCAGCGGGTCGCGGAGGTGTGGGACCGGCTGCGTTCCCGGCTCGCCCCGGACGGGCTGCTGGTGGAGGGCACCTGCGACGAGATCGGCCGCCGCCACGTGTGGGTGGCGATAGGCCCCGAAGGCCCGCGCACGGTGACGTTCGCGACCCGGCTGGGATCCCTGGAACACCCCTCCGACCTGGCCGAACGACTGCCGAAAGTGCTGATCCACCGCAATGTGCCGGGCGAGCCGGTGCACGCCTTCCTCACCGACTTCGACCGGGCGTGGGCGGCGGCCGCGCCCTTCGCCTCGCTGGGCGCGCGACAGCGCTGGATCCGGACGGTCGGGAGCCTGGCCGGTCCGGGCGGCTGGCCGGTGACGGACACCGCGGCGCGCTGGCGGCAGGGCGAAGTCACCGTGCGCTGGGAGGCGTTGGCACCTGCCGGCGGCTGATCGCGGGCCCTGCGGGCACCACGCCGCCCGGCCTGCGCAGCACCGCCCCGAGGCACGATGCCCGGGGGTGACAGCACCGACGGGCACCGTCGAAGGAACCGGGCCGCCGGTCGGCCCGGCCGCGGCCGCGGAACAGGGCGCCGTCTCGGCCCCGCTTCGCGGGAGAGCGGTGGCGGCATGTTGTCCACAGCCCTGTGGACAACATGCCGCCACCGCACGAACGCGGGTGACCTGCGGCGCACGGCCACCGCCGCGTGACGGGCGCCACTGCACATCCGTCCGGACGTGACGTTGCTCATGTCCGAAATGCCCCCCGAACGCCGAAATCCCCAGCTCGCAGGCGCATATGACACGGGCGGTTCACCGGCAGGCCCTCCCCCGCGGACACGCGGTACCGCTATGGTCGCCCTTCAGTGTGCTCGGAGCCGACGGTGGCAACACCGCTCCGGGACGTTGCCCTCGGGGGGAGGGAAGGAATGGTCCGATGTCGCCGATGCCCGCGACCGAACGGCGAACCGACCGGTTCGCCACCGTGCCGGGGCCGCGCCAGGAAGTGCTGCCCGCCGAGGGCCGGACCTCCCCTGCCCTGACGCTGCTCGTCATCGGTGAGGACCCCTCCGGCACCTTCACCGTCCCCGACCTGCTGGACGTCTCGGGGACCCGCGTCCGCATCCGCCGCGCCCGCAACCTGACCGAGGCCGAGCGGCTGCTGCTGCGCGACGACGTCAACTGCATCCTGCTGGAGCTCGGCCCGGACACCGCCGCGGGCCTCGACGGCCTGCGGCAGCTGCTGCGGCTGGCGCCGCGGACCGCCGTACTCGTCCTGACCACAGGCACCGACACCGACGCCGAGCGCGCCGCCGAGGCGGTCCGCGTCGGTGCCCAGGACCAGCTCACCCCGCCCGACCTGGAGCCGTCCCACCTGACCCGGGCCATCCGCTACGCGGTGGAACGCAAGCGGGCCGACGTCGCCCAGCGCCAGCTCACCGAGACCCGGCTGCTCGCGCAGGAGAACTCCCGGCTGGAGCGCGGCCTGCTGCCGACCCCGCTGCTGCAGGGCGCCGACCTGCGCTTCGCGGCCCGCTACCGGCCCGGCCGCAGCCGCGCCCTGCTCGGCGGCGACTTCTACGACACCGTGCGCACCCCCGACGGCACCGTGCACGCCATGATCGGCGACGTCTGCGGCCACGGCCCGGACGAGGCCGCTCTCGGCGTGGAACTGCGCATCGCCTGGCGTGCGCTGACCTTCGCCGGGCTCTGCGGAGACCTCCTGCTCTGCACGCTGCAGCAGGTGCTGGAGCACGAGCGGCCCGACGAGGAGATCTTCGCGACCCTCTGCCAGGTCGACATCGCCGCGGACGGGCGCTCCGCCGACCTCTATCTGGCCGGCCACCCCGCCCCGCTGGTCTCGCTGTCCGGGATGGCGCCGCAGCTGCTGCCCTACGAGCACGGCGGTCCGGCGCTCGGCCTGCTGCCCGGCACGTCGGGCTGGGAACGGGCGCGTATCGAGCTCGGCGAGTCGTGGAGCCTGATGCTCTACACGGACGGGCTCATCGAGGGCCGGATCGGCCAGGGCCCGCAGCGACTCGGGCAGGAGGGCATGGTCGAACTCATCGGGCGGCAGTTGTCCGCCGGGCTCGCCGGCGAGGAACTGCTGGACGCCGCCGTCACCGAGGTGCGGGAACTCAACGGCGGGGAGCTGACGGACGACGTCGCGCTGCTGCTGCTGGAATCCGGCGCCTGATCCGGCGCCGGTTCACGGGGAGCGTCAACGGCCCCGGCGGGCTCAGCGGTTGAAGGGTCCGTACGGGCCGTCGCTGCTGCTGCCGCCGCGACGCCGGGGGCCGCCCTTGCCCGCGACCTCGCGGAGCTTCGGCCGCACGTCCACCATGTACACGATCACCGCGATCAGACCGATGACCGGCAGGAACGACAGGATCGAGAAGATCTTCATCACCACGGCGGCGATCGCGAGGACGATCAGCCAGAACGCCTTGGTGTTCTTGTCGGCCGCGCGGTAGGCGTCCTGGCGATGGATCGCGGCGTCGATCAGGGCGAAGAGCGCGAGCAGGAAGAGCGCCCAGGACACCAGGCCCAGGACACCCAGGAAACCCGTAACCAGCATTGCCGTCCACCTCCGTCGTCGGCTCCCACCGTACCCGGCCGGGCGAGCCGGGGGCGCCCTCCTGCGCGAAGCGCCGTAGGGCCGCAGGGCCGTGGGCTCACAGGAGCGGGCCGGGCACGCGATGCGTGCCCGGCCCGTAGTGCGCGCGGGAAGGCGCGCGGGTGTGCGCGGGCCTCAGGAGGCCGGCTTGCCCGGCGTGCTCTTCCGGGCGGCGCCGGGGGCCGGCTTCTTCGCCTGGGCCGGCTTCTTGGCCGAGGCGGACCGGTCGTCGGCCGGGGCCGGGGCCGGGGCGGGCACGGAGTTCTGCGCGGGAGCGGGCGCCGGGGCGGGCTGCGCCGCCGGACGCGGCTCCGGCTCGCCCTCGATGGCGACCGCGATGTCCTCGACCTGGTCGGCGGCCTCGCCGCGCCAGGTCGCGACCGCGTCCTTGCCGCGCTCGGCCAGGCCGTCGTAGGTCTCCTTGGCGCGGACCGCGTACTCGGCGGCGCGGCCCACCTGCTGGAGCGCGAAGTCCTGCGCGGAGTCGCGCAGCTTGCGCAGATCGGTGTCAAGGCTGCCGAAGAGCTCGTTGACCTTGGCCTGCGCCCTGTTCTGCGCGCCCTTGGCCTGCGCGGTCACCTTCTCCTGCACGGCCTTGGGGTCGGTGCCGCGGATCTTCTCGATCCGGTCCGGGGCCTCGCTGCGGATCTTCTCGATCAGCGGCGGGACCTCCTTCAGCTTCTCGGCCGCGAGGTCGGCGGTGCCTGCCAGTGCGTAGAGCGGGGTCGGGTCCTTGAGGGTCTTGACGAGGTCGTCGGTGATCGCCATGAGGGTTTCTCCCGTATGAGGATGGTGGCGTGTACGTCTGTTGAGTCCGCCGGTCACTCGGCGGCCGCGGCGTCGCCGCCGCCCCCGTCGTCCGGTCCGGCGGTCGCCTTCGGCTTCAGCACGGCGGCAGCCGTTTGCGCCGCCTTCTTCACCGCGCGCTCGCGCGGCGCGGCGTACTGCTCGTCCCGAGCTTCCTCCACCGCGGCGCTCTCCCTGCGGAACGACTCGTAGATCTGGAGCAGGACCTGCTTCTGCTTCTCGTTGATCGCCGTGTCGGCCAGGATGGCGGTACGGACCTCCCGGCCGTCGCCCTGGTCCCGCTCGTCGAGGATCCCCGCCTGCACGTACAGGGTCTCGGCGGAGATGCGCAGCGCCTTCGCCAGTTGCTGCAGGATGTCGGCACTGGGCTTGCGCAGCCCGCGCTCGATCTGGCTGAGGTACGGGTTGGACACCCCCGCTGCGTCGGCGAGCTGGCGCAGCGAGAGCTTCGCGTTGCGGCGCTGCTCCCGCAGATACTCACCGAGGTTGCCGACGTTCAGTGAAGCCATGTCTTAGAGCATGCCCCGCGGTGCTAACTTTTGCAAGCAGAGTGCTTGCAAAAGTCTCGTTAAGGGGATGTGACGCCCGCCGTCACGGGCCGGACGGCCCAGGGTCTGTCCGGCGGCGCCGTGGGCGTGATAGTCATAAAACTGACTGATCAACCCCATGACTGGGGCCGCGGCCCCCGGAAGGCGGCAGGCCCATGTCGACCACCACCACGGACCGTTTCCGCACCGCTGTGGAGACCCGCGACCTCGCCGGGCTCGACGATCTGTTCACCGACGACATCCGGTTCTACAGCCCGGTCACGTTCACGCCCTTCGAGGGCAAGCCCATGGTGCTCGGCCTCTTCGGCGTCCTGCTCCGCACCTTCGAGGACTTCCGCTACGTCGGCCGCTTCGACGGCACCTCCGCCACCAGCGGCGACGGCGGCGACGCGCCCTCGGAGATCCTGCTCTTCCGCGCCACCGTCGACGGCAAGGACATCCACGGCATCGACCTCCTCCACTTCGACGAGGCCGGCCGGATCAAGGAGTTCACGGTCATGGTCCGCCCCCAGTCCGCGGTGCAGACCCTCGGCAAGGCGGTCTTCGCCGGCCTGGTGGCCGCCGGCCTCGCCCCCGCCCCGGTGGACGACCCGATCGCACCGTGACCGCCGGCTCCTGGTGACTCCGGTCCGGGCGCGGGCTCCGTCCGCAGCGGGGACCGGGGGCGGCGCCCGCCGGACCCCCTCCGGCGGGCGCCGCACACGGGATGCCCCGTGCTGCCGCCCCCGAACAGTTCGGCCGTCGTCGCGGCAAAATCGGCGCCCGGCTCGCACGGCACGGGTACGGCACCCCCGACCCCCGGTCGTGCGGCTCAGGACGGCAACCGGCCGGAGGCACCTACGGCATTGCGGACCGGAACTGACCGCAATGCTCCGTACCGTCGAAGACGCAAGGCGACGACGTGAGAGAACGCCGGGACACCGGCGGCCGACGGACAAGAGGTGCACGATGCCCACGGTGGTTCGCAACGAGACGGACGAGCGGGACGCCCTGCTGGCCTACCTGGAGTCGCAGCGCGCCGGCGTGCGCCGGGCGGTGCTGGGACTGGACGACGCGCAGGCCACGTCGCGGCCGAGCGCGAGCGAGCTGACCCTCGCCGGGCTGGTCAAGCACGTCGCCCGCATGGAGGAGGTCTGGGTGCAGGGCCTGCTCCTCGGCCGCGAGGAGAAGGCGGGCAGCCAGGAGGACTACGTCAACGGCTTCCGCCTGCTGGACGGCGAGACGCTCGCCGGCTGGCTGGACCGCTGGGCCGCGATCGCCCGCGAGACCGAGGCGGCCGTGCTCGCCCTCCCCGACCTGGAGGGGACGGTCGCGCTGCCGGACGCACCGTGGAACCCGCCGGGCATGAAGGTCAGCACCCGCTGGATCCTGCTCCACCTCATCGAGGAGACCGCCCGGCACGCCGGGCACGCGGACATCGTCCGCGAGTCCCTGGACGGCCGGACGGCCTTCGAGCTGGTCGACCTCGCGGCACGCGAGGGCCGGCCGATGGGCTGACCGCCCGGCCGATCAGTCCCCGGGGGCCAGCGGCTGCTGGAGTTCCGTCACCCAGGTGTCGGGGTGGCCGCCGGCCTCCAGGTAGAACTCGCGCGGGTAGCCGGTGGAGCGGTGGTCGTGGGCGTCGATCCAGCGGGCGAGCGTCTGCTCGGTGCGCAGGACGTCGTCCATGGACCCGCGGTGCACGATCGTCGCCGCGCTCTCGATCGCGGGCAGGTCCACGACCGCGAAGTCGTACCCGGCGTCGGGGTCCACGTCCACCGGGAGCCCGGCGTGCACCACGACCGCGCCGTTGCCCTCGGGCGCGTCCTCGTAATGGGCCACGCTCGGCCCCACCGGCCGCACCCCCGCCGCCTCCAGGCGGCGGCACAACTCGCCGTACAGCGGCTGGATCACCGGGCTGATCTGCGCCGGCTCGAACCCGGCCGCCGTCGCGGTGAGTTCGGCCAGCCGTACGCCGGGCACCCGCTTGACGACCACGTCGTCGGAAGCCATCCGTCCCTCGCTTTCGATGGTCCGCAGCCTCGCCTCGACACCCGCCAGACGTGCCGCGTCCGCGGCGATGGCCGCCGCGAGTTCGGCGCGTCGCAGCCGCAGCATGCCGCGCAACTCGTCGGCGCCGACCTTCTCGTCGAGGATCGACCGCACCTGTTCGAGGGTGAAGCCGAGGTCCTTGAGCGCGATGATCCGGTTGAGCCGGGCGAGCTGCCCCGCGGCGTAGGAGCGGTATCCGCTGGCGGGGTCGACACGGTCGGGGCGCAGCAGCCCGATGGCGTCGTAGTGACGCAGCATGCGGACCGATACACGGCCGTGCCTGGCGAAGTCTCCGATGCTGAACATGACGCCCTCCAGTGCAGGGCCTCACACGGTGTGAGGGTCAAGCGCGTCCGAGCCGGGAACGCCCGATGCCCCGGCACACGCGGCCGGGGCATCGGGCGACAACGGGGTCGCGGGCGTCAGCCGCGCAGCTCCGCCGCGACCAGCTCGGCGAGCTGGACGGCGTTGAGCGCGGCACCCTTGCGGAGGTTGTCGTTGGACAGGAAGAGCGCGAGGCCGTGCTCGACGGTCTCGTCCGCGCGGATCCGCCCCACGTAGGAGGGGTCCTTGCCGGCGGCCTGCTGCGGGGTGGGGATCTCCGACAGCTCCACGCCGGGCGCCTGGGCCAGCAGCTCGTAGGCGCGCTCCACACTGATCGGACGCGCGAAGCGGGCGTTGACCTGCAGCGAGTGCCCGGAGAAGACCGGGACGCGCACACAGGTTCCGGACACCTTCAGCTCCGGGATCTCCAGGATCTTGCGGGACTCGTTGCGGAGCTTCTGCTCCTCGTCGGTCTCGAAGCGTCCGTCGTCGACGATCTTCCCGGCCAGCGGGACGACGTTGAAGGCGATGGGCCGCTGGTAGACCGCGGGCTCGGGGAACTCCACGGCCGCGCCGTCGAAGGTCAGCCCCGTCGCCTGGTCGGCGACCTTGCGGATCTGCCCGTCGAGCTCGGCGACACCGGCCAGTCCGGAACCGGAGACCGCCTGGTACGTGGTGGCGACCAGCGCGGTCAGCCCCGCCTCGTCGTGCAGCGGGCGCAGCACCGGCATCGCGGCCATCGTGGTGCAGTTCGGGTTGGCGATGATGCCCTTGGGGCGGTCGGCGATCGCGTGCGGGTTGACCTCGGACACCACGAGCGGGACCTCGGGGTCCATGCGCCAGGCCGAGGAGTTGTCGATCACGACCGCGCCCGCGGCGGCGACCTTGGGGGCGAGCGCCTTGGACGTGGCGCCGCCCGCGGAGAACAGGACGATGTCGAGACCCGCGTAGTCGGCGGTCGCCGCGTCCTCGATGGTGATCTCGCCGTCCTTCCACGGCAGCGTCCGCCCCGCCGAGCGGGCCGACGCGAACAGCCGCAGCCGCTCCACCGGGAAGTCACGCTCGGCCAGCACCTTGAGCATGACGCCGCCGACCTGGCCGGTGGCTCCGACGATTCCGATCCTCATCCGGTCTCTCCGATCAGTGCGTACGTACGGTCCCGAGTATCCCCCGATGCGGCGAGTGCCCGGAGGGCCGTCTCGACTGCCGGCCGCCCGGCAGGCAGCAGCGGCAGCCGGACCGCGGGGGTGGGAATGCGTCCCTGGGCGTGCAGTACCGCCTTGGTCACCGTGGGGTTCGGCTCCGCGAAGCAGGCGGCGGCGAGCCTCGCCAGCGCATGCCCGCGTGCCGGATCGTGGGGACGGGCCAGCTCCACCCACTGCGCGGTGGCCAGGTGCGCGGAGGCCAGGATCGCCCCGGCCGCGCCCAGGGCCAGCAGGGCGGGGGCGAAGACGTCGTCCCCCGCGTACAGCGGCACCTCCCGCACCAGGAGGACGGTGTCCTGGTCGATGCCGCCCACGGCGTGCTTGAAGCCGATGACACCGGGGATCGCCGCGATCCGGCGCACGGTGTCGGCGCTCAGGGTGCGCCCGGTGCGGTACGGGATGTTGTAGACGACCAGCGGCGCTGCGGACGCCTCGGCCAGCGCCTCGAAGTGCGCGACCACGCCGTCCTCCGAGGGCCGCACGAACGCCGGTACGGTCACGAGCGCGGCGTCCGCGTCGAGTGCCCGCAGCTCCTCGGCCGCCCGTCGCGTATCGGCTCCCCCGGCCCCGACCGTGAACCGCGCACCTCTCTCCCGGCAGCCCCGCCCCACGATCTCCCGGACGAGCTCCTTCTCCGCCTCGTCCAGGGTCGCCACCTCGGCCGTCGTCCCGAGCGCGACCAGGCCCTCGGCCCCGTCGTCCAGCACGTCGTGCGCGAGCCGCTCCAGCGCGGCGGCGTCCACGCGCCCGTCGGCGTCGAAGGGCGTGATCAGCGGTACGTGAATCCCCATGGGACCGAGCCTGGGCCACCGGACCATCAAGGTCCAGTTAAATGTCCTTCACCCCACGAGTTAGCGGCACTGCATGATGGCGTCCGTCACCCCGAGCCGGCGCACTGGACGGAGTGGGAGTCCTGATGCCGCACCATGTCCACCAGGACCTCCAGGGACCCCACGACATGGATCGCACCCGCATTCCTCAAAGCCACCGTCTTGTGCGGAGCACGCGCGTAGCCGACGAAGCTCACGCCCGCTTTGTCCGCGGCCTCGAGATCGCTCACCGAGTCACCGATCATCAGGCACTCGGCCGGCTCCGTGCCGGTCGATGTCATCGCGCGGGTCAAGCAGTCCGGATCGGGCTTCAACAGCGTGGGGTCGGGTGCCCGCCCATGGATGTGCGGGCCGAAGAACCGTGAGAGGCCGCGCTCCTTCAGGAAGACGGTTGCCGCCCTGGCCGAATTATTGGTGGTGACCGCCACCTCTCGGCCACTCGCGGCCAGTGATCGCACCAACCCGTCCGCGTGCGGAGTCAGGCGGGCCGACCGCGCGGCCTTCGTCTCCTCCTCGGCAAGGAGCTCCTGCAGTTCACGGATGACGTTGACAGCACCGTGCCAGGCGGCCTTCCTCAGCACCAGCAAGGGATCGCGTACTCCCCGGACCACCCCGGCGGGCACCCCCAGTTTCTGCGCCCGTCGCCCGAGCGTCTCGGCCACCCGGACGGCCGGACGGTGGGCGAACAGGTCCGCGAGAGGGCCGTCGAAGTCGAACAGAACGCAGGTCACCCGGCTCAGCGAAGCCTGCAGTTCCCGGTCGGTCCCACGGCCCGTCGTGTCAGCGGGCACCGGCCCGGTTACGGGCCGCCCAAACCGTGAAGATCCACCTCCGGCGGCGCTCCGGGTACCGCAGCGTGTGCCAGTCGACCAGCGCGCTCTCGATCTCGTCCTCTGTGGGCACGGCGTCCAGCCCGATCGGCTCCCTCGCCCGTTCCAGCGCGCGGCGGACCATGCGGGCGGAGTGCCCGAGGTCCGGGCTGCCCGGCTCTGTGCCGAGGCGCACCGCCGCCCTGACGACATCGGCGAAGACCGACTGCGCGTACTCGAAATCCAGATAGGCCTGCAGGTCGGTGTCCATCCCCGCGGTCATCGCCGAACAGCCGCGCCGGACGAGCGTCTCCTCCCAGATGCCCTTCATGAGTTCGCGCTCGTCGTCGGTGTACTGCATCCGCACCAGGTGCGTGGCCAGGTCGTGCAGGGGGTCGCCGTAGGTGGCGAGCTCCCAGTCCAGGATGAAAAGGCCGTCGTCCTCCAGCACCACGATGTTGTCCCGATGGAGGTCGGTGTGCAGCAGGGCGTACGGTCTGCGCTGCAACTCCCGTGTACGCAGGCTCACTCTCGTGCGAAAACGGGCCAGCGCATCGTCCGGAACACCGAGTGCGTCGAAAAGGCCCCCGAACTCGGGGCGGTGACGCCGGTACACCTCGTGCTCGGCGTGGTGGACGAGGTGGTCAAGGAAGGCGTCGCTGCTCTTGTGGTCCGCCGGCCAGTCGGCCGGCAGCGCCGGCAGTTGATCCCGCCCGACGAGGGCCGTGCGTGCGAAGACCTCCGCCAGCTTGCGGAGCATGTCCTCGCCCAGGGGTTCGCCCGGCCCCGAGACCTGCGACAGAGCGGTTCCCGGTTCGAACCTGTGCAGCGAGGCGCCCTCGAAGGCGACCAGGCAGTGCGGGGTGGCGAAAGGGGGCTCCGGGCTCAACCGCTTGAGCGCGGCGAGCACCTCGGCCTCGTCCTGCCACGTGCGCATCACCACCATGGGCGTGTTGAGCGGGACCCTCAGCTTGACGTGCGCCGTCCGCTCCGGCGGGGTGGACATGAACCAGTCGAGTCCCCGGCCGGCCGGCATGACGTGGTTCGCGTTGTGATGCCCCGCCAGGACGACCGAGTCGGAACGGCGCTTCTTCCGCTCGTAGTGCCACTTGACCAAGGACTTCTGCAGGCGCTCGTACATGAGGGGACGCGCCAGACTGTCGGCCGTCACCGGAGCCGCGGCCGCCCGGCCCACGAGGCGGCCGCATGGTTCGGGGAGATCGTCGTCAGGCGTGTCAGCGGCATCAGGCCGTGGGCCGTCCTTGGGCATACGCGTGCCGGCGCCACCCTGGGGATCCGTGGCCACAACCGTATCCGTCAACTTGCACCGACCGTTTGAGCGCTCGCCAATAGCCCACCACGAAGTGATGGCGCATGATGTGGCGCGAGCCTACGCGCTTTTCCCCGTTGCCGCACATCGAAACCCATAGCGTGTCAATCGTATTTCGGTACGCCTACTCACCGACGGGAGCGCCCCGCCGGCCGAGCCCCGCGGCGGAGAAAGCTTCCACCAACTCCCGCATGTCCCTGACCAGCAAATCCACTCCTTCCCCCAGAAGGGCGTCGACCCGCTGTTGATAACGGTCACCGATCCCGGCATATGCCAGAAATTTCACGTGCGCGGCACGTGCGGCCCACAGGTCCCGCACGGAATCACCGATCATGAGGCAATTGCCCGGGGTGGAAACCCACCCCAACTCCTCCATCGCCGCGCGTAGATATGCCGGGTGGGGTTTCATTCTGTCCGGCGCGTCACCCCGGCCGAAGATTCTTCCGCCAAACTCCTGCTCCAGCCCATATTTCTTCAAGTAGACCTGGACCGAGGCCGGAGAATTGTTCGTGGTGATCGCCATGGGCCGCTCCTGCGCGGCCAGCCCCTGTATGAGCTCGGCGACCCCGTCGACGGGATGCGCCACCATCGCCGCTTGGCGCTCCGCATCGACAAGGACGCCATCGAGTCCCTTGACTATCTCCTCGGGAAAGCCGGCGAACGCCACATCCTGCAGGAGCTGGTGCGTGTCGGTGTACCCCTCGAATTGCGGCAGCAACCAGCCCTTGTCCGCGAGGAACTCCTTCATGTGTCCGGCCACCGACTCGGCGCTGTACCCGGCGAACAAGTCACAAAGCGGCCCATCAAAGTCGAACAGGACGACCTTGACTCCTCGTAGTCGGTTCAGGAGCCGCTCAGGGTCTGTCGAAGCCATTCAGTGAGTGTCACACCGATTCGGCGATTGTGGTCCACAGTGAGTCGAACCACTGCCGGCACTCCTCGAGCTGGGCGGGTCCCTGCGGGTAGAGCTCCGCACCGACACCGAGGACGTCGTAGATGGCCACTCGCGTCCCGTCGTCCAGGACGACGTTGTTGTCCACCACTGAGTAGTACCCCGTGAGACCTTGATCCCCGTTCAACAGATAGATCTTGGTCATGGGTGTGATCGGTACCGTCTTGGTTTCGATCTTCACCGAGGTCAGCTCGCGGTTTTCCAGATCACCCAGCAGGTTCCGCAGGACGCGAGTCTGGAGATCTATCAGGCCGGCCAGACGGTGCCGGGGACGCGCGTCGTCCGGGTCCTCCACGTTCCGCGGGATGGCCAGCAGCGCGTCGGGGCTGGGCAGCAGGAGCCGAACCGCAATCGAAGAAGGACGCAGCTCACCGCGCAGGATTCGGCCGACCGGACGGCTGAGGGCCGCGTTGAGCGACTCGCTCGTCAGGCAGTAGGCGTCGATCGTGATGTGTTCCGCCTCGAACGCCTCCGCGATGGCGTCCTCCAGCTCGACGCTGGCCGAATCCGTGCGGTGAGCCGCGCCGTTGGCATGTGCCGGTGTCGGGTTGCGCCAGTTTCGGGCGAAGACTCCCTTGCCCTGGATTGACTCTACGTAACCCTCGTCCTGGAGCTCCTTGAGTGCCCTCTGGACCGTGGCGCGCGCTACATCGAACGTCTCCACCAGCTCAGCCTGGGTGGGGAGTTGCTCGTCGACCGGGATCTCGCCGGCCTCGATCTGGTGACGCAGCGAATCGGCCACGCGCTCCCATTCGCGCCTGACTCCACCGTTTCCTCGCGAGCCGTTCACGCGAGAAGCCTACATCTTCCGGTCAGGCAAGTGGAGTTGACTGCGACGAGTTTATGGACCTGTAGTCATCGGGAACAACCTAGACATGAGTGCAGTCAACTGCTCCGACCGACAGTCAAGTTGGGGCGGTTGACACCACGGGGACCGCGGCGTCCCGGCCCAACGACGCGCTCGGGACAGCCGCGGGTGACAGTGCAGCGCCATGTCGCATCGCACGCACACATCAGCACCAGGCTTCCGCTCTCGCCACGTGTCGACCTTCGGGTCAACTCTCCCTCTTCCGTGCTCTACGCGCGGAGAGATCGATCCCACGCGCCTCGAAGGAGTGAAACCCCATGCCCGCACTCGCTCTGTGCGCCTTCGCGTTCGAGCAGCTCGTCCAATGGCGGTACGGCGCGGCAGGCGCCTTCGCCGTCGGATTGTTCACGGTGGGCCACAAGGCCCGGAACACGACGTTCACCTGTGTCGGACTCGTGGTGATCGCGCTGCTGCTGACCCGCTAGGGGCAGCGGCAGCGGGGCCCGCGCCGTTCGGCGGCCGCCTTGGGAAGGGGTGGGTCATGCTGTGGAGTCACGTGATGGCGGCGATCCTCGAGGAATACCTCGGCCGGCAGTTCGGCCCGCTGATGGGGCTGGGGATCGTGCTGGTCGCGGTCGGGTCGAAGGCGCGGTCGAGCTACGCGATGTGCGTGGGCGGGGTGCTGGTGGTCCTGGTCCTCGTCTCGTACGGCGGGCGCTGACGCCTCAGAAGCCGTCGATCGCCCACGGCTTGCGCGAGGTGCGGAAGAGCGCGTCCACCCGGGCCGCGGCGCCAGGGTGGGATTCGGTGGCCTGGCCGACCGTGGCGAGGCGGACCGCGGACTCGTCGCCGAGGTAGAGGGTGGCGAGGTCGGCGGCGGTGAGGGTGAGGTCCGGGGCGACGGAGGGGGCGGCTTCGGCGGTGGCGGTGCCGTCGGGTGCGGCTTCGACACGGAAGCGGCCGGCGGCGTAGCCGTACGGGTCGACGACGTCGAGGACGACGGCTCCCGGAGCGGCGTAGGTGCGGGCGGCCAGCGCGCGGGGCACGTCGATGAAGCGCAGCCACAGGAAGTCGGAGCTGTTGTCGATCCGGGCGGCCCGGCGGTCCCCGAGCAGCAGCGGCATGACGTCGTCATGGGCGCGGAAGCCGGTGCGCACGGTGGTGACCCAGTCGATCGACAGCAGGAAGCGCCACAGGGCCCGCTCGGCGGCCGGGGTGGCGGCGATGAGCTGCTTGACCTCCAGGGGGGACTCCGGGTACATGCCGCGCCACTTGTCGTCGACGGTGTACGCGGCCAGACCGTCGATGCGGCCGGCGGAGTCCCGGTAGAAGGCGAAGATCGGTTCCTTCCAGGGGTCGCCGCCCGGCACCTGGACCTTGCCGGTGAACAGCTCCCACCACCGGTCGTTGCGGTTGATGGAGCCGGGGGCCTGGAGCCGTACCCGCTCGTGCAGTTCCGGACCTGACTTGAAGACGTCTGCGGGGTCGACGAGTTCGACGCGGCCGTCCTCGTCGTCGGCGGGCGTGCGCAGGCCCGCGCGGGCGGTGTCGACGTGCCACTCGGTGACGCCGGCGGCGGCGCCGAAGCCGAAGCGGCCGTAGATCGGGAACTCGGCGGCGATGAGGATCGCGAGCGGCTCGCCTCGTTCGGCGGTGGCGGCCAGTTCGTTGGCCATCATGCGGGAGGCGACACCGCGGCGGCGGTGCGTGGCGGAGACGGTGACCTGCGTGATCGCGCTGCTGGGCAGCACCGCCCCGCCGGGCACGGTGACGTCGCGCGGCATGCTGCGGAACGTCGCCACGCAGCGGCCGTCGTCGAACGCGCCCTGGGCGCGAGCGAGGTCCGTGTAGGGCCGCCGGAGCTCGATCTCCTCGTCGCTGACGGTGGCGGAACGGAGGAAGCCGAGTCGCGTGGCGCGCAACCAGCCGGAGTAGTCGGATGCTTCGAGCGTGCGGACCTCAAGGCTCATGTCCCGCACGGTAGGCGCCGGTCAGGCCTTCGCGCATCCCTTTTTCCCGCGGGATTTCCCCGCGGGATTTTCCGCGGGATTTTCCGCGTGGCCCGCCGCGGTCCGCCGAGCCCTCAGTCCCCCGACAGCAGATCCTCGACCCGCGCCTCGCCCGCCCGGTACCGCCGCG
This sequence comes from Streptomyces sp. NPDC088354, assembly GCF_044753585.1. NCBI lineage: Bacteria > Bacillati > Actinomycetota > Actinomycetes > Kitasatosporales > Streptomycetaceae > Streptomyces > Streptomyces sp. NPDC088354. The sequence continues at coordinate 51,162 of NZ_JBIVNJ010000017.1, read as the reverse complement.
CGATCTCGGTGCTGCAGCCGTCGACGGTGCGCTGCAGCGAGTGCCGGCAGCGCGACACCTGCTGCTCGTGGCGGACCAGCCGCCCCATCGCGTCGTGCAGTTCCTGGTCGGTGCGGGCCTCCAGGTCGGACAGCTCGACCTCGGCGAGCATCTCCTCGGCGAGCTGCCGGTACCGCTCGCTGCGCGGGGTGCGCAGGGTGACGTGCCGGGCGGAGGTGCGGTGCCGGGAGGGGGTGTCGGTGAGGATCTCCGAGAGCCGGTCCAGCACGGGCGCGTCGGGGGCGGTGCGCCGGGCGAGCTCGGCGCGCAGGATGTCGATGCGGCCCTGGAGCAGGCGGCGGAGGTAGGACAGGTCGGCCTCCTCCAGCTGGGCTTCGCGGCGCGCGGTGCGCAGGCCGGCGAGGGTGAGTCCGGCGAAGTCGGGCTGCGGCGCGTCGGGGAACGGGGAGCGCGGGCCCGGTGCCTTGAGCATGCGTTCGCCTTCCGCCGTCCCGGTGGTACTCGTCGTACCGGTGTGCTTCATCTCTGTCCGTCCCCTCGTCCCCCGCGTCGGGCAGATCTCGATCGTGCCACCGAGTACCTGCGTCCCGCAGGCACCTGCACCCGAACGGCCGCCCCGGACAGTTGTGCGTGAGCCCAACCGGGCGTACGGCCCCGATGCCGCGCGCCCCTTCACGCCCGGGAGAATGGGGGTCATGCGAGCGGTGGCCCAGCGGGTGAGCGAAGCGAAGGTCGTGGTGGACGGCGAGACGGTCGGCGAAATCGCCGGACCGGGGTTGTGCGTGCTGGTGGGGGTCACGCACGACGACACCGAGGAAAAGGCGGCACAGCTCGCCCGGAAGCTGTGGAGCCTGCGCATCCTGCCCGACGAGAAGTCCTGTTCCGACATCGGCGGGCCGCTGCTGGTGATCTCGCAGTTCACTCTCTACGGTGACGCCCGCAAGGGGCGCAGGCCGACCTGGAACGCCGCCGCGCCCGGCCCGGTGGCCGAGCCGCTGGTGGACGAGGTGGTCGCTCAGCTGCGCGCGCTGGGCGCGGACGTGGCGACGGGCCGCTTCGGAGCGGACATGAAGGTCTCGCTCACGAACGACGGCCCGTTCACCGTGGTCCTCGATCTCTGAGTGGTCCTCGGTCTCCGAGATCCCTGCCGGTCGTCGCCCGTCAGGGCTCGACGACGGTCTCCTGGTTCGCGGCCGTCCCGTCCGCCAGCAGCGGGGCGTCCACGGGGGTGTTGCGCTTGATCACCGCGAGGGCGATCGGGCCCAGCTCCCAGTGCCGGGCGGAGGAGGTGACGGTGCCGATCTGGCGGCCGTCCGGCCCGTCGGCGGCGATGCGCACGGGCGTGCCGTGGCCGGGCAGCTTGACCTCGCTGCCGTCGAGGTGGAGGAAGACCAGGCGGCGCGGCGGCCGGCCGAGGTTGTGGACCCGGGCGACGGTCTCCTGGCCGCGGTAGCAGCCCTTGTCGAGGTGGACGGCGGTGTCCAGCCAGCCCAGCTCGTGCGGGATGGTGCGGTGGTCGGTCTCCAGGCCCAGCCGCGGGCGGTGGGCCTCGATGCGCAGCGCCTCCAGGGCCAGCACACCCACCGGGGTGCCCGCCTCCCGGGCGAAGGCCTCCAGCTCGGCACGCGGCACGAGGACGTCGCGGCCGTGCGCGACCTCGCGCACCGGCCAGCCCTCGGGGACGGCGGCGATGCTGCCCGCGGGGAGGTGGACGACGGCGTGCTCGCCGGTCACGTCGGCGACGTCGACCTGGTAGAAGAACTTCATGCTCTCCAGGTACGCGACGAGGTCGCCCTGCGTACCGGGCTCGACGTGCATCCAGGTGGTCGTGCCGTCGTCGACGAGGTAGAGCGCGTGCTCGACGTGGCCGTGCGCGGAGAGGATCAGCGCCTCGGTGGCCTGCCCGGGCGGCAGGTCGGTGACGTGCTGGGTGAGCAGGAGGTGGAGCCAGGCGAGCCGGTCCTGGCCGGTGACGGCGACGACACCGCGGTGGGACAGGTCGACGAAGCCCTTGCCGTCCGCGAGGGTCCGTTGCTCGCGGAAGAGGTCCCCGTAGTGCGCGGCGACTCCCTCGTCGGGGCCTTCTGCGGGGACGGCGCCGGGGAGCGACAGCAGGGGGCTGGTCAGTGTTTGTCGCTGCATGGAACCAGCCTACGTCTCGGTAGTTGAACCCTCAGACGTTCGGGCCTTCCGCGCGCAGTCCGCGCACCGGCCGAAGATCGCGAAGTGCTTCATGTCCGTCTCGAAGCCGTAGGTCGCGCGCAGCCGGTCGGTCAGCGGCGCGGCCTCGGAGATGTCGGCCTCGGTGACCGACTCGCAGTCCCGGCACACCAGGTGCATGTGGTGGTGCCGGTCGGCGAGGTGGTACGTGGGGGCACCGTGGCCCAGGTGGGCGTGGCTGACCAGGCCCAGTTCCTCCAGCAGCTCCAGCGTGCGGTAGACGGTGGAGATGTTCACCCCGGAGGCGGTCCTGCGCACCTCGGTGAGGATGTCGTCCGGAGTGGCGTGCTCCAGGACGTCGACCGCCTCCAGGACAAGCTGTCGCTGCGGCGTCAGCCGGTAGCCGCGCTGCCTGAGATCGCTCTTCCAGTCCGTGGTGACCACAGGGACAGTCTAGGCGGAAGGCCGCCGTCGGCGGCCCGGCGCGGCACGACGGCGCCGCCCCGGGCGGACGGCACCGGCTCGCGGACGGCTCAGCGGAAGAAGGCGATGCCGTCGTCGGGCAGGTCCTTGAGGTCCTTGGCCCACTCGCTGGGGTTGACGACCTTCTTCAGGTGCGCCGACATGTACGGGCGCAGCGGCACCTCGGGGGTGGCCTTCTCGCCCACCCACATCAGGTCGCTCTTGACGTAGCCGTACAGGCGCTTGCCGCCGCTGTAGGCCGGCGCGTCGGCCAGCCGGGCCACGGCGTCGGTGACGAGGTCGATCTGCGGCTTGCTCTCGGCGAGTTCGCCGTACCAGATCTCGATGACGCCGTTGTCGCGCGTCATGGTGATCTCGACCTTGCGGTCCTTGTCGATGCGCCAGAAACCGGACTCGCTCTCCAGCGGCTTCGCCGGCTTGCCCTCGGCGTCCAGGACCCAGGTCTTGGAGGTGTACTCCAGGAAGGGGCGGCCGTCGTGGGTGAACACCACTTCCTGGCCGAAGTTGCACTTCTCGGCGCCGGGGAAGTCGAAGACGCCCGCGCCCTCCCAGGTACCCAGGAGGAAGGCGAGCGGTACGAGCTCCGGGTGGAGGTCGGAGGGGATTTCGATCATGTTCAGCGCTGTCCCTGGTAGAGCTTCTTCACCGCCAGAACGGAGAACGCGAGGACGCCAAGGCAGACCAGGACAAGCATGACGTCGAAGAAGATCTCAATGGCGCTCACGAGCGTGCTCCTCGGGCAGGCGCGGACGGTCGGCGGCCCGGTGGGGCCGTCAACGAGTCTAGTCGGCCGGTACGGGCGCGATGCGCTGAGGTCGGCCCCCGCGCACCGCGCCCGTGGGGCGCAACCCGGTCAGCCGAGCAGCTGCGACTGCAGCAGCACGGTCTGGTGGAACGGGACGGCCGGCTGCGTCCCGGCCTTGCTCATGGCGATGACGGCGATGGTGTCCCCGGAGACGATGAACGCGGATCGCACGTGCTCGCGGCCGCGCGGCTTGTCCTCGGAGTACGTGCTGACACTCATGTCTCCCGGGAAGGTCATCCCGCGCTTCCAGTCCTGGTCCAAGACCTTGATCGGCGCGCCGGAGAGTTCCGCGATCGTCGTCATGTCGAAGCGGCCCTCCTCCGCGTACGGCGCGCTGATGAACTGCAGAAGGTAGATCTCCGTCCTCGTACCGTCCGGCATGTCCCACGCACGGGCGGCGATGTGCCGCAAGCCCGCCTGCGGCAGACGCTCGGCCAGGCCCTTGCGGTCGGCTTCCTCGAACGCGTCGATGAAGCGTGCGGTGGGCAGCCAGCCGTCCTTGCCGTCGAACGACCTGTCGACCTTCGCCCCGCGGGCGGCGGGGAGCAGCAGCGCACGCAGGTCGGCGTAGTGGACGCCCCCGGGATTGCCGTCGCCTGCGTACGCCCGCGGCGCACCCGCGGGCAGCTTGGGCAGCCTGAGCGCGGGGTACGTCCAGCGCCCGTCGTCCGGTGTCTCCAGGCCCGGGACGTCGGTGCGCCGCGGCAGCGTGACCGCGTACGCGGTGGCCCCGCCGAGCACGGCGAACACCAGCACGGCCGAGGTCCAGCGCAGTGCGGCCCGCAACCGGCGCCGGTCCCGCGGTGGCGGGACCGGGGCGGGCGCGCCGGGATCCGCCGAGAGCACGGGGTCCTGAACGGCTACAGGGTGCGCCGGGGCCCCCGGGGCGTCGACCGGCCCAGGGATCGCCGCGACCCCGGTCACAGCGGCCCCGGGCTCCTCCGCCGCCACCGACTCCGCCGTACCACCCACGCCCGCGAGCGCGGGCGCCGGCGCGGGCGGGGCTGTCTGCTGGTCGCTCATGCTGCCTCTCCGGGGTCCTGGATACGGTCGAGCTGGTGGGCGAGCACCTCGGCCGCGGCCTTCTTGTCGAGGGGGGCCACACCGGAGACCGACATCGTCACCAGGAGGTCCCCCTCCGTGGCCTGGCACTCCATGAAGTCCAGGTCGGCACCCGGCTTCTTGGGCGGCAGGACGCAGCGCGCCTTGTCGTGGCCCGCGATCGACGGACCGTTGCGGAAGACGCCCAGTGCCTTGGTGAAGTCGGTGAAGAACTCGGTACCCGCGCGTGCGGCCTGCTTGTTCTTCATCTGGACGATCCGGATCTCGATGAGCATCTCGTGGTCATCCGTGGCGTAGCTCCGCATGCCGATGCCCTGGATCCGCAAGCGATCGACCGCCTTGAGCGCGGCGTCCCGGCTCTTCTTCGGCAGGTCGCGGTAGCCCTCCGTCATCGCGGACACGGCCTGCTTGTCGGCCAGCTCGACATCGTTGCCGTACGGGGCCATGTCGGGGCCGGGTGCGTAGCCGGCGGGCATGGGCAGCAGGAGCTTGCCCAGCGCGCCGTAGTGGCTGCCGCCGGACTGCACGCCGTAGCTGCCGGTCTTCTGCGGCTCCGGGGCCTTCCACGGCTTCGCCGTGGTCTTGCCGTCGTCGTGCTGCTGGTGCTTGAGCATTGCGAACCCGATGCCGCCGCCTCCGAGCACGGCCACGAGGGCGGCCGCGACGCCGAGTGCGAGCCCCCTTCGGCTCGTGCGGCTCGGGGCCTCGGGAGCGGGCTCCGCGACGGCGGCGGCCCCGGAAACCGGCTCCTCCTGGGGGACCTGCACCGGCTCCTGCTGCCCCTGCACCGCCACGGGCTCCGTTGCGGGCTCCTCGACGGGAGTCGTCTTCTCGTCGCTCACAGCCGCTCCAACTGCCGCTCGGCCAGGGACATGATCGTCGACCCGGGGATCGGGTGCGCCGAGGTGACCCAGATCAGCATCTCGATGTTCGCCTTCCGGGCGACGGCTGCCGACTTGTACAACGGGAGGTAGCCGGCCTTGCGGATCGGCTTGGAGTAGACGAACGCCTTGCCGTCGACCGAGCCGGGGATCTCTCGGCCGTCGTTGCCCGCCTCGTCCTTGCCGCCCGTGAACGCGATCTGGCCCGTCGCGTTGCTTTCCGTGGCGGTGAACGCCAGGTCGCGGTACTGGACGAGCCGGATCTCCACCGAGCTGTCGCGGGTCTCCCAGGTGGTGGTGGCGGCCCGACGGAAGCCGTCGCCCAAGATGTCGCTGAAGCCGTACTTCGCGCTCTCGTAGGTGTCCGCGAACTCGGCCGGCGCCAGCCAGCCGTCGATGCCGGGCGGCACACGCCAGTCCTTGGCGCCCTTGGGCCGCTTCAGCAGCAGCTTGCGCAGGTCGCCGTCGTACGTCACGAGGGTGTCCTCGGCCGCGGTGAGTGGCTTCGCCTTCGGCGCGGCGCCCTTGGGCTGCACGAGCGCCCGCTGGGTGAGCGGGGGAAGCGGGGTCTCGGGGCGGTCGTACTGGATCGCGTAGCCGGTGCCGGCGCCCGCGGCGACACCGAGAACGGCGGCGGCGAGGACGAGCAGCGTGGTGCGGCCGCGGCGGCGGGGTGGGCGGGCCGCGGGGAGCGTCTCCGGAACAGCCGCGGCGGGTGTCTCCGCGGCGGCCTCCGGGGGTGCTTCCGGAGCAGGCGGTGCCTGCTCCGGGACAGGGTTGTCCTGGGACAAGGGGTTCTCCACGAAGAGGTCCGAAGGCTCAGCGGCCGGTCGCGAGGCGCTGGTACTGCTGGTCGAGCAGCCGCTTGAGCAGGTCGCGGCCGGGCAGCTTCTCGCCGGTCACGGTGATGCTGATGTGCACGTCCCCCTGGTGGGACAGCGCGGCCACCGCGTCGGTGCTCTCGGCGGAGCCGGAGGACAGGCGGTAGGCCTTGGCGGGGTGGGTGCTGCCGATCGTCAGGGCAGGCGAGTCCAGGGAGAAGTCGTCGTAGTAGCCGGAGGCGCCGGCGGCCGAGCCGAAGCGCAGCAGCTCGACGGAGATCTCGTACTCCCCGTCGGCGGTCAGGTAGGTGCGCTGGGCGCCCTTCTTGAAGCCGTAGCGGCTCAGCGCCCGCTTGATGTCGCCGCTGACGCCGACCTCGTCACGCGTGACGGAGGTGCCCGCCTCGTCGCCGTAGATCTCGGCGTCCTTGGGCGGCGTGAGCAGGAACCAGCGCAGGTCTCCGCTGTGCGCACCGTCGTGGACGGAACCGGTGACGGTGCTGGAGGGAGAGGGCGAGGCGCCGGGTCCGGAGGTCCCCGTGGGGTCCGGCGTGGGCGACGGTGCCGCCGGCGCCGAGGTCGTCGGCGCCGTCGGCGCCGTCGTCGACGGCACGGCGGCCGCCGAGGTCCCCGACGACGACGATCCGATGGCGACCACGGCCCCCGCCGTGAGCGTCGCCAGGACGACCAGTCCGACGACCACGACGATCATCGCACCGGTCCGTGCGTTCGTACGCGCTTCCACAAGCCCCCCCGGGCAGACACACAGCGCTCGTGCGCGATCTGCGGGCGAGGCCAACCGCATTATGTCGATCTTCGGCAAGCGCTTCACACTTTTTTCGCTGTGAGACCGGCCACCTTAGGCTGTGGACCATGGCGAAGAAACTGGTGATCAAGGTGACGGCGGGCGCCGACGCGCCCGAGCGGTGCTCGCAGGCGTTCACGGTGGCGGCGGTGGCCGTGGCGAGCGGCGTGGAGGTCTCGTTGTGGCTGACCGGTGAGTCCGCGTGGTTCGCACTGCCCGGGAAGGCCGCCGAGTTCGAGCTGCCGCACTCCGCGCCGCTGCCCGACCTGATCGAGGGGATCTTGGCCGGCGGGCGGATCACCTTGTGCACGCAGTGCGCGGCCCGGCGGGACATCGCGGAGAAGGACGTGCTGGAGGGCGTGCGGATCGCGGGGGCGCAGGTCTTCGTGAGCGAGGCGATGGCCGACGGGGTGCAGGCGCTCGTGTACTGATCCGGGCGTCAGCGCTGGTCGCGGTGGTCGTCGCGGCGGTCCAGCTCACGCCACCACTCGTCGGACTTGGGGTCGCCGGTCTCGTCCCACCAGTGGTCGTCGGGACCCCTGCGGTTGGCCACGATGGCCGCGACCGGCGGGATCAGCATCGCGACGACGCACATGGCCACGGCCGCCGGGACCGACCACAGGCGCACCACACTCCACGCCAGGACGAAAAGCAGGACACACCCGCTCATCATGGCGAAGTACCAGCGCCGCCGACGCCTTGTGGACACCCTTCCAAAGTACGTCGCGAAGGGCCGCACCCCCACTCGGGTGGTGGTGCGGCCCTTCGCCGATTCCGGCCGTGGGTCAGACGGCGATGGCCACCTCGGTGAGGTTGCCCTGCTGGGCGACGACCGAGCGGTCCACCGTCGCGCCCGGTACGAGGGCGCGCAGCGTCCACGAGCCCGGGGCCGCGAAGAAGCGGAACTGCCCGGTCGCGGAGGTGGGAACCTCGGCGGTGAACTCGCCACCGCCGTCCAGCAGGCGCACGTAGCCGGCGACGGGCTCACCGTCGCGGGTCACGGAACCCTGGATGATCGTCTCCTTCGCCACGTCGACGCCGGCCAGGTCGGGGCCGCCGGCCTTCGCTCCGCACATGGTGTCTTCCTTCGGGTCGGGGGTCGGGCGGGTCGGGGGTCTGGCGTTACTTGGCCGGGCCGAGCTCGATCGGCACGCCCACGAGGGAGCCGTACTCGGTCCAGGAGCCGTCGTAGTTCTTCACGTTCGGCTGGTCGAGCAGCTCGTGCAGGACGAACCAGGTGAGCGAGGAGCGCTCACCGATGCGGCACAGCGCGATGGTGTCCTTCGCGAGGTCGACGCCCTCGTCCTCGTAGAGGGCCTTGAGCTCGTCGTCGGACTTGAAGGTGCCGTCGTCGTTGGCGTTCTTCGACCACGGGATGTTGCGCGAGGTCGGGATGTGGCCCGGCTTCTGCGACTGCTCCTGCGGGAGGTGGGCCGGGGCGAGGAGCTTGCCGGAGAACTCGTCGGGCGAACGGACGTCGACCAGGTTGAGGTTGCCGATCGCGGCGACGACCTCGTCGCGGAAGGCGCGGATCGAGCTGTCCTGGGCCTTGGCCTTGTACTGGGTCGCCGGGCGGGCCGGGACCTCGGAGCCGTCGACCAGGTCGCGGGAGTCCAGCTCCCACTTCTTGCGGCCGCCGTCGAGCAGCTTGACGCCCTCGTGGCCGTAGAGCTTGAAGTACCAGTAGGCGTACGCCGCGAACCAGTTGTTGTTGCCGCCGTAGAGGACGACGGTGTCGTCGTTGGCGATGCCCTTGGCCGACAGCAGCTCCTCGAAGCCCGCCTGGTCGACGAAGTCGCGGCGCACCGGGTCCTGGAGGTCCTTCTTCCAGTCGATGCGGACGGCGTTCTTGATGTGGTTCTTGTCGTAGGCCGACGTGTCCTCGTCGACCTCGACGATGACCACCTTCGGGTCGTCGATGTGGGCCTGGACCCAGTCGGCGTCCACCAGGACGTCACTGCGGCTCATTGCTGATCTCCTCCGGGGCAGTAGCGGATGTCTCGGCACACGGACGGGTGCGCACGGGGGCCGGGCTGCGCTGCACGGGCGCGTCGCGGCGATGCGCGGAGCGGGGAAGGTGGGGCCGGGAGTGCGGCGCCGTCGACGGCGCGAAAGCCCCTACGGCAGGCGACAGAGCATGGCGGCGACACGGCACAGGTCGACTGCCCGCCGCTTCGTGAGATCCGCCTGTCGCTTCATGTGCTCGATCGTAGGGAAGGGAGTGCGCGGTGTCACCGCCGGTCCGTATCACGAGATGAGATTGTCCACATGGCGGGACGGAAACGGGGCGCCCGGTCCCGCCGGACGGAGCCGGGACCCGGCACCCCGCGCGAAGGACTGCGGAGCGGACGCCGTCGTCTCAGTTGGCGAGCACGACCTTGGTGCCGGTCGCCTCGACGGTGATGCCCTCGGGCGTCGCGGTCACCGACTTCAGCTCGATGCCCTGCGGCAGCCCGGCCAGCGCGCGCGTGAAGTCGATCCGCTGGCGGAGCAGGTCGCCCACCTCGGAGGGCAGGGCGTCCAGGCCGGGGATCTCGCCGGCCGTCAGTTTGATGCTGTTCTTGGCGGTGACGCTGATCTCGCTCACCACGCTGCGCTGGATGTCGCCGATCGGCGTCGAGATGTCCGCGCTGACCTTCACCCGGCCCTTGCCGTCGGCGTCGGTGCCGCCGTAGGCGACCTTCACCCCGCTCGGCGCGGCCTTGCTCAGGTCCTCGTAGCTGAGGGTGGCGGATCCGGTCGCGGTGTCGGCCACGGCGCTGGAGAAGCCGTTCGACATGCGCACGCCGTGCAGCTCGGCCTGGAAGCGGTCGACCCGCAGCGTCTGGCCGCCGGTGCCGGTCGCCTCGATGCCGTCCGCCGTCACCTCCACGTCGTCGAGCTTCTCGCCCAGCACCTGCGTCAGGAACGGGAAGCCCTTGATGTCGATCTCGGGCTTCGAGGTCAGGCCCTGGGTCTGCTGGACCCGGTCGGCGGCCTTGGACTCCGCGAGGTGCACCGCGATGCGGTCGACCGCCACGAAGAGGGCGCCGAATATCACGACGAGGATGAGCAGAATCCGTAGTGCACGCATGAGGTGTCCCCCGCAGTGATGTTCACGTTTCCGTCGGTGGCTTCCGGCACTGTCCGGCACTCACGTGTGCCGGTGCCGCCGCCCGACCCTAGCGGGTCAGCCCAGCAGCGCCCTGGCCATCACGTAGACGGCAGGCGCCGCCGCGGTGAGCGGCAGTGCCACGCCGGCGGTGAAGTGCACGAACCGGGACGGGAAGTCGTAGCTCGCCACCCGCAGGCCGATCAGCGCGCACACCCCGGCGACCAGCGCGATCACCGCCCCGTCCGCCGTCTCCAGGCGGCCGAGCGCGATCCCGCTGCCCGTGGCGGCGGCGAGTGCGACCAGCACCGACACCACGGCCGGCAGCGGCAGGGCGCGCGCCAGGGCCGCCACGGCCACCGCGACGACGGCGGTCACCACCGCGTCCTTGCCCGCCGGGACGGCGGTGGCCGCGAGGAAGCCGGTGGCCAGCACGGTGATCAGCGTCGAGGCGGCGGTCGCGGTGAGCGAGGAGAGCCGTTCCTCGGGCGTCCCGTGGTGACGCAGGTGCATGACGAGCACGAACAGCAGCCACACACCGAGCGTGCCGACGATGACGGCGGGGGCGTTCCCGGCCCCGTCCACCAGCACCGCGACCTCGGCCGTCACCCCCGCCAGGAACGCCAGCGCGATGCCCTGCCGGGCGGGCCACATCCCGTTCAGCCGGAACCAGCCGGCCGCGGTCACCGCCTGCAGCAGCACGGCCGCGGCGGCCAGCGCCGGGCGGCCCAGCAGGGCGCCGCCCGCCAGCAGCAGCGCGAGGGCCGCGGTCACGGCGGCGGGCTGCATGCCGGGCGCGATGATCGGGGACCCGGTGCGCTCTACGGGGGTGCGGCCGGCCTGGCGGCGCCGGGCGGCCCGCCCGCCGGGGGCCGGGGCAGCGGCGTCCTCGTCGCCGACCGGCGGGAGGACGGCCGTGCTGTCGTGGGTGTGCGCCGGCATGGGCCCGGGGCCCGGGGCGTACCAGTCGTGGTGGTCGGTCACGCGCTCATCCTCCCGCGAACGGCGGGAGCACCTCGACCGTGCCGCCGTCGGCCAGCTCGATCCCGGAGTGGTCCCGGGTGCCGACGGGGTTCCCGTCGACCAGGAACGAACAGTTGGACAGCACCCGGGCGAACTCGGGGCGCGCCGCGTGGCGTTCGCGCGCGGCGGCCAGCGCCTCGGCGAGCGTGCCCTCGCGGTACGGCTCCTCCGCGGCGCCGGCGGCGGCCTTGGCCGCGGCCCAGTACCGGATCGTGCCGTGTGCCGCCATGGCGGCTCCTTCCCCTTGCCCTCGCGGGTCCTGCCGCCGTCCATGATGACGCAGTGCCGCGCGGCGGCGGCGCCGCGGGTCGCCGCTGGGCCCTTTCGTCACATTGGCGCCGGCCGCCCGGCGGGCGGGCACCGCGGTGCCCCCGGCTGCCGCTGATCAGTGCCCCCAGGTGCGGTGCGTCGCACGACGGAGAGTCGTCCGGGCGCTGCGGGGTGGGGGCACCTCCCAGCGACAGGGCCTAGGAGACGCGGGCCGCCGCCCAGGCGGCGATGCGGCGCAGGAGCTCCTCCGGTGCGGCGTTCTCCGCGTGGCCGAAGCCGGGCTCGATCCACAGTTCGGCCGCGTCGCCTGCCGCCTCCGCCAGCGAGCGGGGGTGGTCGAGCGGGAAGTAGCCGTCGCGGTCGCCGTGGACGACCAGGAGCGGGGTGGGCGGGATGAAGGGCACCGCCTCCACCGGGGGGACGGGGACGGGGTTCCAGTCCCGGTGGTGGATGCGGGTGCCGAGCAGGCCGCGGGAGAGCAGCCGTCCGGCGGGCCGGGTGATGGCCCAGTGCACCCGCCGCATGGGCGCCGTGCCGCGGTAGTACCAGCGCGCGGGCGAGCTCACCGAGACGACGGCATCAATGTGCGCCCCCTCGTGCGCCGTTGTGCGCCCCGCGTGTCGCAGTACCACCGAGCCGCCCATGGAGAAGCCGACCGACACGACGCGCCGGTGCCCCGCACGGCGCGCCCAGCGCACGGCCGCGTCGAGGTCGAGGACCTCGCGGTCGCCCACCGTGGAGCGGCCGCCGGAGCGCCCGTGGCCGCGGAAGGAGAAGGTGACGACGCCGCCGACCCCGTCCACCTGTCCGAAGATCTCCGCCGCGCGGCGCACCGCGGGCCGCTCCAGCGCGCCGGTGAAGCCGTGCGCCACGACGATCGCGAAGCCGTCACGGGTCCCTCCCGGCGCGTACGCGGCGTCGATGCGCACGCCGTCCTCGGTCAACAGCACCGCACGCCGGCCACCGCGAGCGATCGGCGGGACACACGAACGCACAGCAGGGGGCTCACTTACCGACTCCATGTGGGCTATTCTCTTAGGTCAAGAGGATCCGGGCAGCGTCGCCCCCGGGTCCTTTCGTGCTTTCCGGACCGGCCCTGGCCGTTCCGGACGGCGCGTGTCGGCGCACGCACACGTCCTCGCCGGGACCGAGGAGGGTTCGCAATGGGCAAGCGGTACACGCATGACCGGACGATGAACGACGGGAGCGGCCGGTGAGCTCACTCCTCCTTCTGACCAACGCGCTCCAGCCGAGCACCGAAGTGCTCCCGGCACTGGGGCTGCTGCTGCACAGCGTCCGGGTGGCCCCCGCTGAGGGGCCGGCGCTGGTGGACACCCCCGGCGCCGACGTGATCCTGATCGACGGCCGGCGCGACCTCCCGCAGGTCCGCTCGCTGTGCCAGCTGCTGCGCTCCACCGGGCCGGGCTGCCCGCTGGTCCTGGTGGTCACCGAGGGCGGGCTGGCCGCCGTGACGGCCGACTGGGGCATCGACGACGTCCTGCTGGACACCGCGGGCCCCGCCGAGGTCGAGGCCCGGCTGCGGCTGGCGATGGGCCGCCAGCAGATCACCGTCGACGACGGCCCGGCGGAGATCCGCAACGGCGACCTGTCGGTCGACGAGGCCACCTACAGCGCCAAGCTCAAGGGCCGGGTCCTGGACCTGACCTTCAAGGAGTTCGAGCTGCTGAAGTACCTCGCCCAGCACCCCGGCCGGGTCTTCACCCGGGCCCAGCTCCTGCAGGAGGTCTGGGGCTACGACTACTTCGGCGGCACGCGCACGGTCGACGTCCATGTCCGGCGGCTGCGGGCGAAGCTCGGCCCCGAGCACGACGCGCTGATCGGCACGGTCCGCAACGTCGGCTACCGCTTCGTCACCCCCGAGAAGGGCGACCGGCCGGCGGACGAACCGTCCGCTGCCCAGGCCCCGCACGGGGAACCCGAGTCCGCCGAGGCGGCCGCCGTGGCCGCTCGCAACGCCTGATCACACGCGGGTCACGGCTGTGAGCAGACAGTGGGATGCGCGGGTGTACCCGCGTAGACTCGGCCCGTGGCAAAGGTGACGCGGGACGATGTGGCCAGGCTTGCGGGGACGTCGACCGCGGTCGTCAGCTACGTCATCAACAACGGACCACGGCCGGTGGCACCGGCCACGCGCGAGCGTGTGCAGGCGGCCATCAAACAGCTCGGTTACCGCCCGGACCGGGTGGCCCAGGCGATGGCCAGCCGCCGGACCGACCTGATAGGCCTCATCGTGCCGGACGCCCGGCAGCCGTTCTTCGCGGAGATGGCGCACGCCGTGGAACGGGCGGCCGCCGAGCGCGGCAAGATGGTGCTGGTCGGCAACTCCGACTACCTGGACGAGCGCGAGGTCCACTACCTGCGGGCCTTCCTCGGCATGCGGGTGTCCGGGCTGATCCTGATCTCGCAGGGACCGAGCGAGCACGCCGCCATCGAGATAGACGCCTGGGACGCGCGGGTCGTGCTGCTCCACCGGCGGCCGGAGGCGATCGACGACGTCGCGGTCGTGACGGACGACGTCGGCGGGGCCCAGCTGGCGACACGGCACCTGCTGGAGCACGGCCACGAGTACGTCGCCTGCCTCGGCGGCACCGAGATCACCCCGAAGTCCGGCGACCCCGTCACCGACCACGTCGAGGGCTGGCGGCGCGCGATGCAGGAGGCCGGGCGGAGCGTCGAGGGCCGGCTGTTCTCGGCCCCGTACAACCGCTACGACGCCTACAAGGTCGGCCTGGAGCTGCTGGCCAGGCCGGGCAGGCCGACGGCGATCATCTGCGCGACGGACGACCAGGCCATCGGGCTGCTGCGTGCCGCGCGCGAGCTGCGGATCGACGTGCCCGGCGAGCTGGCCGTGGCCGGCTTCGACGACGTCAAGGAGGCCGGGCTGACCGATCCGCCGCTGACCACGGTCGCCTCGGACCGCGAGGCGATGGCGCGGGCGGCGGTGGACCTGGTGCTGGACGACGGGCTGCGGGTCTCCGGATCGCGGCGGGAGCGGCTGCGGCAGTTCCCCTCCCGGCTGGTCGTGCGGCGCAGCTGCGGCTGCCACTGACGCGTTCCCGCAGGTCGGCGCGCACACAGCCGGGTCGGTTCCCGGCGGACGGCGCTGACCTGCGGGTTCCTTTCTTATATCGGGCATACCGAACTCTGCCCCGGTTCTCAGGGCACGCTCAGGGAGCTCTCATGTTCGGGGCGCACAGTCGTTGTCATGAACGAGAACTCCTCCCGCGACAGCGGCGCAGACGAGCACCGGAACGGTCCCGCGGCCTACCCGCCGCCCCCGCCCTATGAGCCGCAGGCGCCCGCGTACGGGACGCACCAGCCCCCGTACGGCGCGCCCGCACCGGCGGAGCCCGCCGCCCGGCGCGAGTCCCGGCGGACGGTGCCGCTGGTGGCCACCGTGGCTCTGGTCTCGGCGCTGGTCGGGGGTGGGACGGCGGCCCTGATCGGTAACGCGACGGCCTCGCAGACCGCCACGACCTCGACCCGGGTGGTCGGCGCCAGCGCAACGGGCACCAGCAGCGTCGCCTCCGTCGCCGCGGCCGTGAGCCCGAGCATCGTGGAGGTCAGCGCCACCTCCTCCGGCGGCCGGTCGACCGGCTCTGGCGTGATCGTCACCAGTGGCGGCGAGATCGTCACCAACAACCACGTCATCTCCGGCGCGGACACCGTCAAGGTCCGCTTCAGCTCCGGGAAGACCGCCACCGCGAAGGTGGTCGGCACCGACAGCGCCAAGGACCTGGCCCTGCTCAGGGCCGAGGACGTCAGCGGCCTGACCCCGGCGTCGCTCGGCGACTCCCGCCAGGTCGCGGTCGGCGACGAGGTCGTGGCCATCGGTTCCCCGGAGGGTCTGACCGGCACGGTCACCAGCGGCATCGTCTCCGCGCTCGACCGCAACGTCACGGTCGCCGCCGACGAGGGCCAGGGCCAGGGCCAGAGCCGAGGCCAGCGGCAGGGCCGCGGCTACGGCGGCGGCGACAGCCCGTGGCCGTTCCAGTTCGGCGGCGGCCAGTACAACGGCGACGTCGGCTCGTCCACGACCACCTACAAGGCGATCCAGACCGACGCCTCGCTCAACCCTGGCAACTCCGGTGGCGCCCTGATCAACATGAACGGCGAGATCATCGGCATCAACTCGGCCATGTACTCGGCCAGTTCGTCCTCGGCCGGCGACAGCACCGCCGGCAGCATCGGCCTCGGGTTCGCGATCCCGGTCAACACCGTCAAGGCCGACCTCGACACCCTGCGCAACGGCGGCAGCGACAGCTGACCGCTCCCTCCCGAAGGGACGGACCGTCATGAACGTCATCCTCAGCACCGCCCTGCACCCCGCCGGTGTCCCCGCCGGCCCCGCGGACCTCGCGCTGATCCACTTCCCGGCCCAGGCGCCGCGGGAGCCCGAGATCGCCGCCAACCGCCGGTACGCCCGCCGGTACGCCCGCCGCTCGCGCGCCGCGCACCGTCTGGCCCTCGTGCAAGGCTAGGAAGGCAGCAGCACCGCCGCACCGCATCCCCCGTCCCCGACGACCCCCCGTCCCCGACGACTCCCTGCACGAGGTGGAAGACCCATGAGCCCCGGCGAGAACGGCGAGGCCCCGGCCCGCATCCTGATCGTGGACGACGAGCCCGCGGTCCGTGAGGCGCTGAAGCGGAGCCTCGCCTTCGAGGGCTACGAGACCGCCCTCGCCGAGGACGGCCTGGCCGCACTCGACCAGGTGGACGTCTACCGGCCGGACGCGATCGTCCTGGACGTGCTGATGCCGCGCATGGACGGCCTCACCACCGCCCGCCGCCTGCGGTCCAGCGGCACCACCACCCCGATCCTCATGCTCACCGCCCGCGACACGGTCGGCGACCGCGTCACCGGGCTGGACGCCGGGGCCGACGACTACCTCGTCAAGCCCTTCGAGCTCGACGAACTCCTCGCCCGGCTGCGGGCGCTGCTGCGGCGCAGCTCGTACGCCTCCGGACTGTCCGGCGGCGGCGCCGAGGAGAGCGGGCTGGCCTTCGGCGACCTGCGGATGGACACCGCCACCCGCGAGGTCACCCGGGCCGGGCAGCCGGTGGAGCTGACCCGCACCGAGTACACGCTGCTGGAGATGTTCCTCACCCACCCGCGGCAGGTGCTCACCCGGGAGCAGATCCTCAAGGCCGTGTGGGGCTTCGACTTCGAGCCGAGCTCCAACTCCCTGGACGTGTACGTCATGTACCTGCGCCGCAAGACCGAGGCCGGCGGCCTCCCCCGGCTCGTCCACACCGTCCGGGGTGTCGGTTACGTGCTGCGCAACGCGGAGGGCAAGGCCTGATGCGCCGGCTGGTGCGCTTCCGTTCCCTGCCGCTGCGGTCACGGCTGGCGATCCTGACGGCGGTGGCGGTCGCGGCGGCGGTGACCGCGAGTGCGCTGCTGTGCTGGTTCTTCGTGCGCGGGACCCTCATGAACTCGCTGGACAACTCGCTGCGCGACAACCGGATGCCCCCGCAGAGGGTCGTCGACCAGCTGCGCGCGGGGCTGTGCACGACCGAGCCGCCCGCCTCGGACGACCAGGCCCCCAACCCCTTCAACTCCACCGTCCAGGTCGTCTCGCGGACCGGCGCCAGCTGTGTCATCCAGGGCTCCCAGTCGCTGCACGTCACCTCGGCGGACACCGACGTGGCCAAGGGCACGCTGCGCGAGGCCCTGCACACGGTGACCGGCTCGGACGGCAACCAGTACCGCGCCGTGACGTTGCCGCTGCTCAACACCGACGGGGCCTACACGGTGGCCCGCCCGCTGGACGAGGTCACCCAGTCGCTCAACACCCTGGGCCTGGTCCTGCTGGCCGTCGGCGGCCTGGGGGTGATCGGCGCCAGCGTCGCCGGCCTCGCGGTCGCCCGCGCGGGACTGAAGCCGGTGGACCGGCTCACCCGGACCGTCGAGCACATCGCGCGCACCGAGGACCTCACCGTCCGCATCCCGGTGCACGGCGACGACGAGATCGCGCGCCTGTCGGCGTCCTTCAACGCGATGACGGCCGCCCTGTCCTCCTCCCAGGAGCTGCAGCAGCAGCTGATCGCCGACGCCGGCCACGAGCTGCGCACCCCGCTCACCTCGCTGCGCACCAACATCGAGTTGCTGGAACGCAGCGAGATGACCGGCAGGGCGCTGCCGCCGCAGGACCGGAAGGAGCTGCTCAGTTCGGTGAAGGCCCAGATGGGCGAGCTGGCGGCGCTCATCGGGGACCTCCAGGAGCTGTCCCGTCCGCAGGCGGTGCAGGGTGGCGGGCCGCTGCAGACCGTGGCCTTCCACGAGGCGGTGGAAGCCGCCCTGGAGCGGGCCCGGCTGCGCACCGGCCCGGACCTGAAGATCACCTCGGAGCTGGCGCCGTGGTACGTACGGGCCGAACCCGGCGCACTGGAGCGGGCCGTGATCAATCTGCTCGACAACGCGGTGAAGTTCAGCCCGCCGGCCGGGACGGTGGAAGTGGCCCTGCACGGCGGTGAGCTGACCGTCCGCGACCACGGCCCGGGCGTGCCGCCCGAGGACCTGCCGCACGTCTTCGAGCGCTTCTGGCGCTCCACGTCCGCGCGCAGCCTGCCGGGTTCGGGCCTCGGCCTGTCCATCGTGGCCCGCACCGTGGAGCAGGCGGACGGCACCGTGCGCCTGCAGCCCGCGAGCGGCGGCGGCACCACGGCGGTGGTCTACCTTCCGGGCGGGCCGATCCCGCCCGCCGGGGACGACGCCTGACCGGTCCTCGCCGGCCGGCGGGCCGTCGCTAGCCGGCCTGCCAGCGCTGGTCGGCGGCGTTGCCCGCCGGGACGAACGACAGTGTGGAGCCCGGCGCGTCACCGTCGGGGGCGGCGGCGACGCCGAGGTCGATCTGCGGGCGGATGCGGCCGAGACCGTCGACGAGGAAGAACAGGTTCTCGGCGTGCCGGCCGTCGGCGGACGAGCAGTTCCAGACGCCGAGCCCGCGGTCGGTGTCGCCGCGGGAGTCGAGGCAGTAGTCGGAGTCACCGCCGTTGCGCAGCACGCCCTGGGGCTCCACCCGCCACCGCTGCGCGGCCGAGTCGGGGTCGCAGCCGGCGAGGATGACATCCGAGCCGTTGGAGAAGTCCTCGTCGCGCACGTCCAGGCACAGACCGGAGTCGCCGTTCACGACCTGGGCGAAGCCGCTGCCGGGCGGCTTCGGCGCGGGCGGCTTCGGCGCGGGCGTCTTCGTGGGCACGGCCGGGATGCGGTACGACGCGGCCCCGCTCGGCGTCCGCGACGGGGACGGCGGCGCGGTGGTCCCGGTCGCGCCGGCCGTGGGCGGGCCGGTGACCGTGGCGGTCGCCGTGGCCGTCGCGGTCGCCGTCACGGTGACGGAGGCCGACGGGAGGACCGGCGGCGCCTGGCCGGCCTGACTGCCCGCCGGGGCGTCGTCGCCGGCGGCGTACACCAGGCCGGTGACGGCCGCGACGGCGGCGGAGGCCAGCACCAGCGTGATCAGCGGCGTCGGGTAGCGGCTGCGCAGCCGCACGAGCCGGGCGGGCCCGGCGAACCGGGTGAACCGGGTGAACCGGGAGAGGGGGCCGGGTCGCGGCCTGCGGCGGGAGACCGGCGCGGGTGCGGCCGGCCGCACGAGCCGGGTGAGCCAGGTGAGCGGGCCCGGTCGCGGCTTGCGGCGGGAGACCGGCGCGGGCGCGGCCGGCGGGGCGGGGGGCGGCGCGGGCGCGGCGAGCGCCGCGAGGTAGGCGGGCCCGGCCCAGGCCACCAGGGCCGTGCCGAGCAGGGGGCGCGGGTCGCGCTCCAGCACGATCAGGAACTCCAGGGCCTTGGCGCAGTCGGCGCACCCGGCGAGGTGCCGCTCCAGGTCCTCGTTCTGCCGCGCGTCGTCGCGGCGGGCGGCGGCGTCCAGGATGCGGCCGAAGCCCCGGCACGCCGGGTCCTCGCTGCGATCCAGATAGGTGCGCAGGTAGGACTCGCGGTACGCGTCCAGCGCCCGGGCCCCGAGGTCGGCCATCTCGGAGCGCCTCTCCCCGGTCCACAGCGCCGCGTCGGCCTCCGGCGTCCGCTCGACGACGGTGTGCCAGAGGATGCCCTGTGTGCTCTGCCGCAGGGCAGCGAAGGCGCCGAACAGGGCGGAGCCCTCGGCCAGTCGGTGCCGCGGGTGGACGGGCATGCCCGGCAGGCCGGGCGGGGCCGTCATGCCGTTGTCGCGGGCGCGGATCACGTCGATGAAGGCCGCGTACTCCTCGTTCAGCCGGACCCGCCGGCTGCCCGCGGCCCACACCGCGCCCGCCTGGTGGACGAGCATGAGCAGCCGGTGCCGCCACGCGCCCCGCGGGTCGACCCCTCGGTGCACCTCCTGCCAGGCCAACGCGAACGCCTGGGCCGCCAGTTGGCCGGCGGACTCCTCGTCACGGGCGCACAGCCGGGCGTAGCAGACCACGGCGGGCAGGTGACGGCGGCGCAGTTCCTCGGTCGCCGGGTAGGCGGTCGGCGCACCGGCCCGCACGCGCTCGGTGAGAGCGGCGTCGGACAACTCGTCGTAGACGGGCGCCTTGTGCGGTTGGGACACGGATGACCACCCGGACGCATTGATGGGCCTGGAGGGACGGGGGTGCCCATGGTGCGCCACAAGTTACTGTCGAGGAAAGTGTTTCCGGCGGTAACCGCCCGCCGCGGGACGGGCGAACGGGAAATCTCGTACGCACCGCTGCCGGGGTGTCACCCTGCGCTCGGCGCGCCGCCCGGCAGCCGCGCGGCGCACGCGGCGACGACGGCCGGCGCCACCTCGGCCATCGCCTCTCCCCAGCCCACGTTGGCGTTGACCTCGCACAGGACGAACTCCCCGTCCGGCGCGAAGAGCAGGTCCACTCCGGCCACGGCGAGCCCCAGCACCCCGGCGGCGCGCACGGCCAGCGCCTCGGCCCGGGGGTGGCGCCCGGGGCAGGGCGTCGCGGTGCCGCCCCGGGCGAGGTTGGAGGTGAGGCCGGTGCCGTCGCCAGTGCGGGTCTGGGCGGCCACGGCCCGGCCGTCGACGACCACCACGCGCAGGTCGCGGCCGTGGGAGTGCGCCACGTACTCCTGGAAGAGGTACGGCGTCTCGTGCCGCAGGCTGCCCTGGACGTCCCGCAGCATCGCGGTGTCCGGGGCGAGGAAGACCCGTCGTCCGCGGTGCCCGCGCACCGCCTTGACCACGCACGGCTGCGGCACCATGCCCGGGGCGTCGAGCACGGCCTCCAGCGGGGCGTCGGCGTAGCTGAGGGTGTCCGGCACCGGCAGCCCGGCGAGGGCGAGTTGCTGCAGCTGCCACACCTTGTTGACGCAGGCCATGACGGAGTCGATGGGGTTGACCAGGACCGCGCCCAACGCCTCCAGATGGCGCAGCAGCGTGATCTCGCGATCGGCGCCCAGGCCCGGCGACATCATGCGGGCGAACACGACCCGGGGGGCCGCGACGGGCCGGCCGTCCAGACCGTGCAGCGACAGCCGGCCCGTACGGACGCCGAGCAGCAGGTCGGCGGTGCGGACGACGGCGCAGCGCGGCCCGAACTCCTCGGCGAAGGCGGCCCGGAGGCGCCTGACGACCGGGCTCTCCTCGACGCCGTGGCCGAGCAGCAGCCACACGTCCGCGCGGGGTGCTCCGGTCACGGTGTCAGCATCCCCGCGCCGGGGCCCTCCCCGTCGGGGGCGCGCCGTCCGTGGTGCGGGTCAGCGGATGACATGCGGCACGAAGCGGGCGTACTCGTCGGTGACCGGGCCCGCCGACTCGCGGATGCCGAGTCCGGCCGGCTCGCCGTCCACGACCCAGGCGCCCAGCACGACGTGGTTGCCGTCGAAGACGGGCAGCGGGGCCAGTTCCTGGTAGCAGCAGGCCTCGTCGTCCCGTACGGCCGCGGGCTCCCCGGCGCGGTGGACGGTGACGCCCGCGCCCTCGCGGCCCAGCAGCGGTTTGGCGACCCAGC
The DNA here is from genome assembly GCF_044753585.1 of Streptomyces sp. NPDC088354. NCBI lineage: Bacteria > Bacillati > Actinomycetota > Actinomycetes > Kitasatosporales > Streptomycetaceae > Streptomyces > Streptomyces sp. NPDC088354. Next base: position 29,813 of record NZ_JBIVNJ010000017.1, on the reverse strand, counting down.
CGGTCGTGGCGGCCAGCGCGCGCGGGCCGTCGAGGTGGGCGGCGAGCAGGTTGGGGTGGCCGGGGTAGAGCTCCCACAGCACCGCCAGGAGCGCCTTGTTGGACAGCAGCATCTTCCAGGCGGGCTCGATCCAGCAGGTGCTGCCGGTGCCGCCGCCGTTGTCGAGGGTGTCCAGGACGTGGCCGCCGAAGGGGTCGTCGGCCAGCCACTCCCAGGGGTAGAGCTTGAAGCAGCTGCGGATGAACCCCAGCCGGTCGTCGACGAAGCGCCGCGACAGCCCGTCCCAGCCGATCGACTCCACCGACAGGGCGCGGGTCTCGAGACCCGCCTGCTCGGCGGTCTCGCGCAGGTAGGCCACCGTCATCAGGTCCTCGCCGAGCTCGTCGCCCTCGGAGTGCGCGAAGTGCACGGGCCCGGGCGGCAGCAGGGGGGCCTGCCGCTTCCACGCGGCGACCAGGCGTTCGTGGAGCGAGTTCCACTGGTCGGCGCCGGGGAACCGGTCCTCCATCCAGAACCACTGGGCGCTGGCCGCCTCCACCAGGGAGGTGGGGGTGTCGGCGTTGTACTCCAGCAGCTTGGCCGGGCCCCCGGCGCCGTCGTGACGCAGGTCGAAGCGCCCGTAGAGGCTGGGCAGTTCGGTCCTGCGCCGCCAGGACTCGGCGATCCGGGCGGCGAGCCGGGGGTCGTGGATGCCGAGGTCGGCGAAGCGGTCCCGCTCGACGATGTGCGCGGCCGCGGCCAGGCACATCGCGTGCAGGTCGGCGACGGTCCGCTCCAGCTCCTCGACCTCGGGCAGCGAGAACTCGTAGTAGGCGCTCTCGTCCCAGTAGGGGCGCAGCGTCCCGTCCGGGTGGCGGGTCAGCGGGTAGACGACGCCCTGGTCCTCGACGATCCGCTGCCAGTCGGGGCGCGGTTCCGCGGTGCGGCGCCGCATCAGCCGCCGCCGGAGCGGTGACCCGAGCCGTGGCCGCCGAAGCCGCCGGTCTTCACGGACGACTCGTCGAAGCTGCCGCCCCGGGCCTTCCCGCCGCGGACGCTGCCGCCGTAGTAGTAGTGCCCGCTGCCGCCGCTCTCGCACCTCGACTCCGGCAGGGTCTTGTACGTGTCGGGGTCCACGCAGCGCTTGTCGGGCTCCGAGCCGCAGGCGGCCAGGGCCGCGGCGAGCACACCCATGCCCCCGAGGATCACCGTGCCCGACCTGAACCGCCGTCGCTCCGTCGTCGTCATGCGCACAGGGTATGGAGATGCGCCGTGCCCCCGCCGACCGGGGTCGGTGCCGCGGCACCGCGGCCGCCGGTGCGGGCGGGGTGCCGGCGAGGGCCTACCCGGTCCTCCGGCGTGATCCGGGGCCCCGCCCGCTGTCACCCGCACGGTCGAGGCGGCGGCGAGCCGAAGGGGCGGCCGTCCCGGTGGACGGCCGCCCCTTCATGGCAACCGGCTGTGCCGCGGTGCCGGTTACTGGACGACGGTGATCCGGTTCGCCGCCGGGGCCGCCAGCGGCGCGGAGGCCGAGGAGTTGGCGGTCAGGTAGGCGTTGAAGGCCGCCAGGTCGTCGCCGCCGACGACCTGGTTGGTGCCGTTGGCCAGCTCGCCGAAGCCGTCGCCGCCGCCCGCGAGGAAGTTGTTCATCGCGACGCGGTAGGTGGCCGCGGGGTCGACCGGGACGCCGCCGAGCTTCACCGAACCGGCCACGACGCGGTCGGCGCCGGTCTTGGTGAGGTCCAGCGTGTAGGTGAGGCCCGCGGAGATCTGCAGGATCTTCGGCGCCGCGGCGTTGGCGCCGCTCACCTGCTGCTGCAGCACGGTGATCAGCTGGGCGCCGGTCAGGTCCTTGAGGTTGACCGTGTTGCTGAACGGCTGCACGGCGAAGCCCTCGGCGTAGGTGACCACGCCGTCGCCCTCGGAGCCGGAGGCCTTGTGCACCAGGTCGGTGCGGATGCCGCCGGGGTTCATCAGGGCCAGGTCGGTGCCCGGGTCCAGGGTCCTGCCGTAGGCCAGCTGCGCGTCGGCGATGAGGTCGCCGAGCGGCGACTCGTTGCCGTTGCGGGTGATGTCCTGGGAGATCCAGCCGACGGTCCGGTTGGCGACCGGGGCGGCCAGCGTCTGCCAGTGGCCGACGAGCTGGGTCATGTCCGCGGCCTTGGTCTGCGTGCGGTCCACGACGTGGTTGGAGCCGACGACGGAGGCGCGGACGATGTCGTCCGTGCGCTTGTCGAACTTCATGTTCAGCTCGGTGTAGAGCCGGCCGAAGGAGGCGGCGCTGGTGACCAGGCGGTCGTTGCCCTTGGGGTCGGGGATGGTGCACACGTACGCGTTGTGGGTGTGCCCCGTGATCAGCGCGTCGACGTCGGGCGAGGTGTTCTTGGCGATGTCGACGATCGGGCCGGACAGGCCCTTGCCGTCACCGCCCGCGTCGCAGTCGTAGTTGTAGGAGCCGGAGGCCGGGAAGCCGCCCTCGTGGACCAGGGCGACGATCGCGTTGACACCCTTGGACTTGAGCTCCTTGGAGTACTTGTTGATCGTCTCGACCTCGTCGAGGAACTTCAGGCCCTTGACGCCCTCGGCCGTGACGATGTCCGGCGTGCTCTCCAGGGTGACGCCGATGAAGCCGACCTTGATGCCCTTGATGTGCTCGATGGTGTACGGCGCGAGCAGTGGCTTGCCGGTCTTCTCGTTGACGACATTCGCCGACAGGATCGGGTAGTCGGCGCCCTTGAACTTGCGGCCCTTCTCGTAGCAGCCGTCCGTCGGGTGGCAGCCGCCCTTCTGCAGGCGGAGCAGCTCGTCCTTGCCCTCGTCGAACTCGTGGTTGCCCACGCCCGTGACGTCCAGGCCCAGCTTGTTCATGGCCTCGACGGTCGGCTCGTCGTGGAACAGGCCCGACAGCAGCGGGCTGGCGCCGACGATGTCACCGGCCGCGACCGTCACGGTGCGCTTGTGGCCCTGCCGGGCGCTGCGCAGGCTGGAGGCCAGGTACTCCACACCGCCGGCGTCGACGGTCTTGGTGGTGCCGTCCGCCTGGAGTTCGGTGACACGGCCGGAGGAGCCGGCCGGGGGCTCCAGGTTGCCGTGGAAGTCGTTGATCGCGAGCATCTGGAGGTCCACGGTGCGGTCGCGCTCCGCACTGTGCCGGGATTCGTGCGCCTGGGCCGTCGGCATCGCGATGGCGAGCGCGCCGAGCGCCGCGAGGCCCGTGGCCGCCGCGGCGGCCTTGCGGGCGGCGTGACGCCGGGGATGGTTCGCAGACATGGGTGGATCCCCTTAGACGTGAGCGAAGGGTTAAGAGGAGAGGACCTGCCGCAGCCTAGGGTCAACGCGCGTAGTTGTCAGTGCCTTTGCGGTTACGGGGAGGTTGCCACTGTCCGGGACATGCCGGACGGCCCGCCCCGGTGTCTCGCATGCCGAAATCATCTGTCTCGCCATTCAGTCGAGGAGCATAGTTGCGCCCACCACCGACCGAGGAGGTGCACACCATGCGCCGCCGCTGGCTGATGCTGGCCCTGGGCACCGCGGCACAGACCGCCGCCTGCGCGTTCGTCTATGGAATCCCCTATCTGGCCGCCGAGTTGCGCGACTCCGGGCATCTGTCGCTGCCCCGGATCGGCCTGCTCATCGCCTGTCCCACGGTAGGCCTGGTCACCGCCCTCGTCGCCTGGGGAGCCCTCGCCGACCGCCACGGCGAGCGCGTCGTCATCGCCACCGGACTGGGCGGCGCCGGCGCGCTGTTGGCCGTCACCGCGGCCGTGACGGCCAACGGGGGCGGCACCGCGGCGCTCGGGGCGCTGCTCTTCCTCGCCGGAGCGGCGGCCGCCTCCGTGTACTCCGCGAGCGGGCGCCTGGTCATGGGCTGGTTCACCGCGCGGGAACGCGGACTGGCCATGGGCATCCGGCAGACCTCCACCCCGCTGGGCATGGGTGTGGCCGCGCTGACCATGCCGCCGCTGGCCACCGCGTACGGCATCGGGGGCGCCTTCGCCTTCCTGGCCGCGGTGTGCGCGCTCATCGCCGCGGCCGTCGCCGTACTGGCCGCCGACCCGGCACGCCCCGAATCGGCCGGAGCGGCGGCCGAACCGGCCGCCAACCCCTACCGCGGCTCGTCGGCGCTGTGGCGGATCCACGGCGCGGGCGCGCTGCTGGTCGTACCGCAGTTCACGGCGGGTGCCTTCGCCCTGGTGCTGCTCGTCGACACCCGCGGCTGGACCGCGGTGGACGCCGGCCGGCTGATCGCCGTCGCGCAGGTGCTGGGCGCCGCCGCCCGTATCGCCGCGGGCCGCTGGTCGGACCGGGCCGGCAGCCGGCTGCGCCCGATGCGGCAGCTGGCCGTGGCCACCGCCGCCGTGGTCGCCGTGACCGCGTTCACCGCGGCCTTCCCCTCCCCCGCCACCGCCGCCGCCCTGGTGCTGTCGGTCGGCATCACCGCCAGCACCAACGGCCTGTCCTTCACCGCCACCGCGGAGCGCGCCGGGCCCGCCTGGTCCGGCCGCGCCCTCGGCGTGCACAACACCGGCCAGAACCTCACCGCCGCCGTCGTCCCGCCGCTGAGCGCGGCCGCGATCTCCGCGACCGGCTACTGGCCCGCCCTGGCCGCCGCGGCGGCCGTGGCCTGCGGGGCCGCGATGGTGGTTCCGGTGGACTCCCCGCGGCGCCGAGCGGTCGTAAGCTCAGTTCCATGACCGACGCAGCAGCGCAGCAGACCGCGGTGGGCCCCCGCCGGATCGAGACGGTGAACGAGCTCACCCCGCAGACCGCCGACGCGGTACTGGCGCTGATCGAGGACGCGGCGACGGCCGACGGCCAGGCGGCGGTGTCCGAGCAGGGCCGCATCCACCTGCGCGGCGGCGCCCGCGAGGGCGTCCGCCACCTGCTGGTCGAGGCCGACGGCACCCTGGTCGGCTACGCCCAGCTGGAGGACACCGACCCCGTCGAGGCCCCGGCCGCCGAGATGGTCATCCACCCCGACCACCGCATCCAGGGCCACGGCCGCGCCCTCGGGCACGCGCTGCTCGCGGCCTCCGGCAAGCGGCTGCGGGTGTGGGCGCACGGCGGCCACCCGGCCGCGCGGCACCTGGCCGGGCTGCTCGGCCTCGCCCTCTTCCGCGAGCTGCGCCAGATGCGCCGCCCCCTGGACGGCGCGGTGGAGGGGGCGGGCGGCCCGCCGCTGGCCGAGCCGGTGCTCCCGGAGGGCGTCACCGTGCGCCCCTTCGTCCCCGGCCAGGACGACGCGGCGTGGCTCGCGGTGAACGCCGCCGCCTTCGCCCACCACCCCGAGCAGGGCAGCCTCACCCAGCGCGACCTCGACGACCGCATGGCCGAGCCCTGGTTCGACCCCGCCGGTTTCTTCCTGGCGTTCCGCGGCGACCGCCTCGCCGGCTTCCACTGGACCAAGGTCCACGCCCAGCAGGGCCTGGGCGAGGTCTACGTCCTCGGCATCCGTCCCGAGGAGCAGGGCGGCGGCCTCGGCCGCGCCCTCACCCTGATCGGCCTGCGCCACCTCGCGCGGGACCGCGCGCTGCCGACCGCGATGCTCTACGTGGACGCCGACAACGCCCCCGCGGTCGCCGTCTACGAACGCCTCGGTTTCACCACCCACGAGGTCGACCTGATGTACCGCACGGAGAGCTGAACGGCCGGACGGCACAGCGGGCGCGCCGGTGCCCCGGCGGCACGCCGCGCGGGACGTGACGGACGGGAACCGGACCCTCCGCGGGACCCGTGGGCGCCCCTCCGGGGCGATCACACGGTCACGGCCGGTACGCGCGGCGCTTCCCTGACCGCCACCTGACCGTTACCGGCGATTCAAAATCGCTTGCGAGCATCACTGAATGCAGCCGCCCGCCACCTCCTGCCCGACCCTCCCCGACCTGCCGGTATCCGCCGGGTCCGGGGACAATGGGGGCATGGCAGGCGGCCGGGTTCCGTGCGCCGCCGTCCACGTGAACGTCGTGCCGGATCCTGAGGAGGGCTCGCACCCATGGCCTCGATGAAACACCCCACCGACGCGGGGACCGACCGGTCGGATTCCGAGCGCGACACCCATGCGTCCTCCGAGTCCGAGGCCTCTCCCGGGTACGGCCGGCCGCACGTGGTGCCCCCGCTGCACCCCGAGATCACCCGCATGGACGCCCGGCAGCGGACGTCCGACGAGGACGGCACGGCCGTCGCGGTGGGGACCGTCCTGGAGAAGACCGTGCCGGAGGGCCTCGAGCTGCCCGCCGATCGCTTCCTGGACCGGGAGCAGAGCTGGCTGGCCTTCAACGAGCGGGTGCTGGAACTCGCCGAGGACCCGGCGACCCCGCTGCTGGAGCGCGCCAACTTCCTGGCGATCTTCGCGAGCAACCTGGACGAGTTCTTCATGGTCCGGGTCGCCGGACTGAAGCGCCGCATCACCACCGGCGTGGCCCAGCGCTCGGCCTCCGGGCTGTCCCCGAGCCGGGTGCTGGACAACATCCTCACCCGCTCCCGCGAGCTCATGGCCCGGCACGCCGCCTGCTTCCAGAACGAGGTGGCCCCGCAACTGGCCGCGGAGGACATCCACATCATCCGGTGGGGCGACCTCACCGAGCAGGAGCAGGCCCGGCTGTTCACGCTGTTCCGGAACAAGATCTTCCCGGTGCTGACCCCGCTGGCCGTCGACCCGGCGCACCCGTTCCCGTACATCTCCGGCCTGTCCCTGAACCTGGCCGTCACCGTGCGCAACCCGGTCTCCGGCCACGACCACTTCGCCCGTGTGAAGGTCCCGCCGATCCTGTCGCGCTTCCTGGAGGCCGGCCCGCAGCGCTTCGTCCCGCTCGAGGACGTCATCGCCGCGCACCTGGAGGAGCTCTTCCCGGGCATGGAGGTGCTCGACAGCCACATGTTCCGGGTGACCCGGAACGAGGACCTGGAGGTGGAGGAGGACGACACCGAGAACCTCCTCCAGGCCCTGGAGAAGGAACTGCTGCGCCGCCGCTTCGGCCCGCCGGTCCGGCTGGAGGTCGAGGAGTCGATCTCCGCCAAGGCGCTGGACACCCTGGTCCAGGAGCTGAACATCGCGGACGCGGAGGTCTACCCGCTGCCCGGCCCGCTCGACCTGACCGGGCTGTTCGCCGTCGCGGGCCAGGACCGGCCGGAGCTGAAGTACCCCAAGTTCGTCGGCGGCACCCACCCGGACCTCGCCGAAGTCGAGTCCGCGCACGCCACCGACGTCTTCGCGGCGCTGCGCGAGCGCGACGTGCTGCTGCACCACCCGTACAACTCCTTCTCCACCTCCGTGCAGCGCTTCCTGGAGCAGGCCGCCCAGGACCCCGACGTGCTGGCGATCAAGCAGACGCTGTACCGCACCTCCGGCGACTCGCCGATCGTGGACGCGCTGATCGACGCCGCCGAGGCCGGCAAGCAGGTGCTGGTGCTGGTCGAGATCAAGGCGCGCTTCGACGAGCAGGCCAACATCAAGTGGGCCCGCAAGCTGGAGGAGGCCGGCTGCCACGTGGTCTACGGCCTGGTCGGGCTGAAGACGCACTGCAAGCTGTCGCTGGTGGTCCGCCAGGAGGGCGAGAACCTGCGGCGCTACAGCCACGTCGGCACCGGCAACTACCACCCCAAGACGGCGCGGCTGTACGAGGACCTGGGGCTGCTCACCGCCGACCCGCAGGTCGGCGCCGATCTCTCCCACCTGTTCAACCGGCTGTCCGGCTACTCGCGCCGCGAGTCCTACAACCGGCTGCTGGTGGCTCCGCGCAGCCTGCGCCACGGGCTGATAGAGCGCATCCTCGGGGAGATCGCCAAGCACCGCGAGGGCCGCCCCGCCTACATCCGCATCAAGGTCAACTCGATGGTCGACGAGGCGATCATCGACGCTCTCTACCAGGCCTCCATGGCGGGCGTGCCCGTCGACATCTGGGTCCGCGGCATCTGCGCGCTGCGCCCCGGCGTCCCGGGCCTGTCGGAGAACATCCGCGTGCGCAGCGTGCTCGGCCGCTTCCTCGAGCACTCCCGGGTCTTCATCTTCGCCAACGGCGGCGACCCGCAAGTGTGGCTCGGCAGCGCCGACATGATGCACCGCAACCTCGACCGCCGGATCGAGGCGCTGGTACGGGTCTCCGACGCCGCCCACTGCGCCTCCCTGAACCGCCTGCTGGAGACCGGCACATCGGACGAGACCTCGTCCTGGTGGCTCGGCTCCGACGGGGACTGGACCCGGCACAGCACCGACGCCGAAGGGCGTCCGCTGCCCCATATCCAGGAGATGCTCATCGACGCGCGGAGGCGCCGGCGTGGCCCAGCGACACCCTGACACGGCGGCAGAGACGCCCGCCGGCCTCACCGCCGGCGGGCTTCCCGGCCGTGACGCCGGCACCGTGCTCGAACAGTACTTGCGCGACCAGGCCACCGGCTTCCTGCGTGCCCTGGCTCCCCGCGAGGGCGAGCCCGGCCGTCCGCAGGACGAGAGCGCCGAGGCGGGCCGCCTCATGCGCCGCTCGGCGCGCCGCATCGCCGGCGCCCTGCACACGTACGGGTCCCTGACCGACCCCGCCTGGGCGGAGCCCCTGCGGGCCGAACTCGGCTGGCTGTCCGGCACCCTGGGCCGCGAGCACCAGTACGCGGCGCGCCTGACCCGGCTGATCACCGCGCTGCAGCGACTCGCCTCCGCCGAGGAGGCCGCCGGTACGGCCGCGGCGTCGCAGGCCGACGACGAGCTGTGGCTCCCGGCGGCCGGCGGGGGCGACGTCCCCGCCGCGGACCGCCCGGAGGCGGCCGAGCCGTTGCGCGCCGACCGCAGGAACGGCGCCGGCACCGCCGAGACCCTCCGCGAGGGCCCGGCGCGCACGGCCGAGGGCACCGAGGCCCTGGTCGGCGCGGCCCGGGCGGCCACCGGCCGGCGCACCCCCGCACCCTCCCCGGCCGCCGCCGAGCGCGGGACCGGCACGGGCCCCCTGGCCGTGGGCGCCGCCCGGGCCGGCGCCCTGCTGGAGCGCCAGCTCACCCTGGCCCGGACCCGCGCGCACTCCGCCGCCCTGCAGGCGGTGGGCTCCTCCCGCTTCCACGCCGTGGTCGACGCGGTGGCGCTGCTCGCCTCCGAGGTGCCGCTGACCCCCGCGGCGCACGAACCCGCCGAGGCCGTGCTGCCCCCGCTCGCCGAGAAGGCGCACGCCCGGCTGAACGAGGCCGCCGGGCATCTGGCCCTGGCCCGCGCCCGGCACCCGTACAACGCCGACGCGCTCTACGCCGCCCTGGCCACCGAACTGGTGGCCGAGCGCCAGGACGTGCCGTGGAACCGGGTCCGCGTCCTGCTGCGCCTGCGCCGCTACGCGCAGGAGGTCTTCCCGTACGACGAAGGCGACCCCACCGCCCGGCTCACCGCCGCGGCCCGGGTGCTGGAGCAGCACCGGGAGGCGGCGGAGGCGGCGGCGGCGGTCACGGCCGCGGCACGCACCCCGCGGATCGCCCCGGCCACGGCCTACGCGCTGGGCGTCCTCCACGCGGACCAGCGCCTGGAGGTGGAGGCCGCCCGCTACGCCTTCGCCCACCTGTGGGGCCGCTAGCGACGGCCCCCGCACCGCAGTCCCGCAGCACGAAGGGAGCGCCGCCATCCCCGCCACCGCCGACACCCCGATCCTGGCCGCGGGAGCGGTCCTGTGGCGCCGCTCCCCGATCGACGGCGGCCTGGAGATCGCACTGGTCCACCGTCCCAAGTACGACGACTGGTCACTGCCCAAGGGCAAGCTCAAGCGCGGTGAGACCGCGGTCGACGGCGCCCGCCGCGAGGTCAGGGAGGAGACGGGCCTCGACTGCGTGCTCGGCGTGCCGCTGCCGTCGTCGATGTACGTGGTCGCGGGGCGCCCCAAAGTCGTCCGCTACTGGGCGGCGAAGGCCGCCCTGGGGGCGTTCGTCCCGAATCGCGAGGTGGACCGCATGGTCTGGCTGCCGCCGGTCGCGGCACGCCATCGCCTCACCCACGAGCGTGACCGACCCGTGGTCGATGCCTTTCTGCGGACCCCTGCCGAGTGACAATGGCCCGGCTTGGACGTGTCCCCGGTCACAGGGGCACACCGCACTGATATGCGAGGTTCACCTTGCGTTCACGCAGCCCCTTCGGCCGTGTCATCTCATCTGCCTAATTTCGGCCGTACCGGTGAGCGAACGCCGCCGGGTGGATGCAGAAATCCATACCTCTGCTTCGCCGTCCACCGGCGGGCTTCAGGAAGGAATCACCGAAGGTGAAGCTTCAGCGTAAGAGCGGGCTCCGCGCCCTGGCCGTCGGCGCGGTCGCGGTTTCGGGCGCCCTCGTCCTCACTGCTTGCGGCTCGGACAACAACAACGAGGCCGGCGGCGACAGCACCGCGTCGCCGGCGGCCTCGTCCTCCAGCAGCATCAAGTGCGCTGACAAGGGCGGCCAGCTCCTCGCTTCCGGCTCCTCGGCGCAGCAGAACGCCATGGACGCCTGGGTCAAGAACTACATGCAGGCCTGCAACGGCGCGCAGGTCAACTACAAGGCGTCCTCCTCCGGTGAGGGCATCATCGACTTCAACAACGGCACGGACAGCTTCGCGGGCTCCGACTCGCCGCTGAAGCCGGAAGAGATCGACGCGTCGAAGAAGGTCTGCAAGACCGGCACCGGCATCAGCATCCCGATGGTCGGCGGCCCCATCGCCATCGGTTACAACGTGTCCGGCGTGGACAACCTGGTCCTGGACGCCCCGACCCTGGCGAAGATCTTCGACTCGAAGATCACCAACTGGGACGACGCGGCCATCAAGAAGCTGAACCCGGACGCCAAGCTTCCCAGCACCAAGATCCAGACGTTCCACCGTCAGGACGAGTCCGGCACCACGGACAACCTCACCAAGTACTTCAACGGTGCCGCCAAGGACGCGTGGCCGTACGAGCACGCCAAGGCGTGGGCGGGCAAGGGTGGCCAGTCGGCCGCCAAGTCCTCGGGTGTCGCCGCCCAGGTCAAGCAGGTCAACGGCTCGATCGGTTACTTCGAGCTCTCCTACGCGACCGCCAACGACATCAAGACGGTCAAGATCGACACCGGCGCCTCCGCCCCCGTCGAGGCCACCGCGGCCAACGCCTCCGCCGGCATCGCCGAGGCGAAGGTCGTCGGCACCGGTGCCGACCTGTCCCTGGACATGGGCAACGCGTACGTCACCAAGGCCGACAACGCCTACCCGATCGTCCTGGTGACCTACGAGATCGCCTGCGACAAGGGCAACAAGGCCGAGACCCTGCCGCTGGTGAAGTCCTTCCTGGGCTACACCGCCAGCGAGGAGGGCCAGGCCATCCTGTCGGACGCCGGCTACGCGCCGCTGCCCGCCGAGATCGCCACCAAGGTGCGCGCCACCGTGGCCGCCCTCGCCTGATCCCCGCGCGGACTGGCCCCGTGACCGCGGTCGCGGGGCCCGTCCGCACTTCCGGTGCACCGCCGCCGGGGGAGCCATCCCCCACCCAGACCGGAGAAAACAACCGATGGCCATAACCGCACAGACCCCTACCCCGCCACCGGCAGCCAAGAAGGCCGGGGGCACTGTCACGCGCCTGGGTGACAAGATCTTCTCAGGCCTCTCCCGTGGTTCCGGCATCCTGCTGCTGGTGATCATGGCAGCGATCGCGATCTTCCTGACGATCCGCGCGATCAACGCGATCTCCAAGGACCACGGCAACTTCCTGACCACCTTCGAGTGGAACGCCAGCGCGACCCCGCCGGTCTTCGGCATCGCGGTCCTGGCCTACGGCACGATCGTCAGCTCGATCATCGCGATGATCATCGCGGTCCCGGTCGCGGTCGGCATCGCGCTGTTCATCTCGCACTACGCGCCGCGCCGCCTCGCCTCGCCGCTCTCGTACATCATCGACCTGCTCGCCGCCGTGCCCAGCATCATCTACGGCCTGTGGGGCGCCCTGTTCCTGGTGCCGCACCTGACCGGGCTGAACATGTGGCTGGACGACTACCTGGGCTGGACGGTGATCTTCGAGAAGGAGGACCCGCAGGGCGCGGCCCGCTCGATCTTCACCGTCGGCATCCTGCTGGCGATCATGATCCTCCCGATCATCACCAACGTCAGCCGCGAGGTCTTCCGCCAGGTCCCGCGGATGCACGAGGAGGCCGCCCTGGCCCTCGGCGCGACGCGCTGGGAGACCATCCGGATGTCGGTGCTGCCCTTCGCCCGCTCCGGCATCATCAGCGCCTCGATGCTCGGCCTCGGCCGCGCGCTCGGTGAGACCATGGCCGTGGCCACCGTGCTGTCCGCCGCCCCGATCCTGTCGGTGCACATCCTCGACCCGGTCGGCGGCACGTTCTCGCAGAACATCGTCGCCAAGTTCGGTGAGGCCAACGAGTTCGGCCGCGACGCCCTGATCGCCTCCGGTCTCGTGCTCTTCCTCATCACCCTGCTGGTCAACGGCGCCGCCCGCGCGATCATCGCCCGGCGCAAGGAATACTCGGGGGCCAACGCATGAGCCACGCAATAACGGACAAGCGGCCGGCCTCCTCCGTGCCGCGCCGCCCCCTGGCCCAGCGTCGGCTGCCCCGTTGGGCCCCGGCGGGCATCGCCGTGGGCGCGCTGGTCCTCGGCGTCCTCATCGGTGTCCTCGGTGACCTGCACAGCAAGATCCAGTGGGGCCTGATCGCGGTCCTGCTGTTCATCCTGGGCACCTATGTGATCACCGCGCAGGTCGAGGGCCGCCGCCAGGCCAAGGACCGCGTAGCGACCAGCATGGTCTGGGCCTCGTTCGTCGTGGCCGCGCTGCCTCTGTACTCGCTGCTGGCCACCACGATCGGCAAGGGCGTCAAGGTCCTCGACGGCAACTTCCTGTCGCACTCGATGAACGGCGTCCTGACCATCGGCGCCGGCGGCGGCGTGTACCACGCCATCATCGGCACGCTGGAGCAGGTCGGCATCGCCACCGCGATCGCCGCCCCGATCGGCATGCTGACCGCGATCTACCTGGTGGAGTACGGCAAGGGCCGGCTGGCCACCGCCGTCACCTTCTTCGTCGACGTCATGACGGGCATCCCGTCGATCGTCGCCGGTCTGTTCATCCTCTCGACCTGGAACCTGCTGCTGGGCTTCGGCCCCTCGGGCTTCGCCGGCTCCATGGCGCTCGCCATCCTGATGATGCCGGTCGTCGTCCGGTCCACCGAGGAGATGCTCAAGCTCGTCCCGAACGAGCTCCGCGAGGCCTCCCTCGCCCTCGGTGTGCCGAAGTGGCGCACCATTGTGAAGGTGGTCGTCCCCACCGCGATCGGCGGCATCACGACGGGCGTCATGCTCGCCGTCGCCCGCATCGCCGGTGAGAGCGCCCCCATCGCGCTGTTGGTCTTCGGAAACAATCTGATCAACAACGACCCGTTCAACGGCCCGCAGGCCTCGCTCCCGTTCTACATCTTCCAGCAGTACCAGAACGGCAACGAGCCCAGCTACGACCGGGCGTGGGCCGCGGCACTCGTGCTGATCGCCTTCATCATGATCCTGAACATTGTGGCCCGCGGCATCGCCCGCTGGAAGGCCCCGAAGACCGGTCGCTGACGCGGCCAACATCAGCGACCCAAGGATTGCGAGCAACACCACCATGGCCAAGCGAATCGACGTCAGCGGCCTCTCCGCCTACTACGGCGCATTCAAGGCGATCGACGACATCTCGATGAACATCGAGCCGCGCACGGTGACGGCCTTCATCGGCCCCTCCGGCTGCGGCAAGTCCACCTTCCTGCGCACCCTGAACCGCATGCACGAGGTCACCCCCGGCGGCCGCGTCGAGGGCAAGGTGCTGCTGGACGACGAGAACCTCTACGGCGCGGGCGTGGACCCGGTCTCCGTGCGCCGCACGGTCGGCATGGTCTTCCAGCGCCCGAACCCCTTCCCGACGATGTCGGTCTACGACAACGTCGCGGCGGGCCTCAAGCTCAACGGCGTCAAGCGCAAGAGCGACCTCGACACCATCGTCGAGAAGTCGCTGCGCGGCGCCAACCTGTGGAACGAGGTCAAGGACCGCCTGAACAAGCCGGGTTCCGGCCTCTCCGGCGGTCAGCAGCAGCGTCTGTGCATCGCCCGCGCGATCGCGGTCGAGCCCGAGGTGCTGCTGATGGACGAGCCGTGCTCCGCGCTCGACCCGATCTCCACCCTCGCCATCGAGGACCTGATCGGTGAGCTCAAGGAGCGCTTCACCATCGTCATCGTCACCCACAACATGCAGCAGGCCGCGCGCGTCTCGGACCGCACCGCCTTCTTCAACCTGTCGGCGGTCGGCCAGCCCGGCAAGCTCATCGAGATCGACGACACCGAGCGCATCTTCTCCAACCCCTCCGTCCAGGCGACCGAGGACTACATCTCCGGCCGTTTCGGCTGAGCCGAAACCGCCGCCCCTGACCGTCCTGCGGTGCTGCATGGCGGTGCCACCGCAAGGCGAAGGGCCCGCCCCCTCCGGGGGGCGGGCCCTGTTGCTTTCCCCGAGCGGCTCAGGCGAAGGCGAAGTGCACCACGCCGTAGGTGGCCGCGGCCACCAGCGCCGCGGCCGGCATGGTGATGAACCAGCCGGCGACGATGTTCTTGGCGACGCCCCAGCGGACCGCGTTGACCCGCTTCGTCGCACCGACGCCCATGATGGCCGAGGTGATGACGTGGGTCGTGGAGATCGGCGCCTTGAAGATGTAGGCCGTGGTGTAGAGGATCGACGCCGCCGTGGTCTCCGCGGCGAAGCCCTGCGGCGGGTCCAGCTCGATGATCTTCCGGCCCAGGGTCCGCATGATGCGCCAGCCGCCCGCGTACGTACCGAGCGAGAGCATCGCCGCGCAGACGAGCTTGACCCAGACCGGGATCCCGTCGCCCGCCTTCTGCACGTCGGCGATGGTCAGGGCGAGCACCACCACACCCATGGTCTTCTGGGCGTCCTGCAGGCCGTGGCCGAGCGCCATGCCCGCCGCCGAGACGGTCTGCGCGATCCGGAAGCCGCGCTTGGCCTTGTTCGGGTTGGCCCTGCGGAAGATCCACAGGATAGCCAGCATGACCAGGTAGCCGACCAGCAGGCCGACGATCGGAGACAGGAACATCGGCAGGACGACCTTGTCGATCACACCGGACCAGATGACCCCGGTGCCGCCGGCCAGCGCCGCGCCCACCAGACCGCCGAACAGGGCGTGGCTGCTGGAGGAGGGCAGGCCGTAGTACCAGGTGACCAGGTTCCAGACGATCGCCCCGATCAGCGCGGCGAACAGGATGCCCATCCCCGACCGGCCGGACGGGGTCTCGATGAGGCCCTCGCTGACGGTCTTGGCGACCCCGGTGCCGAGGAAGGCGCCCGCGAGGTTCATCACGGCGGCCATGGCCAGCGCGGCCCGCGGGGTCAGCGCCCGGGTGGACACCGAGGTGGCGATGGCGTTCGCCGAGTCGTGGAAGCCATTGGTGTACGTGAAGAAGAGCGCGACCCCGACGGTCACGACCAGAGCGAAGGTCTCCACCTGGGTCAGGACTCCTTGACCGCGATGGTCTCCACGGTGTTGGCCACGTGCTCGAAGGCGTCCGCCGCCTCTTCCAGGACGTCCACGATCTGCTTGAGCTTGAGCACCTCGATGGCGTCGTACTTGCCGCTGAAGAGGTGGGCCAGCAGCTTGCGGTGGATCTGGTCGGCCTGGTTCTCCAGGCGGTTGACCTCGATCCAGTACTCGGTGAGGTTGTCCATCGTGCGCAGGTGCGGCATCGCCTCGGCGGTCAGCTCGGCGGCCCGGGCCAGCACCTCGATCTGCTGCTCGACCCCGCGCGGCAGTTCCTCGATCTGGTAGAGGACGACCAGGTCGACGGCCTCCTCCATGAAGTCCATGATGTCGTCGAGGGAGGAGGCGAGGGAGTAGATGTCCTCCCGGTCGAAGGGCGTGATGAAGGAGGAGTTCAGCTGGTGGAAGATCGCGTGGGTCGCGTCGTCCCCCGCGTGCTCCGCCGCCCGCATCCGCTCGGCGATCTCCGCGCGCGTGGCGGAGTCGGCTCCGAGGAGTTCCATCAGGAGCTTCGATCCTGTGACGATGTTGTCCGCGGACGCGGCGAACATGTCGTAGAAGCTCGTCTCCCTTGGGGTCAGACGAAAGCGCACGTGAAGTCCTCGGAATACATCGGTTTCGGTCGCATTGATGCTAGGCGCATCGCACGGCCAGGGCTAACCGGCGTCTTACAGTGTCGCTCATGGTCGCAAACGGTCCCCATCGGGGCTCCTCCCCGTGCACGCTCGCACAATGAGGCGAATTCGGTACGATATACCCGGCAGGGGTATATCGGGGGCAGGAGGGACGCCATGACGGTCACCGAGACCGGCGACACGGCTCCGCACGGCGAACAGCCGGGGGCCGACGGGGCCGACGGGTCCGCGGAGCATCCGCCGCACCAGCACGGGTACGCCGAACAGAGGGACCAGCACCTGAAGCGGCTGCGCCGTATCGAGGGGCAGATCCGGGGCCTCCAGCGGATGGTCGAGCAGGACGTGTACTGCATCGACATCCTTACCCAGGTGTCCGCCGGCACAAAGGCCCTGCAGTCCTTCGCCCTGCAACTGCTCGAGGAGCACCTGCGGCACTGCGTCGCCGACGCGGCCGCCAAGGGTGGCCCCGAAGCGGACGACAAGGTCGCCGAGGCCACCGCCGCCATAGCCCGGCTGCTGCGGAGCTAGCCGCGCCGGCGCCCCTGCGCGGGGACGCGTGGTTCCACCTTGAGCACCTCATCGATGCGCTCGGAGCTCAGCCGTTCCTCGGCGGTCGCCGAGGCGGCGATCATCAGCTCGCAGCACAACTCGATCTCCGCGAGGGCCACGTGGACCTGATCGTCCTGGTCCAGGAGCCACATCGCCACGTGCACCACCTCCTCCCCGCCCAGCGTAGGGACCGGCGCACGGTCCGTGCATGACACGGACGGGCCATTTCCGCAAGGTTCTAGGGACCGGCCGCAGAAACGATCTTCCCGGTGTAGATGTCGGTCGCGTGCGGCAGGACGACCCGTACCGGCGCCCCGAAAGAGTACATCCCGGTGGTCGAGACCACCGTGACCGCGGTCGGGGCACTCTGGCCGCCCGCGACCCCGGCGTTGGCGAAGGTGAAACGCTGCCGGACCTTGCGCAGCAGACCGGCGTCGTCCAGGTAGGCGTCGAAGGGCACCCGCGTCACGGAGAACCCGCCCGCCGCCGCCCGCAACGAGCCGCGGGCCGGCACCGAGGACGTCTCCGCGGCCCGCGCGATGTCCGTCACACCCCGGTAGTGCCGCACCCGGGCGCCGTCCACCGTCTCCACGCCCACCAGCCGCACGTCGCGGGCGCCGCGCAGCAGCTCCGCCGCGACCAGCGGGTCGGTCGCGCCGCCGGTGACGAGATTGCCGTCCGGCAGCCGGGTGGTGTCGACCCACACCCACTTGTCGGCCGGGACGCCCTCGCCCCGGTTCTTCATGTAGAGCGCCCCGGGGGTCAGCAGCTCCGTGACCGGCGCGTGCTCCGCGGCACCCGCGGCGTCGGGCGGCAGTACGAGCCGGAGGCTGCCGCGCCGCGCGGCGTAGTCGAAGCTCCCGGTGCCGGTGATGGTGACCTTGGTACCGCCGCTGGCGGTCTCCATCGACGTGCGGACCTTCGAGCTGCCGGCCCGGACCAGCGCGTCGGCCGCCTGCCGCACCGCGCGATCCGCGTCACGGGGAGCGGTACCCACCTCCACGGCCTCGCCGCTGCCGGAGCATCCCGCGAGTGCGGTCGCGCACATCCCGAGTCCCACGGCCGCGGCGGTCGCCCGACTGACCTGCCCCATCTGCGCCTACCCCCTGCACCGTGCCGCCGTCCAGGCCCTCACGCGGCATAACGAGGGTCAGGGCACCGCGTCACGGCCGGTAGCTTTGACGCGTGCGCCCCAGTGATCCCCCTCCCCCGCACCACGCCACCACCAAGGAGAAGGGCTCCTTCTCCTTCGCGACCTGCTCGTGCGGATGGCGCGGCCCTTCGCGCCGGGCCCGCGAACGCGCCCGGCGCGACGCCGCCGAGCACGCCGGGTCCTGACCGCCGGCGCGCGTCCCGCCGGTGTGGCGTACGCCTCACAACCGACGCACCCCTCCCGCCGTCATCACCAGAGGAAGCACAGGGTTTCCAGAGCGAGAGGGCGCCCACGTTGAACCGACGAGCACTCATCCGCGGGGGCGCCGGCATCACCGCCGCGACCTGGCTGACCGCGGCCTGCGGCCCGGCCGGGTCCGGGAACCCGGCAGCCACCGGGAGCCGCATACCCAGTGACGCGCCCACCGTGACCGGTACGCCCACCGCCGCGAGCGGACCCCCCGCGGGCGCCACCAGCGCCGCCGCGACCGTCCCGCCCGACTGGAAGGCCCTCGGCCACTCCCTCGGCGGCCGGCTCGTCCGCCCCGGCGACGCGGACTACGCCACCGCCAGGCTGCTGTACAACACGCGCTTCGACGGCCAGCGGCCGGCCGCGGTCGCCTACGTCTCCGGCACCGAGGACATCCGCGAGTGCCTGGACTTCGCCCGCCGCACCGGCGTCCCCGTCTCGATCCGCAACGGCGGCCACTCCTACGCCGGCTACTCGGGCGGCAAGGGCAGACTCGTCCTGGACGTCTCGTCCCTCGCGAAGATCACCCGCTCCGGCTCCTCGGCCACCATCGGCGCCGGCGCCAAACTGATCGACGTCTACACCCGGCTCGGCGCCGCGGGCCGCACCCTGCCGGCCGGCTCCTGCCCGACCGTCGGCATCTCCGGACTCACCCTCGGCGGCGGCCACGGTGTGATCAGCCGGGCCTACGGGCTGACCTGCGACAGCCTCACCGCTGCCGAGATCGTCACCGCGGGCGGGCGGGTGCTGCGCTGCAGCGCCGACGAGAACCCCGAGCTGTTCTGGGCGCTGCGCGGCGCGGGCGGCGGCCAGTTCGGCGTCGTCACGAGCCTGACGTTCACCACCCAGGCCGCGCCGCAGGTCGTCACCGGCTACCTGACCTGGCCGTGGAGCAAGGCCGCGGCGGTCATCCGCGCCTGGCAGGAGTGGGGCCCCACGCAGCCGGACCAGATCTGGTCCGCGCTGCACCTGGACAAGTCGGGCTCCGGTTCCCCGCAGATCAGCATCGCCACCGTCGGCATCACCTCCCGCACGGAGCTCGCCAACGCCGTCGACCGGCTCGCCGACACCATCGGCTCCCCCGCGAGCAGCGTCTCGCTGCACCCGCGGCCCTACCTCGACGCGACGCTCGCCTACGCGGGCTGCTCGGACAAGAGCACCGCCGAGTGCCATCTGCCCGGGACGACCCCGGGCCGCAGCCCGTCCGGCCGCCTCGGCCGCGAGACGTACACCGCGCGGTCCGACTTCTACGACCGCTCCCTGTCCGAGGCCGGCATCCAGACCCTGCTCTCCCAGGTCGGCGCGCTGCGCTCGGGCGCCGGCAGCGTCTCGCTCACCGCCCTCGGCGGCGCCGTCAACCGGGTCTCCCCGACCGCCACGGCCTTCGTCCACCGCCGCTCGCGCTTCCTCGCGCAGTACATAGAGACCCCGGGCACCACCCAGTGGCTCGACGGGCTGCACAGCGCGATGCGCCGGTACGCCTCGGGCGCCGCCTACCAGAACTACACCGACCCGACGCTGACCGACTGGCGCGCCGCCTACTACGGCTCCGCCGCGGACAAGCTCACCCGCCTGAAGGCCCGCTACGACCCCACCCGGCTGTTCGCCTTCCAGCAGGCCCTGTAGGGCCGCCTGCGGGCCCGCGGCAGGCGCGGGGAACGGGAGGGAGCCCCTCAGGCCGCCAGGTCCTTGTCGACGGCCGTGGGCTCCGGGTACGGCTCCCCGCGCCGCGCCGCCGGCGTCCCGGCCGCCCGGGGCGCCCGTACCAGCAGCCCCGCCCGGGAGGCGGCCACCGCCGTCATGAGCGGCGTCAACAGGGCCAGCGCGAAGGGTGCCAGGAGCAGCGCGACGGCCGTGCCGAGGGCGAAGCCGCCCAGTACGTCGGTGGGGTAGTGCACGCCCATGTAGACCCGGCAGAAGCCCTCGGCGAGCGCGACCGCGACGGCGGTCAGCCCCCACTTGCGGCTGACCAGGAAGAGGCCGACGGCCACCGCCATCGTCACGGTCGCGTGGTCGCTGACGAACGAGTAGCGGCCCGTACTCGTGACCAGCACGTCCAGGCCCTGGTGTTCGGCGAACGGCCGCGGCCGGTCCACGAAGTTGCGCAACGGGACGTTCAGCAGCACCGCGACGCCGCCCGCGAGCCCGGCCCAGACCACGCCGGCGACCGCCGCCGGGGCCTCGGAACCGCCGCGGCGCGCCACTCGCCACCAGCACCATCCGGCGAGCAGCACCATGAGCAGGATCAGCCCGTACTCGGCCATGCCCTCCACGGCGCGGTCCAGCCAGCGCGGTGCGAGCTTCGCGAGCCCGTTGATGTCACGGAGCAGACTGACATCCGGGTTGGAGCCGTCCAGTGAAAGCGCTGCCACCGGTGCACCCCTAACTGTCTCCGCGGCATCCCCGCGCACGAACGACACGAGGCCGGAGGAGCCATTGTCACCCGTCCAACGAGCCGCACGGTACGCGGCGTTCCGGTCTCCACCGGATGATCACCAGGACGTTACCGAAGGGAGACCCGCGGCGCCGCGACGGCGGGCGCTCAGACCGCCGCCGCGCCCGCCGCCGTCACCCGCGTCGCGCCGATGTAGTCCGGGCTGTCGATCCTGTCGAAGCGGATGACCGCGCCGGTGTAGGGGGCGTTGATCATGTACCCGCCGCCGACGTAGATCCCGACGTGGTGGATCGTGCGCGGGTCGGTCAGGTCGTTGGCGAAGAAGACCAGGTCCCCCGGGAGCAGCTCGTCGCGCTTGGGATGCGGCCCGGCGTTCCACTGGTCGTTGGCCACGCGCGGCAGCTCGATGCCGACCGACTCGTACGCCGCCTTCGTCAGCCCCGAGCAGTCGAAGCGCCCGCCCTGGTCCGCCGTGCCGTTGCCGCCCCACAGGTACGGGGTGCCCAGCTTCTCCTGTGCGTAGTAGATGGCGCCCGCCGCCTGCCGGGAGGGCGCGACCGCGCCGACCGGCGCCGCGAAGCTCTTCTCCAGCGTGGTGATGATCCGGACGTAGTTCTGCGTCTCGCGGATGCGCGGCACCCCGCCGGCCTGAATCACCCGGTACGCGCCCGCGTTGTACGCGGCGAGCATGTTCTCCGTCGGATCGCCCGGAACGTCCTTCACGTACTGCGCGAGCTCGCAGTCGTACGACGCCGCGGACGGAATCGCGTCCCGCGGGTCCCAGACGTCGCGGTCGCCGTCACCGTCGCCGTCCACACCGTGCGTGGCCCACGTCCCGGGGATGAACTGCGCGATGCCCTGCGCCTGCGCCTGGCTGCGCGCCTGCGGGTTCCAGCCGCTCTCCTGGTACAGCTGGGCCGCCAGCAGCGCCGGGTTGATGGCGTCGCACAGGTTCCCCCACTTCTGCACGATGCTCTGGTACGCCGCGGGCACGGCCCCCTTGGCGAGCGCCACCGCGCCACCTCCGCCGCCCGCCAGGCTTGCCGCCACCAGGTACGTGCCGACGACGAGCAGCGTGACGAACGACATGAACAGTCCGCCGACCACCCCCGCCAGCCACCAGGCCTTGCGCGCCGAACGACCCGCCGCCGCCACCCGCCCCACCCTCCTCGTGTGCCTGCCCGCTCACCCTGCCCGGCACGGAACGTGACGGTACGCCAGGCCCCGGGAAGCATCCCCGGCCAGCGCGCCGCCAATCGTTGCCCTCCGCTCACCACCGTGATACACAGAGTAGTCAACTAAGTCCCATCGAACACCGGCTCGCACGCCGCTGCGACCATTTTGACGGCTGCGGCCCGGATCACACGGGGGAATCGGCTGAGAAAGTCGCTGAGTCGACATACGACGGCGACATCCTCCGCCAAGATAGACCTTGGCTCCTTGCGCCCCGGCGAGGATGCCAACTGATCTAGCGTGGTGGTGAGTTCTCATGTTCCTGGCGGCCGACAAGGGCGACATCAACACCATCATTGGTGGTATCGCCCCGGACTGGGGGCCGTTCGGCTCCTTGGGGAACGAAGCGCGCGTGATGATCGAGGTGGTGATGGCAGTAGCGATTCTGCTCTGTCTCGCCATCGCGATCTGGGGCGCCGCGAAACAGCGCATCGGAGCGACGGCGCTCCGTGACACCTTCAGTGCCGAACAGGGCAAGGGCCTGATCATCGCCGGACTGACCGGCGTGTTCATCATCGGCTCCCTCGGCACCCTGTTCACCATCGTCTACGGGATGGCGGTCTAGCGACCGCGCTCCGGGCACCCCGCCCCGTCCCCTGCGCACTGTCCCCAAGGGGCCCGTCCCGGCCCCGTCCCCCACCCGAGGCTGCGTACTGATGCCCACTCAACCGACGATCCCCAAGGGGGCGAGCCCCCGATGAGCCTCGGCCAGGACGGCCCGCCCACGCGCACCCGGCTGCCCGAGTCCCCGGGCGGCAGCGGCGTCCCGGCGCGCCGCCCCGCGCGCTCCAGCCGCAGCCTCGTCACGGTCGTCGGCGTCGTCGTCCTCCTCATCGCCGCCATCGCCTTCGTCAACCGCGGCGGCGACCACGGCGGGGGGACCGCGGGCTCCGGCAACGGCGACCGCGCCGCGGGCGGCGGCACCGCCCCCCAGCCCACCGCCGCCACCGGCACCCGCCCGGTCGACGGCAAGTCCGCGGGCATCCCCACGGGGTACTCCCGCACGGACCAGGGCGCGCAGTCCGCCGCGGCCAACTACGCGGTGGCCCTGGGCTCGGACGGCATGTTCGCCCCGGACCGGCGGCACGCGATCGTCGCGGCGATCCACGCCCCGGACGTCGTCGGCCGCCTCCAGGCCGACCTGGACCGGGCGTACTCGCCGAACTTCCTTCAGAACGTGGGCCTGAACCAGGACGGCAGCGTCCCGGCCGGCTACACGTTCGTCTCCCGCACCATCCCCGTGGGCTCCAAGGTGACGGAACTCTCCGGCAGCAGGGCCACCGTGGAGGTGTGGTGCACTGGTCTGGTCGGCCTGGCCGGTGAGGGATCGACGAAGCCGGTGACCCAGACGTGGTTCACGATCACCGAGCAACTCACCTGGGCCGGCGGGGACTGGAAGATCGAGTCGTCCGGCCAGAAGGAGGGCCCCGCGCCCGTCAACGGCGACAACCGGGCGGCGAGCGCGGACGAGATCGCCAACGCGGTCGAGGGATACGGAGGCTTCACCTATGCCCGGTAACCGCCTGCGCCGCACGCTGTCCGTCACCGGCATGGTCGCGGCCGCCCAGACCACGCTCGTCCTGGCCGCCTCCCGTGCCGCGGCCGCTCCCTCACCGACGCCCAGCCCCACCGGGACCAAGAGCGCCTGCGACTACATCGTCGGCCAGGCACGCGACTACTGCGAAGGCGGCGACGGCTCCGGCGGTCACACGCCCTCCGTCGCTGACCCCCTCGACCCGCTGTCCTCGCTCGCCAAGGGCTGCGCCGACGCCGCCGCCTGGGTCATCGACGGCCTGTCGAAGGCGGTCACCAAGACCGCCGCCGTGGACTTCACCAACAAGGCGTTCCTGACCCAGTACGCGGTCGTCTTCGCCGCCTCCACGTTCCTCACGCTGCTCCTGTGGCTGCTGGCCGTCGCCAAGCGCGCCGTGCGCGGCGTGCCGCTGACCGAGGCGCTGACGGAGGCCGTCGGCTTCCTGTGGCTGACCGTCATCGCCTCCGCGTTCACCCCGCTGATCCTCTACACCGTGGTGTCCGCGACCGACGGCATCACCGAGGTCATCGCCTCCGGCACGGCCGCCAACACCGACGTGTTCTTCGGGTCGTTCACGGACGCGCTCACCAAGGGCTCCGACATCGGCGGCGGCCCGATCATGCTGATCGTGGTCTCCCTGGTCTCGGTGCTCGCCGCCGGCGTCCTGTGGCTGGAACTGGTGATCCGGGCCGCGCTGCTGTACGTCGGCGCCCTGCTCGGCACCGCCGTGTACTCGGGCCTGGTCGACAAGAACATGTGGCACCACGTGCGCCGCTGGGCCGGGATCATGATCGCGGTGATACTGGTGAAGCCGGTCATCGTGATCGTGCTGGGGCTGGCGGGCGCGCTCAGCGGCTCCGACGGGCCCACCGCCTTCGGCGCCGTCGTGTCGGGCCTGGCCATCATCCTGCTGGCCATCTTCGCCAGCGCGATGATCTACCGCTTCGTGCCCGGCTTCGGCGACGACGTGGCCAGCCTGCGCAGCAACCGCAAGGCGAGCTCCGAGTCCCAGGCGGCCGCCGTCATCTCCTCGCCGGCCGCGCTCGTCAAGCAGGGCATCAAGACCCACAGCTCCCGCGGCGGCGGCCAGGAGCAGCCCACGGGCGGCGGCGGGGGTCAGCCCGCCAACGCCGTGCCCAGCGGCATCGCCGCCCACAGCAGCCGGAACGGCGGCTCCACTGCCCCGGCCCCCGCACCGGCCCCGCGCACCAATCCCGACCGCGGCAACGGCGGGAAGAGCACCACAGCAGGAGGCGAAAGCCGGTGACGTCCCAGCCCTACGCCGCCCCGCAGCAGCGCCGTACGTATCTGATCGGCAAGGCCCGCCCCAACGCCATCGTGGGCAAGAACCGCGAGACGGGCGAGATCGCCCTGATCATCGCGGGCGCCTTCCTCGGCATGATGTCCGGTCTGCTCATCCCGATCCTGCCGCTGCGCATCCTGGGTCTGACCGGCTGGCCGCTGCTCGCCTTCGCCGCCGTCTACATGCCGTACCGGCGCCGCACCTTCTACCGCTGGTTCGAGATCAACCGCACCTACCGCAGGACGCTGCGCTCCACGCCGACGTACCGCTCGGCGGCCCTCGAGGCGGGCACCCGGCTCGACGGCCGGGAGATCGAGATCGGCCCGCCGCCCGGCATCGGGCGCATCACCTGGCTGTCGGCGCCCTTCGGGCCGGACGAGATCGCGGTCCTGCTGCACGTCGACCGCCGCACGGTCACCGCGGCCATCGAGATCGAGGGCCCCGGTGTCGGCCTGCGCGACAGCGAGGACCAGGAGGCCCTGGTCGACCGGTTCGGCACCCTGCTGAAGCACGTGGCCAACGGCGACGGCTTCGTCACCCGGCTGCAGATGCTGGCCCGCACGCTCCCCGCCGACCCCGACGCCCACGCCAAGGACGTCGCCCAGCGCGGCGACGACCGCGCCGACCAGTGGCTCAAGGACTCGTACGAACAGCTGCAGTCCATGGTGTCGACCTCCTCCGAGCAGCACCGCGCCTACCTCGTCGCCTGCATGCACTACAGCCGCGAACTCGCCGCCGAGGGCAACGCCATCGCCCGGGCCGCCGGCGCCGGCCGCAAGGCCCTCGACAAGGACGCGGGCATCGCCGCGGTCATGGCCCGCGAGCTGACCGACATCTGTGCCCGGCTCACCGAGGCCGACATCCGTGTCCGCCAGCCCCTCGGGCAGGCCCGGCTGGCGTCCCTCATCCACTCGATGTACGACCCGGACCACCCGATCGACCACATCCAGGCGATGACCCGCCGCAACGCCTGGCCGGCCGAACTGGACGCCACCGAGCCGACGTACCTCCAGGCCAAGACCCGCGAGTCGGCCACCCGCGCCCCCTGGTGCCACTCCACGGCGTGGGTCAAGGAGTGGCCGCTCACCCCGGTCGGGGTCAACTTCCTGGCGCCGCTGCTCGTCCACACCCCGGACGTGATCCGCACGGTCGCCGTCTGCATGGACCTGGAACCCACCGACGTCGCCATCGAGCGCATGCTCACCGAGAAGACCAACGACGACGCCGACGCCAGCCGGGCCGCCAAGATGAACCGCGTGGTCGACCCCCGCGACATCGCCCACCACAGCCGTATCGACCAGCGCGGCGAAGACCTCGCCTCCGGCGCCGCGGGCGTCAACCTGGTCGGCTACATCACGGTGTCCTCCCGCTCCCCCGAGGCACTCGCCCGCGACAAGCGCACGATCCGCGCCTCCGCGGGCAAGTCGTACCTCAAGCTGGAGTGGTGCGACCGCGAGCACCACCGGGCGTTCGTCAACACGCTTCCGTTCGCGACCGGCATCCGCCGGTAGCCGGGAGGACGAGCATGCGCCCATGCGCACGTGACGCCCCGCCCGCAGGGGCGGCGCTAATGGGAAGGACGACAGGGACAACGATGCCGAGCCGAGGCCCGCGCCGCAGGCGCGCCGACCGCTGACGCCGAGGAGGCGCTCCCCCCATGGCCATGCTGGACCCCCTCGCAGCGATCACCGACGCCTTCACCGGCTTCCTCTTCGGCAAGGTGGAGAGCACCCGCCTCCCCGTCCGCACCTCCACGGGCCAGGCCCAGGCCGTCTACCTGCCGACCGCGGCTCCCGGCCTCGGCGACTCGGGCGTGATCATCGGCCGAGAGGTCTACTCCGGCAAGGGGTACATCTACGACCCCTTCCAGCTGTACGGGCAGCAACTGCCCGCACCCCACTGGCTGGTGCTCGGCGAGTCCGGCAACGGCAAGTCCGCCCTGGAGAAGACCTACGTGCTGCGGCAGCTGCGCTTCCGCGACCGCCAGGTCGTCGTCCTGGACGCGCAGGGCGAGGACGGCGTCGGCGAGTGGAACCTCATCGCCAAGGCGCTCGGAATAACTCCCATCCGGCTCGACCCGATGGCCGCCCTCGACGGCGGCATCAAGCTCAACCCGCTCGACCCCGCGATCACCACGACGGGCCAGCTGGCGCTGCTCCGCACGATCATCGAGGTCGCCATGGGCCACGGCCTGGACGAGCGGTCCGGCTTCGCGCTCAAGGTCGCCCACGCCTACGTGCACGAGACCGTGACGGACCGGCAGCCGATCCTGACCGACATCGTGGAGCGGCTGCGCCACCCCATGGAGGACTCCGCCGAGTCGATGAACGTCGACCTGGAGGACGTCCGCGCCTGGGGCCTGGACGTCGCGCTCGTGCTGGACCGGCTCGTCGACGGCGACCTGCGCGGCATGTTCGACGGCCCGACCACCGCCGGCATCGACCTGGACGCGCCACTCATCGTCTTCGACCTGTCCCACATCGACCGCAACTCCATCGCCATGCCGATCCTCATGGCGATCGTCGGCGTCTGGCTGGAGCACACCTGGATCCGCCCCGACCGGAAGAAGCGCATCTTCCTGGTCGAGGAGGCCTGGCACATCATCAACAGCCCCTTCGTGGCCCAGCTCTTCCAGCGCCTGCTGAAGTTCGGCCGCCGGCTCGGACTGTCCTTCGTCGCCGTCGTCCACCACCTCTCCGACGTCGTGGACGGCGCCGCCGCCAAGGAGGCCGCGGCCATCCTCAAGATGGCCTCCACCCGCACCATCTACGCCCAGAAGGCCGACGAGGCCCGCTCCACCGGGCGGGTGCTGGGCCTGCCCCGGTGGGCGGTGGAGATCATCCCGACGCTCACCCCCGGCATCGCCGTCTGGGACGTCAACGGCAACGTCCAGGTCGTCAAGCACCTCATCACCGAGACCGAACGCCCCCTCGTCTACACCGACCGCGCCATGACCGAGGGCTCCGTCAACGACTACGACGAGGATCCGACCCAGGGCGAACCCCCGGTCTCCCTCGACAAACACATGGCCGACGACGCGGTGGCCTGAACGGTGGCCTGACCATGGCGAGACAACAGCACAGCAGCCAGGAGCGTGAGGGCGGCATCCCCGACGGCCTCATCCTGGGCGTGATCGGCTTCCTGCTCGGCATGACGATCCTGGTGTGGACGGGCACCGGGATAGCCGGGCTCCTCTCCCACCGCGCCTGGCCGGCCGACGTCCACTTCACCCGGACGCCCCTGGCCATGCGCCACCTCATCGCCCAGCCCCACGACATCGCGGGGGCCTGGGCTCCCGCCCCGCCGGCGGGACTGCCCGGGTCGGGTCTCTTCTGGGGCGTCTTCATCGGGCAGCTGATGGTGCTGTTCGTCCTCACCGTCTTCGTCATGGGAACCATCGCCCGCACCAGGCTGCGCCGGGCCGCCCGCCGCGCGGCGGCCAAGGCGGCGGCAGAGACCGCGGCGGAGACGGCGCCCGGCCAAGGCTCCGCGCCGCTGGTCCCGCGCCCCGCCAGACAGAGCCCCACGGCCACGGCGCCGGTGCCGGCTCCGTCCCCCGCGGTGGATCCCGCCGCGGACGCCGACCCCGCCCCCGTGCGCGCCGAGCCCCCGGCGGCCGCCGAGGTCTCCGTCGACCGCGAGCTCACCCGCACCTACGCCGTGTTCGCCCCGCAGCGCGGCGACAAGGGCAAGCGCCTGGTCCAGCCGGCCGTCCTCAACGCCGCGGGCCCGGTCGTCGTCACCACCGCCGACCCCGACACGTTCCACCAGACCGTCGGCAACCGCGCCAAGCTCGGACCGGTCCACGTCTTCGACCCTGCCCACCTCGTCGACACCCCGGCCCGGCTGCGCTGGGCGCCCCACACGGGCTGCGAGGACGTCCCCACGGCCATCACCCGATCCCGGGCCCTGCTGTTCCCCGTACGGCCCCGCGCGAGCCTCGACGCGGCCCTCTACGACGCCGCCGAGACCCTGCTGCGCTGCTGGCTGCACGCCGCCGCGGTGGACGGCCAGCCGTTCCGCCAGGTCCACCGCTGGGCGGGCGGCAGCAACGGCCAGGACGCCGTACGCATCCTGCGCACCCACACCCGCGCCGCCCCCGGCTGGAGCGGCGAGCTGGAGTCGGTCCTGCACGCCCACGCCGACCGCCGCGACGCCGCCCAGGCCCTCGTCCACCGGGCCCTGGAATCGCTCAACTCCGTCCACATCAGGGACGCCTGCAACCCCGGCCGCGCCGACTCGCTCGACCTGGAGTCATTCCTGACGGATCTGGGCACGCTGTACGTGGTGGGCGAACTCAACGAGGACCCGCGAACCCACCCGGGTGCGATGCCGCTGCTCACCGCACTCGTCTCCAGCGTGGTCGAGCACGGCCGGCGCATGGCCGCCAGGTCACCCGCCGGTCGGCTCGACCCACCACTCACCCTCGTCCTCGACGACGTCGCGGCCCTGGCGCCGGTCCCGGAACTCCCGGACCTCCTCGCCACGGGTTCGAGCACCGGGCTCCCCACCCTGGCCGTGCTCCGGTCCCCCGAACAGGCCCGGGACCCCTGGCGCTCCCCGGTCTGGCAACGCGCCGACAAGCGCCTCGTCCTCGGCACCCAGCCCCCGGCTCTCCTCGCCGAGATCCCCGACGCGGTGCAGATGCCCTAGGGACGTTCCAGGGCCATCTCGTACTCGGTCTGCGACTCGTCCAGCGGGAACGCCATCGTCCGGCCCGTCCTGACGAAGCCGAGGCGCTTGTAGAACGCCTGCGCACGGTGGTTGTCCTCGTGCACCCACAGCCGCACCCGCCGCACGTTCTCCGGCAGCTGCCAGGACCATGCGACGGCCGCTCCGAGCAATTCCGAGGCCAGCGCGCCACCGCGGAATTCGGGCCGAACGTACACCCCGACCAGATGCGTCTGCGGCACGTCGTACTGCTCACCGGTCTCGACGAGCACAGCGACATTGGCCACCCGATCGCCGGCCTCGGTCTCCGCGACGAACGACTGCGTGCGCGCCCGCTCTTGCCACACCTCGTCCGGGAAAGCCGCCTCCGTGTCGTAGGTGTTGACGAAGGCCACACCACTCGCGGGGTCCTTGAGGGCTTCCAGCCGCAGTGCCCGCTGAGCACGCCACTCGTCGGGACGGGAGGCACGTATCGCATAGGTCGTCATGGCGCGATGGTACGCAAAAAAGCCTCAACCCCCGAACCAGAGTTCGGGGGTTGAGGCTGAAGAATTGTTCGGCGGCGTCCTACTCTCCCACAGGGTCCCCCCTGCAGTACCATCGGCGCTGAAAGGCTTAGCTT